>JAKJGK010000170.1 GCA_022704435.1 Synergistota bacterium | reverse complement strand
GTAGACGGTCGGAGACCCGCCGAAGTACCGGCCGAGGGCGGTCTTCACATCGCCCTCGGCCCTCAGGTAGCGCGACAGCAGCAGGCTGCCCGCGGCTATCCCGAGCTCGGGGTCGTGCAGCTGGGCCTCGTCCATGATGCCGTTGGCCAGCAGCAGCCCGGAGTGCACCCTCCACATCACCTGCATGACGCCGGCCGCTCCGGCGGGGCTGCGCGCCCCGGGGTCGAACCTGCTCTCGGTCTGGGCCACCGCGATCACGAGGTCGATGGGCGCGCTGTACTTGATGGAGTACTTCCAGAAAGCTGCGGCCTGCACGAGCGCCGTCTCCATCGGAATGTCCGGGTTCTGCCCGGTTATGAAGAGGGCGAGGTCGCGTATCCTGTCCGCGGTGGCGACGAGAAGGTCCGCGGCGGCCCGTCCGGCCTCGGAGAACGCGCCCGCGATCTCGACCGCCGGGGCGAAGATCCCCCCGCCGCCGCTTCGCAGCAGATCGATCATCTCCGGCCCGACCGTCCACGGCTTGGGGCCCTCGTCGGCAGGGGGGGCGAAGATCGCGCGCGACATTATGAAGTCGCGCAGGCGATCTCCCTCGCAGCCTGTCAGCAGCAGGACTGCGGAGGAGGACGCCAGCAGGCCGATCACCATGCGCCGCACCCTTCCCGTCAGGTCGCTCAAGCCGCTCCCTCCCGCTACTCGGTCATCTCCCTCAACACCCTCTCGAGGCCTCCCATCTCCCTGCCGTAGGCCTCCCAGTCGCCCCTGCGCAGGGCCTCCTGCGACGCGTCCCAGTGTCTCATCGCCTCGGCGGCCAGGCCGGACAGCGCCCTGTCGCCCCCGGTCGCGGCGGGTTCGTCCAGCGGCCTCGGGGCGTCGCCCGCGGGCGGCTCCTCGGCAGCCCCCGCCCTGTCTGCCGCCGACGGGGAGAGCAGGCGCACAAGGGAGTCCTCGAGCGTATCCCCCCAAACAACCCTGCCGCCGGTGGAGGTTATCACGCGGCGCAACTCCGGCAGCTCGCTGTTCTGCGCCCGCAGATAGACCGGCTGGACGTAGAGCAGCCCCCTGCCCACCGGCACCACGGTCATGTTGCCGCGTATGACGGCGGTCCCGCGCGAGCTCCACAGCGACAGCTGGGCGGAGATCTCGCTGTTCTGGTTGGTCAGGGCCTCCACCTGGGCCGGGCCGTAGATCAGGGTCTGCTTGGGGAACTGGTAGACCAGCAGCTGGCCGTAGTTCGCGCCGTCGGACCGCCCGGCCATCCAGGCGATCATGTTGTTCCTGCTCACCGGCATGAAGGGGGAGATCAGAGCGAACTCCGACCTGTCGGAGTCGGCGAGGCGCATGTTGACGTAGTAGGCCTCCGGCGCTGAAGAGCGCGATTCGCCGGTGCCCATCCTGTCCCAGACGTCCTCCTTGTTGTAGAAGGTGTTCGCGTCTGTCATGTGGTAGGTGCGGTAGACCTCGCTCTGGATGTTGAACAGGTCCTGCGGGTAGCGCAGGTGTTCCTTGAGACTGCCATCCATTTCGGAGAACGGGCTGAACACGCCCGGGAAGATCCCGCTCCACGCGCGCAGCACCGGGTCGTCCGGGTCGACGGCGTAGAAGCGCATCGTCCCGTCGTAGGCGTCCACCGTGGCCTTCACGCTGTTCCTAATATAGTTGACCTGGCGCCCCCTCCCGAGGTAGACGGGCTGCGAGTAGGGGTAGCTGTTGGCGGTGGTGTAGCCGTCCATCATCCACACCAGCCTGCCGCCGGACACCACGAGGTAGGGGTCCTGCTCGAACTGCAGGAATGGCGCGACTCGGGTCAGCCTCTCGCGGATGTTCTGGTGGTACAGCACGCGGCTCTCCGGCGTGAACACGTCGGAGAACAGGATCTTTATGTCCGCGAACTTGAGGGAGAAGAGCAGCCGCCTCGCGAAGGTACCCATCGTGACGCCGCCCGCCCCGTCGTAGGCCGTGCGGGCGTTGGAGTCGCCCATCGGGTAGTCGAACTCCTGCACCGTGGTGCCGACGAAGATGTAGGAACTGGGCTTCTCGCCGAAGTAGATCTGCGGGCGTTCGATGTTGAGCGGGATCTCGCTGACCGGGGGAAGGTCGCGCACCCACAGGCGCGGCAGGCCGCTCCCGGCCACCTCGTTCACCGGGTTCATCACTATGCCGTAGCCATGGGTGAACTCAAGGCGGGTGTTGATCCAGGTGGGGTTCTGCAGCCCCTGGATGTCGAGCTCGCGCGCCGCCAGCATGACCTGGCGGTACTGGCTGCTCCCGTCGGGGGAGGGGAGGGTGTAGCGGTCGATGTCGACGTTCGAGAAGTCGTAGTAGGTGCGAATCTCCTGCAGCTGCTTGTAGCTGCTGAGGAGCGGCGCGTGGTCCCACAGGCGTATGTTGTCGATGGTGTCGCGGTTTTCCTCCACGTCGCTCCAGGATATGGCCTCGACGGGCACTATCATCCTCTGCTCGGCGGTGTGCAGGTTGTAGGCGCGCAGGGTGGCCTCGATGTTGTGCTCGATGTAGCTGCGCTCCCGGTCGAACTCGTTCGGCTCCACTATGTACTTCTGAACTATCGCCGGGTAGACGCCCCTGAGCAGGACGCTCGCCGCCACCAGCAGGCCCACCAGGCCGACCGGCAGCTTCCAGCCCCCGCGGAACAGGGTGACGAGCAGCGCGCCCGCGACCAGCAGCGACCCGGCCGCCAGTACGTTCAGCGCCAGCAGGCCCGCGTGGACGTCGGTGTAGCCGGCGCCGAACACCACTCCCGTCGGAGAGAAGAGTATCGCGTACCTGTCCAGCACGTAGCCCAGGCCCCACAGGAGGGCGCCTGCGGATGCCAGCACGGTCAGGTGCGACCGGACGGGCCTCGGAACCCTGATCTCGAGGAAGTCGCGCCCGCGCGGCGCGAGCACCAGTCCGTAGCCGACCAGGGCGATCGCGGCGCACAGGAAGAGCGCCCCCATCAGGCGCGAGTGCACGAACGACCAGAAGGGCAGGGAGAAGATGTAGAAGCCGACGTCGTGGCCGAAGATAGGGTCGGACGTGCCGAACGGGGTGGAGTTGAAGAAGCGGAGCACCATCGCCCACTCGGTGGAGGCGGACGCCCCCTCCGTGACGCCGAAGAACAGCGCGGCTGCCCCCACCGCCATCCCGGCCGCCCTCGACGAGAGGAGCGGTGTGAATTCGGGACGTATGGCAGCGAGGTTTCGCCTGACGAAGGCGAGGTTGACCCAGGTGACCGCGGCGAAGACGGCCAGCCCCGCGAGGAACAGAGGTATCCTCGCGAACAGGCGCGTCCAGAAGACTCCGCCGTACCCCTCGGAGTCGTACCACAGCCAGTCTGTGTAGAACTCGGCGAAGGCGGGCAGCAGGAACGAGACCAGCAGAAGCGCCCCCGCGAGGAGCAGGAGCCACTTGTTCACCTTCGGAAGCCGGATGACCGGACGTCTTTGGGGGGCGGGATCGTCC
>JAKJGK010000048.1 GCA_022704435.1 Synergistota bacterium | reverse complement strand
CAACCTGCTCGCCGCCCGCATCAGAATAATGTCCCTGCCGCCTGCGCACAGACGATTCCTCAGTCGCCACAGGCCCGCGATGTGGGGCTCGCTGGCCCGCGGAGGCGTCGGCGGGATACGCTCGTCTTGCGGAGGCGGGGTCAAGTGCTTGCACCTGCAGGTCGCGTACTGGCTGGCCCTGGGAGGTCATCCCGCGGACAGCCTGCTGGAGCGAGTCGTCCGCCCGCTGGAGTGCCGCTCGCCGTCGGAGTGGGGCTGCGAGCCTGCGATACCCGGCTCAAACGCCGTTCGAAAGGAGATATGACCATGTGGAAGGGTCGTTTTTCAGAGTCCACCGATGCGGTAGTCCGCGACTTCACCCAGTCGCTCGACCTCGACTGGGTGCTCGCGCCGTGGGACATAGCGGGCAGCCTGGCCCACGCCAGGATGCTTGGCCAGGTCGGCCTGCTGGAGCCCTCGGAGGTGAAGACGATAGAGGAGTCGCTCATGGTCGTACGCGACGAGATCGCCAGCGGCGCCTTCAAACCCGACCCGGAACTCGAGGACGTCCACATGAACATAGAGAGCCGCCTGACCGACCTCGCTGGCCCCGTCGGCGCGAAGCTGCACACCGGAAGGAGCCGCAACGACCAGGTCGCTACCACCGTGCGCCTGTTCCTGAGAGACCGGCTGCTCGACACAGCCGAGGGCCTGGAGCGCCTGATGTCAGAGCTGCTGTCCCTCGCCGGGAGACACCTCGACATAATAATCCCCGGCTACACCCACCTTCAGCAGGCGCAGCCCATCTCCGCCGGGCACTACTGGATGGCCCACTTCACCGCCTTCTCCCGCGACCTGGACCGCCTGTACTTCGCGCTCGACTCGCTCAACGAGTGCCCGCTCGGCGCCGGGGCGCTGGCCGGGTCCACCCTGCCTCTAGACCGGTTCCTGACGGCGTCCTCCTTAGGATTCCCCGCCCCCACGCGCAACAGCCTGGACACAGTGTCCCAGAGGGACTACATGGTGGACTACCACTCCTTCGCCGCCCTGTTCGCCGTACATTGCAGCAGACTGGCCGAGGACTTCGTCGTCTACTCGTCCGCCGAGTTCGGCTGGCTGATCCTCCCGGACGCCTTCTGCACCGGCTCCAGCATGATGCCCCAGAAGAAGAACCCCGACGTGCCGGAGCTCGTCCGCGGCAAGGCCGGCCAGGTGATAGGCCGCCTGGTCGACCTGCTCGTAACCCTCAAGGGGCTTCCCTCAACCTACGACCGAGACCTGCAGGAAGACAAGCGCGGCCTGCTGGCGACGCTGAACACGGTCTCCGGCATCCTCGCCGTGCTGCCGCCCCTGCTCGCCTCCGTCCGGATAGACCGGGCAAGGGCCCGCAGGGGGATGGAGGACGGCCTCGTACTGGCGACAGACGTGGCCGAGCACCTGGTGTCGCGGGGAGTGCCATTCCGCGAGGCTCACGCCATGACCGGCAGGCTCGTGAAGGAGTGCATCGCGAGGGGCAAGGGGCTGCTCGACCTGTCCAGGGAAGAGTGGGGCGAGCTGCTCCCCGCCGCCTCGGACGACCTCTTCCCCGACCTGTCGCTGGAGCGGGCCGTCGAGAGAAGGACCACCTACGGGGGGACCTCACCGGCGATGGTGGAGGGGCAGATGGCCTACGGCGAGGAGTTGGTCGCCCGGTCGCGCGAGAGGAGAAAAAAGTACGTTCGCACGGTGACGCCCGCTTCGCCAAATGCTACAGAGACAGAATGTAATCAGGCTGAAGGTTCCAAAACTCTTGACGAATAGGCACAACAGACATGAAATATCTCTCCCTGTGTTGACATTGAGCCGCCAGGGGGACGTCCTCACGGGCATCGGACTGTCTGTTCGACGACGTTCAAGAGTTATGAAATGCTCCGAAATGTTAACGTCTGCTCCGCCTTGACTGGACTGGTATTTTGTGTAAAATAAGCACTTGCGCATGATGAAAGCAACGAGCCGTTAGCTCAGAGGCAGAGCACCGGACTTTTAATCCGGGTGTCGTGGGTTCGACCCCCACACGGCTCACCACTTGGAGTTATGCGGTCCCATCGTCCAGTGGTCCAGGACACAGCCCTTTCAAGGCTGCGACACGGGTTCGAACCCCGTTGGGACCGCCAGTTTCGCCGGTGTAGCTCAGTTGGCAGAGCAGCGCACTCGTAATGCGCAGGTCTGCGGTTCAAGTCCGCACACCGGCTCCAGTAATACCAAGGCTCCCCGAGTTTAGCGGGGAGCCTGTTTTTTTCTTTTTTCCGGCTTCCATAACAATACCGGAGTGCCGACATGCCCATTGCGCTTGACCCGGGTGGCCTGGCGGGCTCGGACCCGTCAAAGGTCGAAAAATGCTATAATAACGAAAAATCCCGGTCCGAAAGGAGAGCCGCATGGCGGAAAAGGACAGCGCATTCCGCAGGATGCTGGGGGACAAGGAGCTCTTCCTTCGCTTCGCAAGGCGCTACCTGAGGCGCGACATACCGGACGTGGACCCGGAAGACGTGGTACTCGAGAACGTCACCTTCATCCCCGAGGACCTCAGAGAGAAGCGCTCCGACGTGGTGTACCGCATAAGACGCGGCGGCCTTGAGGCCTACGTCTACATCCTAATAGAGCACCAGTCGAGGGTGGACTTCCTGATGCCTTGGCGCATGCTGTCCTACATGGTCAAGCTCTGGGAGACGACGAGGCTTTGTTGCTCGCGCGCCACATCCACGGGTATTTCAGCGCATACGCTGTACGCGAGGGCGTAGACATGGACGTCTTTCCCGAGAAATTCAGTGACCGAGAGGAGGTTGACAGGATGCTTACCTACATCGAGAAGGAGATACGCAGGCTCAAGACGGAGGGCCGCGAGGAGGGGCGAGAGGAGGGGCGCGAGGCAGGCCAGTTCGAGATGGGGATCGCTGTGGCCTTGGCTATGCTCGAGAACGGCGAGCCGGAGGAGAAGATCCTGCTCTACACCGGCTTTACGCCTGAACAGCTGGCCGAGATCCGAGAGGGAAGGCTGCGGCGCGGGTGAGGTGTCCTTGGCGCCGAGGAGCTCGCCTCCTCGCGCCTCAATCCGTCTCGGACACGAAGAACAGTGTGAACGCCCGCGAGGTGGTGTCGTAGACGCTCCAGCAGCCGGTCCCGAACCACTCCTTCCCTGCGTCGAAGAAGTCGCACCAGTCGTCCGACCAGGCGAAGCACTCGTACCTGCGGCCTGACGGGAAGAGCAGCCTGTACAGGCGGTCGAACTCCGCCTGAGTCCTCTCGCAGGTGTAGACCGGGTTGTGATAGTAGTACTCCACCATGCTCATGACCGCCAGGGGCGACGGGAGCTCCTCGACCATCGTCGGCGTGCCGATCTCCACGTCCTCGACGGTGGTGAACCTGTCGATCACCGCCGGGATTATCCCCTCGACCAGCGCAGCCGCGTGCGATTCGACGCCACGGTACACTCCGGTCCACAGCAGGCGCGAACAGCGCACCCCGCTCCCGTCCAGCAACGATATTATCTCCTCGGCGTTGGGGTCGGCGTAGTTGCCAGGGTAGTATCGGTACAATGCCCGGCCTCCTCTCGGCCTAGCAGGCCTTCCGTATGGTATCATCGACTCCGGGAAGTGTCTAACCTGCAAGGAGGGGCGCCATTGGCAAAGCGTCATATCTTTTTCGTGCGGCACGGCAGCACCGACTGGAACAACGCCCTGCGCTTCCAGGGCAGGAGCGATGTTCCCCTGAACGACGAGGGGCGCGCCCAGGCCCGGCGCCTGGCGCTTCGCTCCGGCGGCTGGAGGGGCGCGAGGCTGTTGTGTAGCCCTATGTCCCGCGCCAGGGAGACCGCCGACATACTCTCGGCCTCGTGCGGCTGCGAGGTCGTGCCGCGAGACGGTCTGCTGGAGATGGGCTTCGGCGACTGGGAGGGTCACTCCATGCTGGAGCTCGAGAAGAGGGACCCGGAGGCCTTCCGCGAGTGGAGGAGGAGCCCGTTCGAGCGCACGCCGCCCGGCGGCGAGTCGTTCGTCGAGATAAGGTCCCGGCTCCTGCCGGTGCTGGAGGAGGCGTCCGCTTGCGACGAGGAGCGGGTCGTGATCGTCAGCCACGGCGGGGTGATCCGGGCGGCGCTGGCTATCCTGATCGGGATGAGCCTGGATTCGACCTGGAGGGTCAAGCTGTCCAACTGCTCCGTGACCGCTGTCGAGTCGGGGGGCAGGGGGTTTTCGCTGGTCTTCCTCAACGACTGTCTGCACCTTGATGTCGCGGAGGAAATTTTGCCAAAAATCGCCTTCACTGTTTAGACAAGAGGAGGGTTTGCTGGTAGAATTTGACGGAGCCGGGCTGAAGGGGGAGGAGCTGTCGTGACTCGAATGGAGAGTACGGTTTTCCCCGGGCAATTGGCGGGAGGGGACGCCGAAGGCGCCGACGGGCGGGCCGCCCGCGCGCTGGAGGAGGAGCTGTGGCGCCGCATGTCCAATGAGGGCGACGAGGACGCGAGGGACGAGCTTATCGTCTCGTACCGTCCGCTTGTCTTCTGGCTGGCGAAGAAGTTCACGGTCCGACCCTCCTCGTACCAGGACCTGGTCCAGGAGGGGATGATGGCCCTCATCAGAGCGGTAGACCGTTTCGAGCCGGAGCGCGGGCTCAGGTTCACCACATACGCCTTCTACAGGATCAGGGGGCAGATGATAAACTACCTGCAGCGCTCGGAGAGCAGGGCGCCGATACCTGTGGAGGATGAACTCCTGGCCGTGGACGACGGGTTTTCGCCCGACGCCTTCGACACGGTGCTTGCCGTGCTTGAGGAGATGAAGAGGCTACCCGCGAGGGAGGAAGAAGTGCTGAAGGCCATGCTGATCGAGGGCATGGAGGCCAGGGATGTGGCCAGGGAACGGGGGATCGATGTCAGCCACGTCTATCGGCTCAGAAGGAGCGCGATAGCGAAACTTCGAAAATGCCTGGGCCCGGAGGCCACAAATCAAGTCTGAAACGGGATAACAGGATATGCTTGTATCGCGCGCACTGCGTGCGCGGGGGATTATCCCACGGAGGGCTTGTCATGGAGAGGAAGTTCGCTAGGATATACAGATGGCTGGAGAGGTGCGCGAAGGCCTGTTCCGCGGGATCCTGGGGCAGTGCCCTGGCGGACATGGAGTGCGCCAAGGCCGAGCTCGAGGAGGTAAGGGGCGAAATATGGGCGCGCGCCGAGGAGTCCATGACCCCCAGGCCGACCAGGAGAGAGGCGACCGCCCTCCGGGTGGCGTTCGTCTGTTCGATCCTGATCTTCGCGTCCGCGGCGCCGCTGGCGATGCAGAGCCAGGGGCCGGTCGTCCAGTCGGTCGCGGCGGGCCCCGGGCTGGACGCTTTGGCCGAGAACAGGCTGGAGTGGGTGACCGCGGATGAGAAGGCGCTCCTGGACGCGTTAAGGAAGAGCCTAAGCGACGCGAATCTTGAGTGGATGGCGAAAAAACAGGAGTTCGACGGAACGGACGCGCCGGCAGAAGCGCCTGCGGACGCGAGGACAGCCGGCAGGGTGGCGTACGTCGCCGCCCCGTCGCGAAAGGGTCGAGAGGCACCCGCTCATGTCGAGAGGGTCTCGGCGGTAGCGGCGCCCGAGACGGCGGAGCTCGACTCGATCCTCTCCCTCGTCCAGATAGGACGCAAGGCCCTTAGGGGGGAGGAGTCGCCGATCCAGTTCCAGAGGTGACGCCCTTGGACTGCGTCCCCGTCGGCGTTCTGCTTGTTTGCGGTTTGGCGACGTTTTTGAATTATTTTGTCACGAAATGAATCCACCCTGCTTTTTCGGAAGGAGAGAGTGCGCGTGAAAGAAATCAACATGAGGTCCTGGCGAACGGCATGTCTGCTGTGCCTGCTGGCGGCCCTGCTCGGGGCGGTTCCCGCGTCGGCCCAGGATCCGGTCGTGGCTCTGGTCGACGTGGAGGGCAACGAGCACGTCGTATCCCAGCACATCCTCGGCGTGGTCAGGACGAAGGCCGGAGAGCCCATAAGCCGGGAGCAGCTTCAAAGCGACGTCGAGGCCATCTACGCCCTCGGCTTCTTCTCCTTCGTGGACATCAACCTGTACAGCGTCGCCGACGGGGTGGGCGTGACCTTCATCGTCAAGGAGAACCCGGTCGTCGAGAGCGTATCCTTCTCCGGCAACAGCATCTACAGCGACGAGGATCTGCTGAAGCTGGTCTTCACGACGCCCGGCAACGTGTTCAACCGGGTCTTCTTCCGTCACGATCTCGACCGCATACAGGAGAAGTACCACGAGGACGGCTACGTCATGGTCAAGATTGCCGACGTAAAGGTGGAGGGCGGGATGATCGACGTCCAGATAGTGGAGCCCAGGGTCGGGAACATCATCATCCAGGGGAATGCCAAGACGAAGACCAACGTAATCGCGCGCGAGATAAAGATGCGACGCGGAGACCCGTTCAACGCCACCGTCCTTCGGCACTCGATCAACAAGTTGCAGAACAAGGGGTACTTCGAGGACGTCAACGTCGGCTTCGAGCCGGGGGAGGAGCCGGACGAGACCGACATCATCGTCACGGTGGTCGAGCAGAAGACCGCCAAGGTGGGCCTCTCCATAAGCCACGGGACGTCGAGCGGCTGGTCGGGCGGACTGACCTACTCCGACACCAACTGGCAGGGGCTGGGCCGGGTTGGGGAGGTAGGCTTCGAGCTGGGGGACAACTCCCAGTACTGGGTGACCTACTCCGAGCCGTACATGGACAGAAATAACTACGCCTGGAAGGTGGGCTTCCTCAAGCGCAACTGGGAGGACCGCTACTACTACCGGAAGGGCGTCAGGCAGCTCAAGTACGACGAGGACATGAAGAACATCTACCTCGGCGCGGGTAAGAAGTTCGGGAAGGACGAGAAGTACAGCTGGTTCGTCACGCTGGACTGGCGCGACATCGACGCGTACAACATCAGGGAGCAGACGGGCGTGGACGACCTCACCAGGGGAAAGATATTCTCCGTGCTGGGGACGCTGACCCGCGACAACACCGACGCCTATTTAAGCTACCCGAAGGGCGACGTCATAGACCTCAACGTCGAGCAGGCGATGGAGGCCCTGGGCGGCGAGTACAGCTACACCAAGTACTGGCTGCAGGCCAGGTACTACACCCCGGTCCTGGGCCTCGAGGACTTCCTCAACAGGCAGTTCGGGGCGATAGACAAGGACAACCCGGTCGTCTTCGCGGCGCGGGTGCGCGTGGGGTTCTCGTCCGGGGAACTGCCCACGGCCGGCCTGTATTCGGTCGGCGGCACGGGGACCCTCAGAGGTTACGACGGGGGCGAGTTCGAGGGCACGGAGATGTTTCTCGGCAACGCCGAGCTGCGGATTCCCGTCCAAAAGGCTTTCAGCCTGGTGGTCTTCTACGATGCGGGCAACGCCTGGCTTGACGAGGGGATCGACTTCTCCGACCTCCACGACGCCTGGGGCATCGGAGTCAGGGTGAAGACCCCCCTCGGCAACTTCAGGGTGGACTACGCCCAGGGAGAGACCGAGAACAGGACCCACTTCGGCTTCGGAGAGATGTTCTAGCGCTGGAGGGGCTCTTGGGCGTGCGCGACACAGTCGGCTTGGAGTTCGGTCGGAAGGGTTTAATAAAGGGCTGCGCGCTGCCGTTCATCGCCGCAGCCTTTTTCTTGGCGGTCGCGCCTGCTCTGGAGGCCCGCGCCGGGGAGATACGGGTGGAGGGGGCCCCCTACTGGCTCAGGCTGAGCGTCGAGCGCAGCCTTCAGTCGGTGTGGGGGGAGCTGTCCGCCCGAGCGGACCTCTCGGTCGAGGAAAGGGTCAGGCTGCTGTCCGTGGTTGCGGAGCGGCTTTTCGCGGGCTACGCGCCGTCCGTGTCCATGCGGGGCGCGGAGATCCTGGTGGACCTGTCGGCCCGGCAGAAGACGGAGTGGAGCGTGGAGATCAACCCCCCGCCCCTGTCCCCTCCCGCGGACCAGTGGTTCTCCGAGGGCGCGGCGGAGCTCGAGAGGATACTGCCCCGGATGTTGGCCCTGCTGCCGCTGGAGGCCCTGTCCTGGGCGGACGTGGCGCTCAAGGAGGCCATCGAGAACGCCTGCGCTCCAGTGTTGCCCGGCTGGAGTCCCTCCCTGCTGGTCAGGCTGGAGGGGGGAGGCCCGGCGGAGGATGGAACTACCGAGGAGAGGCGCATACTCAGGATCTCCTTCACCCCAAGGCCGCCTCTGGTGCTGGCGATAGTCCCGTCGATCAACTCGACCACCCTGCCGGTCGCGTTTCGCTCCGACCTCAAGGAGAAGATACTGCGCTCCCTCGCCCCAGTGGTCGGCCTGCCTCTGGAATGGGCCTCGCTGAACAAGCTTAGGATAGAGAACCTGGCAGCGGACGCCCTGCGCGACACCAACACCGTCGCGAACGCCCGCGCCGCGGTCGACGTCTCCTTCACGCCGGAGCAGCTTTCGCCGGTGGAGGCCGAGGTGGAGAGCTCCAAGTACTCCGTGCGGGCGTGGATGTCCGCGTATGCCGGGGCGGAGGGCAGGTACCCGGAGGCGGCCATTCACCTCGGGAGGAAGGCGCTTCCCGTCTCGGGGTGGGATGTCGAGCTCTACGGCGAGTGGATAATGTCCATCAAGGACTTCTCGCTCGAGAGTCGCTGGGGGTTCCGCTGGAGCCCCGTCAGGAACGTGATGATCGGCGCGGAGAAAGCCTTCCCGGGGAACGTCCTGTGGTACCGCCTTTGGCTGGCTGGCGGAGTTCGCTCCCCTTACCTGTGGTGGCGGCTCAGCGAGGGCGGCGATTCGATGCTGGGGCTGGGGTATCGGCTGGACGACAGGCTGTCGCTCGAACTGCAATACGACGAGCGCGACATCGACAAATGGGCCCTCAAGGCCATCATGGACCTGTAGAGGATGGATTTCCCGGATCGCGCGCGAGCTCGCGTCGTCTCGGTCCAGGGTGGAGAACGGAGGAGTTTTATGGAGGAGCGCATGACGCTGCGGGCGATAGCCGAGAGGGTAGGGGGCAGGCCGGTTGGCGATGGTGATCGCGTGGTGTCGGGTGTCGCCTCCCCGGCCAACGGCCGCGAGGGAGACATAGTCTGCCTGTGGAATTTGGAAGGGACGGCCTCGACAGCCGGAGAAAATCGCCTCGCCGGCCCCGGAGGGGGCGTCCTCTACCTGGCCGACGCGGAGTTCTTCGCCCGCAACCCCGGATGCGAGGGGGTGTCGACGGACGACCCCAAGAGGGCCTTCCCCCTGCTGCTGTCCCTGTTCGCCGGGCCTCGCCGCAGCTCCTTCGGCTCGTCGGGCGTCCACCCCTCGGCGGTCGTATCGGACGAGGCGGATGTCCATCCGACCGCCTGGGTCGGCCCCCTTTGCGTGGTCGAGGCGGGTACCTCGGTCGGCGAGGGAGCGTTCCTGCAGGGGCGAGTCTACGTCGGGAGGGGGTGCTCCATCGGGCCTGGATCCGTGCTGGAGGCCGGCGCGGTGCTGTTCGAGAGGGTTCGCATCGGAAGCCGCTGCGTGATCCACGGCAACTCCGTGCTCGGGAGCGACGGCTTCGGGGTGCCGATAGCGCCGGACGGGTGCCGCCCGGAGAGGGTGCCCCAGCTCGGCGGCGTCGTGCTGGGCGACGATGTGGAGGTTGGCGCCTGCACCACGATAGACAGGGGGACATTGGACGACACGGTGGTCGGCAGCGGGACCAAGATAGACAATCACGTGCACATCGCTCATAATGTCCAGGTGGGCGAGAACTGCATTATCGTTGCCATGACCGGCATAGCCGGCAGCGCAGTCCTGGAGGACGGGGTCGTGATGGCGGCGCGCAGCGGGGTGAAGGAGCACGTCCGCGTAGGGAGAGGGGCGATCGTGGCCGCCCAGGGGGGCGTCATCGGGGACGTGCCCCCCGGCGAGGTGGTCTCCGGCTTCCCGGCCAGGCCGCACAGGGAGAACTTCCGCGTACAGGCGGCGATGCAGCGCCTGCCGGAGCTCCTGTCGCGGGTCAAGCGGCTCGAGAAGGAGCTCGACGCCTTTCGTGCCCGCGAAGTCGACGGGCGGCCCGAAGGCGCGGACGAATGAGCGGATTTCGAAGGCTGAAGCGCCCGGTCTCCTTCTCCGGAAGGGGGCTGCACACCGGCGAACCGTCGGAGGTCACCGTGTCGCCCCTGCAGGAGGGCGGCCCGGTGCTCGAGGCGGGCGGGGAGCGCGCGTCACTGGCCTCCTGCCGGGCGGAGGGGGTGGGGCGCGGCACGTCGGTCCTTCTGCCGGGCGGCGCGAGGGCCAGGACCACGGAGCACCTGTTCGCGGCTCTGCTCGGGCTGGGGTTGTGGTCGGTGAGGGTATCGCTCGACGGCCCGGAGATACCTGCCTGCGGGGGGTGCGCGAGCGGCTTCGCGGACGAGCTGTTACTAGCGTCGGAGCAGCTTCCCCCTGGCGAGATCTCTGGACCGGGCATGGGGCCGATCTCGCCGGCGCTACCCGTTGTTCTGGTCGACGAGGCTCGCGGGGGATTTCTGTCCCTATTCCCGAGCAGCGGACTGCACGCTACCTACGTCATCCAGTACGACCGCAGCCCCATCGGGACGAGCATGGCGTCCTACGACCACGAGGCAGACGACTTCAGGGAGTGCATAGCGCCGGCCCGCACCTTCGCCCTGGCGTCCGAGGTGGACAGGCTGAGGGCCGACGGCCTGGCCAGGGGGGGAAGCCTGGAGAACGCGGTGGTGATCGGTGCCGACACGATCCAGGCGTCGGGGGGACTGCGCTTCCCCGACGAGTTCGTCAGGCACAAGATACTTGACCTGCTGGGAGACCTCTACCTGCTGGGGTCGCCCCTGAACGCCCGGATAATCGCCGTGAGGGCCGGCCACGCGATGCACTGCAGGCTGGTCGAACGCCTGCGCAGGCTGGGCCGCACGAAAGGAGACCAAACATGCTGGATATACACAAGATAATGAAGTGCCTGCCCCACCGCTACCCGTTCCTGCTGGTGGACAGGATCGTCGAGATCGACGAGAAGCACGCGGTTGGCCTCAAGAACGTCACGATAAACGAGCCCTTCTTCCAGGGGCACTTCCCCGCCGAGCCGATAATGCCCGGAGTGCTGGTGCTCGAGGCGATGGGGCAGGTGGCCGCGATGATGCTGTCCGCGAGTCCCGGCTGCGAGAACCTCATAACGTTCCTGACGGGGGTAGAGAAGGCCAGGTTCAGAAGGCCGGTGAGGCCTGGAGACCAGCTGGTCACGACGGCGGAGATGGTCAGGCTGCGCAGGAGGGTCGGGAAGGTGCGCACCGTCGGCAGGGTGGACGGCGAGATCGCGGCGGAGGCGGAGTTCAGCTTCGTGGCGGCCGAGACCCTCGCACCGGACGCGGACGGGGAGAAGGCGGACAGCTAGATGCCCCGCATTCACCCCGCGGCGATAGTGTCGCCAAGGGCCGAGATCGCGGACGACGCGGAGATCGGCCCCTTCTGCATCGTCGCCGACCGCGTGCGGATAGGCGCAGGGACGGTCCTGTCCTCCTTCGTCACCCTGCTCGACTTCGTCGAGATCGGAGCGGCATGCCGCCTGGAGCAGCACGTGGTCCTCGGAGGCGAGCCCCAGGATC
This sequence comes from Synergistota bacterium, assembly GCA_022704435.1. GTDB lineage: Bacteria > Synergistota > Synergistia > Synergistales > Aminobacteriaceae > JAAYLU01. Next base: position 4,206 of record JAKJGK010000048.1, on the reverse strand, counting down.
ACTCCTTCCGCGGAGAGGAGTCGTGGGTCAGGATCGGAGACTCCGTCACCCTGCGCGAGAACGTCACGGTCCACCGGGCCACCGGCGAGTACGAGAGCACGGTGGTGGGGGACGGCGCCTTCCTTATGGAGGGGGTGCACATAGGGCACAACGCCTCGGTCGGCAGAAGGGTGACGATGGCGAACAAGTCGGCCCTGTCGGGCTTCTGCTCGGTGGGCGACGATGCCGTCATAGGCGGCATGGCGGGCCTGCACCAGTTCGTCCGGGTCGGCGCGCTGTGCATGATAGGCGGGCTGACCAAGGTGGTGAAGGATGTCCCCCCCTACCTGACGGCCGACGGTCGCCCCGCTGTCATCTACGGCCTGAACAGGATCGGGATGCGACGGGCGGGGATGGACTCCGCATCGCGCGATCTGGTGCGCTCGATCTACGACGAGCTGTTCAGGGGAGGGCTGCCGTTCAGGGCGGCGCTGGAGCGCCTTGCCGAGTCGGACAGGGGAGGCACCCCGGAGGCCAGGGGAATCCTGTCGTTCTGCGGCCAGTCGAGGAGAGGGATGACCATCTGGACCAGCGGTCGCTCGCGCAGGAGGGAAGATGGGGAGGATTAGGCTGCTGGTGCTTGACGTGGACGGCACCATGACCGACGGGAAGTTCTACGTCGACGGGAGCGTCGGGGAGTTCAAGCGCTTCGACGCCAGGGACGGGATGGGGATAGCCCTTCTGCGCAAGGCCGGGATCCGCACGGCCTTCATCAGCGGGCGTCGTTCGGCCGCCACAGAGGCACGCGCCCGAGAACTCGGCGTCGACCTGCTGTTCAACGGGGTCGGGGAGAAGCTCCCGGTCCTGGAGGGGCTGCTCGCGGAGCTCGGCATCCCGGCGGACGAGGTCGCCTACATGGGCGACGATGTCAACGACGTGGACTGTCTTCGCGCGGTCGGGCTCTCCTTCGCCCCGTCGGACGCCGTCCGGGAGGCGAAGGCCGCGGCGTGGACGGTCACCTCGGCCCGCGGCGGAGAGGGCGCTGTGCGCGAGGCGGCGGAGCTCATCCTCATGCTCAACCGGACGGCGGAGGCCCCCTGATCGCCATGGGCGGCGGGGTCGGCATCCTCGACAGGTTCATACTGAAGGAGCTGTCCGGCGCCTTCTTCTTCGGCGTCGCCTCCTTCACCATGGTCTTCGTCGCGGGGGACCTGCTCTTCCAGGCCGCCAACCTGATAATAGAGCAGGGGGTGTCGCTCGGGGTGGTGGCCAGGCTCCTGATCTACCGGCTGCCGGAGGTGGTCATCCTGACCCTGCCCATGGGCTCCCTGCTCTCGTCCCTGCTGACCTTCAGCAGGCTGTCGGCCAACAGCGAGCTGGTAGCGCTCAAGTCGGCGGGGATACCCTTTCACAGGATACTGCGCCCGGTCTTTTTGGCGGCCCTCCTCGTGGGCCTGGCGGCGATGATCGGGGCTGAGACCCTAGTCCCGTTCGCGAACAGGGCCGCCGAGAACCTGCTGAAGTACGAGGTGCTGCACGAGAGGCCGGCGCTGCTCAAGGAGAAGGTCTTCCTGAGGGAGGAGCGCGACGGAGTACTCAGGAGGGTGATCTACCTGGGCGAGCTGAAGCCCAAGGACGGACTCATGAGAGACATCGTAATCCAGGAGTTCGACGACGGCAGGCTGAGCAGGATCTCTCTCGCCGACGAGGGCGTGTGGAAGGGCGGGGAGTGGTGGATAGAGAACGGCCAGGTCTTCGAGGTCACGAAGTCCTCGAAGGTGCAGTCCCTGTTCCGCTTCGAGAGGCAGAAGCTCCAGCTCGACCTCAGCCCGCAACAGATCGAGCAGGCGTCGAGGAGACCGTCCGAGATGAGCTCGCTGGAGCTCCTGGAGCAGATCTCCATGATGGAGCAGCAGGGGCAGTCACTGGCCCCGCTGAAGGTGATGTTCCACCTGAGGCTGGCCCTGCCGTGGGCGGCGGTGGTGCTGGCCGTGCTGGGGGCCGCCCTGGGGGTGCGCTCCACCCGCTCCGGGCCGGGCCTGGGCTTCGGCCTGAGCGTCCTGATAGTCTTCGCCTACTACGTCGTCATGTCGTTCTGCCGCGCCCTTGGAGAGGCCGGCAACATCCCGGCCGTCCTCGCGGCGTGGTTCCCGAACATCTGCTTTCTGCTGATCGGCGGCTGGTTCGCCAGGAGGGCGAACGGATGACCGATCCTCGAAAGGAGACGATCCGATGACTCAGGAAAACTCCATCGCCTCCTCGACCCGCGCCGTCCGCCCCGCACTGGTTGCGGGCGGCGGAGAACTGCCGGTGCTGATCGCGAGGCAGGCCTCCCGCCTGGGGGTGCCGCTGCTGGTCTACTGCACGGGGGACACCGCGCCGTTCGCCTCCATAGCTGGCGTCGAGGCCATGCCGCTTCCCGCCGGGGGGCTCGACATGAGCGCGGCGCTGCGGGAGATGATCAGGCGGGGGGCGGACTCCGTCATACTCGCGGGGATGGTCCCGAAGAACCTTATATACGCCGAGCTGCCCGACCCCCTCCTCAAGGAGGTCGTCGAGGGGGGCGGAATGGACGACCACAGCCTGCTGGGGCGGGTGGTGGCCGCCTTCGAGAGTGCCGGGCTGGAAGTGCTCCCCTACGCCGCCCTGCTCGGGGACTCTCTCGCCCCGGAGGGGCACATTGCGGGTCGGCCGCCCTCCGCAGGGGAGATGGAGGACGTCGAGGTCGGACGCAAGGTCCTCTCCGCGATCCTGCCGCTCTCCTTCGGACAGGGCGTGGTCGTGGCGCGCGGCGCGGTGGTCGCAGTGGAGGCCATGGAGGGCACCGACGCCATGATCCGGAGGGCCGGCGACCTCGTCAACGAGAGGGCGGAGCACGGCGCGTCGCCCGGAGGGGTGCTGGTGAAGATGATGCGCCCGGACCAGGACCCGCGCTTCGACGTGCCGGTGGTCGGGGTGGACACCATCAGGAACATGAAATCCGCCGGACTTACCTGCCTGGCCGTCGAGTCGGGCAGGACCCTGCTGCTGGACGCCGATAGGTTCAGGGAGCTGGCCGGGCCGCTAGGGATATCCGTCGTGGGGGTCTCGGCGCCTTGAACGCCGGGGCCGGGGGGATATTCGTCAACAGCGGCGAGCTATCCGGCGATCTGTACGCCGCCTCTCTCGTCCGCTCTCTCCGTTCGAAGGGGTACGAGGGCCGCCTGTTCGGCATGGGCGGAGCTAGAAGCGCCGCCTCTGGGCTGGAGGTCGTCCGCGACTCGTCCGAGCTGCACCTGATGGGGGTGGGCGAGGTCGTCCACGCCATCCCAAGGCTGATCCGGCTGAGGAACGACCTGGCCGACCTGGTCGTGCGAAGCGGCACCGGCGTGGTCGTGCTGATAGACAGCCCGGACTTCCACCTCCCCCTTGCCTCGGCCCTCCGCTCGCGCGGGTGGGTTGGCCGGGCGGTCTGCCTGGTCACCCCGACCGTGTGGGCCTGGAGAAGCGGCAGGACCAGGGCGCTGGCGCGCGACTTCGACCTGTGCCTCCCCCTGTTTGGCTTCGAGCACGAGTTTCTCCTAAGCAGGGGGATAAGATCCGCCTGGCGCGGCCACCCCCTCGTGGACGGCTTTCCCGGCCGTCCGACTCCCCCCTCCGGCAGGATCGTCGCCCTGCTGCCCGGCAGCCGGAGGTCGGAGGTGAAGCGGCTTCTCCCCCGCCTGCTCGAGTGCGCCGCCCTGCTATCCGCAAGGGGGCTGTCTCCGGTCTTCTCGATAGCCCCCGGCCTCCCGTGCGACCTGGTGCAGTGGATGAGGGGGGAGTTGCGCGGCATGGAGATGTTCGAGGGCGAGGGGAGAGAGCTGCTGGCCTCCTGCGTCGCCGCCGCGGGCGCCAGCGGCACCGCGGCTGTGGAGGCGATGATGCTCGACCGCTTCATGGTAGTGACCTACAGCGCGGGCATGGTGTCGAGGCTGGCGTGGAGCCTGCTCGCAAGGACCGGCAGGGTCTCGCTCCCCAACATCCTGTCGGGGGTCGACATCTACCCTGAGCTGATCAGTCTCGGGGCGACGGGATCCACGGTCTTCGAGGAGATAGTCCGCTACCTGGACGACCCGTCGCGGAGGGCGTCGGTCCACGTGGGGCTGGCGGCTGCGCGCGGTATGATGGGCGAGCCCGGCGCCTCGGACTTCTGGGCGGAGTCGGTGCTGGCGCAGGCGGCGGTCGGCGGGGGGACTCGGCGGTGAG
>JAKJGK010000169.1 GCA_022704435.1 Synergistota bacterium | reverse complement strand
CAGGCCAAGCCGTTCGCTGTATTCTCCGGTCGCGACCCGCAGATGCGGCGGAAGCCCCTTCCCCTGCACGGTGCTCTTGAACGGCGCCGGGAGTAAGAGTCCGTCGACAGGACATCCCGAATTCCGAAGCCTCCAGTATTCGCCGATATCCCTTTCAAGTATCGCGGAGGCGCTGTGGTCCTCGATGTCGCGGATGCCCTTGTCCGAGGCGAGCGCGTAGCCGTCCTCTTGTATGAAAGCAAGCTGCTTCTTCATCTCCGGATTCGAGGGGGAGTACTTTTCGAGAAGCTCCTGCAGACGAGCCTGGCTGACGAACTGCCCGTCGATCTCGTTCACGAAGTCGCCGACGTTCTTCGTATCGTCGTCTGAATAGGGGCGCCCGCTCTCGGGTGGATAGAGCAGGACCCTGCCTCCACCGTCTATCTCCAGATTGCGGTTGCATCGCCCCATTCTCTGTATCAGCGCGGTAAGAGGCGCGAACTCCGACACAAGCAGGGACGCGCTGAGGTCAAGGCTCATCTCGCACACTTGAGTGGTGACTGCGATCATGGGGCCGTCCTCGCGGAAAGCGGCGATCAGCTCCTTGTGCGCTGCCTGCCTGTCCTTGAGGCGAAAACGGCTGTGGTAGCAGATTATCCGAGCCTCCGGGAGCATGACCGCCAACTCCTCGGCGGCCTCCTGGCATCTTTTCACCGTGTTTACCACCCAGAGTATCTTGCCGCCCTTTCTCCACTCCTCCGCCACCTCGTGCACGGCCTCGTCCCTCGTGGCTATCCGCACAGTGTAGCGAAGCGCGGAGGATTTCTTCCACAGGTCGGCGTAGCGCTCGGGGTCCTTCGGGAAGACCTCGAGGCCGCCCTCCTTCTCCAGTTGCTTGATCCTCGCCGGGGGGAGGCTGGCGGTCATGCAGAGGGCGGGGACGTCGAATTCCCGAAGAAAGCCGAGAAGAGCCGAGAAGAGCCGCGCGTCGAAGCTGTGTACTTCGTCGAATACGACCGCGCTTTCGGCAAGCAGGGGAAGCAGGCAGGTGGACCTGTAGTCGTGACCCATGAAGGCGAGGAACTGGTCCACGGTGGCGCTGAAGATGCGCTTCTGCCAGAAGCCCACGGCAAAAAGCCGGTCGTTTGCGAGGAAGTCCTTGTCGTAACGGGAGTCGGGGTTGTCGAACATGTCCTGGAGTTCGTATTTCGACGTGCCGTGAAGCAGCGCCCCGTCTGTCTCGGGCGCCCAGGCGACGTAGTCCTTGAACCCCTCGGTGGCTGTGGCCCTGGTGGGGTAGAGGAAGATGAACCGCCTGATTGCGCGGCGTGACGCCACGCCCATCCCCCACTTCCACGCGGCGAGGGTCTTGCCGCTGCCGCAGGAGGCCAGCAGCAGGGCGCGATCAGGGAGGCCGGCGGCCTCAAGCTGGAAGTCGGAGAAGACGAAGGGCTCCCCCAATTTGGCCTCTATCTGCCTGCATCGGGGGGCGACGATCTTCTCTTCTATCTTCTCGTCGGTGAGGACCTTCTCGTCGTCGAAGGCGTCCGCGATCCAATCGGCCAGAGGGATGAAGACGGATTTGCCGGCCTCGCGAGCGAGTCCCGAACCGGCGGCGTCGGCGAGGATGAGCGCGGACCTTACCGCGCGAAGCAGGCGGGTGCGCCTGTCGTCGTCCTCGAAGGCGCTTTCAAGGTCTTGTTCGATCTCGAAGAACTGCTCCTCCTCGCCCTTTACCTTTATGAGTTTCGGGATGGCATCTTCCGGGACAGACGGGCAGCGAACGGTCTTCGTCAGGAGATCGAGGATCTCTTGTATGCCGTCGGGAAACAGCGCGACCGAGGGTTTTTCACAGTCGGCCTTCTCGGCAATTCCCCTTTCCAACTTCAGGTGATGCCCCATGACGGAGGCCCGGACGATTTGAAAATCGACGTTGTCCACCGCTTCGAGGGCTCTCCTGAAGGGTTTGCGGCTCAAAAGCCACCCGGCCAGGAACTCGTGGCGGAGCGTCTGTCTACCTCCGCCCCTCACGGCCGCCTGGAAGTGTTCGTTGGATTTGCCGAGGTCGTGGAGGATGACGGCGATTCGCGCGTTCTGAAAAAAGAGCGCGGCGTCCGACTCGGAGATTCGGAAGAACCGGAGCCACTGCTTCGCCAGCAGCGTGGGTCGCTCCTCGTCGCCGAACAGGGCGCGAAACGCCTCCAGAACGTCGAGAGTGTGCTCCAACAGGGTCCTTCCGTACTCCACGCCCTCTACGACAACAGGCTTTTTCGCAAAGATCGTCATCGCGCTCGCTCTAGAGTGCAGGCAGGAAGATGCCGCAGCCCATGCTCCTGCGGCCTCCAAGGCCTCTTATTTGAAGATGAAGGGATTCATCGGCGGTCAGCTCGTCGACGACGAGGGAGAAGCCGACCACTTCCCTGCCTTTTATGTTGAGGGTGCGCTTGACGAAGGGTGATTTTGCAAGGTTGTCCGTCTTGCCCTCCTTCGAGGAGACGCCTTTTCTGAATAAGAGACGGGCCTTCCCCTCTATGCCGAGGTCGGCGATCTGTCTTTGGGCCGCATCAAGGAACTCCGGCGGACTTGTGAAGCCCTTGATGGTGACAAGGCGGCTCCACAGGGCCGCCGCCGGCACAAGGCTTCTCGATGAGGGGACTCCGACCAAGATGCTGCTGTCGCCGATTTCAAGCCTCTTTTCGCACAGCTCAAGGTAGTCGGCGACCCTGTCCCTCGCAACTCTGATGATCAGTCTGCTTCGGTCGGTTATGGCCAGCTTCCTGCCGCCGCACAGGGTTCCGGAAATCGGGTGCACGCCCGTGAGGCCGCGCTGCTTGTCGTCGTGATGAAACGGGAGGAGTTCGGAGAGCGCCGAGTGGAGAAAATACCCGTGATCGGCCGGAATCGTGTCGCCTGAAACTGAGAACATAAGGTCCAGCAAAACTATTCAACTCCTTTCGTTATAGCGAACTCTACCTAAGGGTCGGTCTTGCTATCGACACCACATATAATACACCGCACCACAAATACATGCATACTTTATCAAATTTCTCGTATTTGTCAAGAGGCAATTTTGAATTCTTCTATTTTGGTCTTTGGGATGTCGCTGAGGTATAATTCTGCACGAAGCATAACGTTTCTCTGATGCCGCTGCTCGAAGGAGAGCGCGGGCGTTGAGCACTATTTCTGGTGCGGCGTCGGTTTTTCATCGACCGGATTCCTATCCTCTGATTGCCGTAAGGCGTTCGATCTTCGTAGTCATCAAGGCCGTGGACGAGGCGCGAACAGTCCACGGCCTTGAGATCTCCACCCCCTACCCCTCCAGCCTCCTTATCCCCAGATCGTCCGCCATCGCCTCAAGCCTCTTCACCAGCCCCGGGGGCAGTGGGACACCCGTCCTCAGGCGCTGCTGCCTCATGATGTGCTCCTTCTCTCCCGGGACGTAGATGCGCTCCCGGCCCGGCTCCTTGCGCGAGTTCGCCAGGTCGCGGAGGATGTTCCCGGTCACGGAGCGGAACAGGTCGAGCGGGACGAAGC
>JAKJGK010000047.1 GCA_022704435.1 Synergistota bacterium | reverse complement strand
GTCCCGGTATCGGCCCTGAGTATGATGCCCTCCTTGTCCTTCGGGTTGTGGAACTCGTCCATGGTGAGAGTGGCGTGCAGAAGCTTGAGATCCTTGGTAGCCTCAAGAGCGTCGCGGACCTTGACCGGGTCGTCGCTGCCGGCGCGCTCGATGGCGTCCTTCGCCCAGTACACGCAGTCGTAGGCCATTATCGCGTTCATGAACTCCATGCACTCGGTGCCGGTCTTCTCCTCGTACTTGTTGAAGAAGGCCTCGAGGGTGGGGTCGAACCTGTCGACGTGGCTCACCCAATAGGTCTCGCGCATGGCGTCGCCGGCAATCTCCCACATGAAGTCGCCGTAACCGTCGCCTCCGACGATCGGGACCTCTATGCCGAGGTCGCGGGCCTGCTTGACCGCCAGCGGGAGACACTTGCCCATCGTCGGGATGACCAGCACGTCGGGGTTGGCATCCTTTATGGTGGTCAGCTGGGCGCGGAAGTCAACGTCCTCGCCCCTGTGCCCCTCGTCGGCCACGATCTCCCCGCCGTACTCCTGGAAGGAGGAGATGAAGAACTCGCGAAGCCCGTGAGAGTAGTCGCTGGACACGTCATAAAGTACTGCCGCCTTCTTCTTCCCGAGCTCCTTCGCCGCGAAGACCGCGATCATCTTGCCCTGGTAGGGATCGAGGAAGCAGATCCTGAAGTTGTAGGGGCGCACCTTGCCGCTCTCGTCAACCGTGACGAGCGGGTTGGTGGGAAGGGTCCCGAGGTGGGCGACCTGTCCGCGGTTGAACACCGGCGACGCCGCTATGCAGAGCCCGCTTCCGCTGGGGCCTATCGCGACGCAGACCTTGTCCTGCTCGACCAGGCGGCGAGCCGCGTTGACCATGTCCTCCTGCCGAGTGCGGCAGTCGTACATGATGACCTCGACGGGCCTGCCGAGTATTCCGCCGGCCGCGTTGATCTCCTCGACCGCAATCTTGACCGACTCGACCTCCGCGACGCCGTACGCCGCGAAGTCCCCCGTGACGGTGGCGATCTCGCCGATCTTGATCGGCTCGACTGCCAGCGCGGGGGCCGCCATCATGCACAGAACGAAAACCAGCGCCGATAACTTCCTGACCGTACCGAAACTCATCATTTCTACCTCCCATACAGTATGTGATCGTGGTGCCCGAAACCGTGCCGCATACGAGATAAGGCGGTCCTTCCAGGATAACCGCCGGGTCTCCGGGGGAGAAACTAGCCGTGGTACTTTTGCATTCAGTAAAGCAATGATACTACAAGGGCGCGTTTTTTTCATCCGTCCGCTCGAAAAACCCCGTCTCGGGCGGGAAATTTTCTCAAGGCCAGGCCCCGGCTCATTCGTCTATATAGGAATCGAAGTAGCCCGAGATATGGACGACAGGCGTCCCCCTGTCTCCCGACCCGGACACCAGGTCGCACAGCGATCCCAACAGGTCCGTAAGTCGCCTGGGAGTGGTGCCAAGCGCTCGTCCGGCCGACCGGTCCATTTCCCCCTTGCTTTTTATGGCCTCCTTGACGGCCTCCTCGGGCGTCCTGTCCCCGGGATTGTCCGCGATGTACTTGAACTTGATCTCCTTTGGAAGTCCCTCGAGCCCCTCGGTGTAGCCGGGGGAGACGACAGGGTCGGCCAGCTCCCATATTCCCGCCGCCGGATCCTTGAAGGCCCCATCGCCGTACACCAGCACCTCTATTCGCCTGCCGGTCCTGGTCCGCAGTTCGTCTGCCAGGGCGCGCGCGAACTTCGCGCTCTCCCTGGGGAAGAGCTTGACCGAGTCCTCGCCGCTGAAGTTCGACCCCAGCAGCCCGTACTCCTCGTTGTACCCCTTGCCGTCCGCGCGCGGCGCGGCGCAGAACTGGTCCAGGGTGAAGACGGTGGCCCCCGCCCTCTCCAGTATCTCCCGGTGCAGGTGACGAGAGTGAATGCTGGCCACTATCACCGTACTGGAGAAGGTCAACGCGGACAGGGGGTTGTTGGCGAAGTGGATCTCTATCTTCTCGGGGTTCATCCTCTTGTAGAAGTCGACGTAGTCGACCCCGGTGAAGGGGTGGGGGCAGCGGCCGAACACCTCGTCGTACTCCCTCTCCGAGAAAAGATCGCCCTTGATCCTTCCAGCGTTGGCGTGGAAGACCAGCGGGTCGACGAGCCTGTTCCCCACCTCGTCGGTCGGGTAGGAGAGCAGGAGGTGCAGCTTGCCCCGAACGCCCTCCGCGAAGGCGGACAGCATTCGCCCGAACCTGTTGCGGCTGAGCAGCGGAAAGATCAGCGCCATGTCTCCCTCGGGCGTCAGCCTGCGCACGTCCGCGGTTATATCGTCCAGCGCGACGAAGTTGCCCTGCGTGCGGGCCAGGATCGACTCGGTGACACCGACCACATCCCCGTCGTGAAACTCGAACGGATCCCGGGGGGCCTTCGACGCTCGCTCAAGCTCGTCGCAGACTACCCTGACCAAATCCGCCCCCCTGGTTAAAACGGGGAGCCTTATTCCTCTTGCAGATGCTCCTGTGCAGCGCATTTGCGCTTCCTGCCTTCCATTCTCGATTTGGGCCTGCGTGCTCCGGCGCCCAGCTTGCAAAATATATGATAGCTCATAGCACCACGAGACACAAGGGAGTTGTTCGGACCGGGAGCCGTCCGTCACGTGTTCAGCCGGAGACTCTCCTGGCGGCGATGCGTGTCAGCCACGCTAGGAGCGCCGCGGCGACGTAGACGATCGCCACCAGGGTTGTCGAGAAGGCGCACGCCCTTGCGAACTGGAGCTCCGTCATGCACTCGAGTATCCTCGTGGTCAGGAGACTCCATCGCACCGACACCAGGAACACGGTGGCGCTTATGGCGGTCATCGAGTATATGAAGAGGTAGCGCATCCCCATCAGCACGGCCGGGACTATCAGCGGTGCGGTCACCCTGAAGAACGTACGGGCGGGGCCCGCCCCGAGGCCGGCGGACGCTTCCTCGAGGGAGGGGTCGACCTGGTGGAGGGACGCGACGACCGCCCTGATGCCGGCGGCATGGTACCTGAAGATGTACGCCGCGACGAGTATCGTCAGGGTGCCGGTCAGCATTATCGGCCTCTCGTTGAAGGCGATTATGTACGCGATGCCGACGACCGTTCCAGGCAGCGCGTAGTTGAGCATGGAGATGAACTCCATGGTGCGCCTCCCGAAGAATTCCCTCCGCTGCACCAGGTAGCCGGTCACCACGGCGAGGAGCCCCCCCAGCGGCGTGACGATGGCTGCGATCGTGAGAGTGTCCGTTATGGCCTTTCTTCCGTAGGTAAACACGTAGATGAAGTTCTCCGCGGTCAGGGAGTTGTCAACACCCCACACCTTCACCACCGCCCCGGACAGTATGAGGGCGTACAGGTAGAGGATGAAGGCGGTAATGGAGAGACAGGCGCAGAGGACCAGCGCCTTCGCGAGCCTGCCCCCGGTCCTTGAGCCCGACCTGCTCCCCGTCCTCCCCGACACGGTGGCGTAGCTCCTCCGGCCCACCCAGCGACGTTGAAGGAAGTAGACCGCGAGCGCCGGCAGAAGCAGCAGGAAGGAGAGGGAGGCACCCCCCGGAGGTCGTACATCCCCGTGATCTGGAGGTAGGCCTGGGTGGGCAGCATGGGGAAGCCGTGTCCGCCGAGCACCAGGGGGGTCGCGAAGTCCGCGAGCGAGCTGGCGAACAGCAGCAGGAAGGAGTTGGCAATCCCGGGGATGGAGAGCGGCAGGGTGACAGTGCGGAACACCCGACGCGGCGAGGCGCCGAGGGAGAGAGCGGCATCCTCGAGGTTCGGGTCGAAGGCGGACAGCACCGCGGCCATCGTCATGAACGACACGGGAAAGTAGGTCAGCATCTCGGACAGCCAGGTGCCCCAGAAGCCGTAAAAGTTGAAATCCCCTGCCCCCAGGAGGTTCAGCAGCATGCCGTTCGGGCCCAGCGACAGGGTGAGCGCTATGCTGCTCGTGAACGGCGGGGAGATAAGGGGCAGCGTGGTCACCGCCCCCAGGAACCACTTCATCCAGGCGGGCATGGATATCCGCGTCACAGCGTATGCGTACAGGTACCCCAGAAAGGTCCCGGCCACCGCGACCGCAGTCGCCAGCCAGATGCTGTTGACGAACGCCCTCCTGAAATACCACCCCTCCAGCACCTCGGCCAGATTGGAGAAGGAGAGGCGTCCGTCGGCTACGAACGCCGTCAGGAACAGCCTCAGCGCCGGATACAGTACGAACACGGCCAGGGAGAGCCATATCGCGACCAGCGCGGAGAAAAGCGCCGGATCGCGCCTCATCAGCGAAGCTCCCCGCGACTCAAGCACCTTCTGTTCGCCGGCCGTCACCTCGCCCCCTCCCCGTGCCGTCCGCTACCGGGCGGCGGCGCGCCTGGCCGCCCTGCGCTCCTTGATGTTCCAGTAGAGCGAGTACACCGCCGGGATCGCCAGCAGGGCGATTATTCCCCCCGCGACCAGCCCTCCTATGGCCACGAAGGCTATGGGCTGACGGAAGGATCCGCCGTCGCCGGTGCCGGCCGCCAGCGGCACCATGGAGATGACGGCGGTCGCTATGGCCATGAAGAGCATCCTCAGGCGGACCTCGCAGGCCTTCCGGACCGCTACCGCCCCTGGCTCGCCCTCGTTCTTGCGCCTTATCTCAGCGTAGTCTATGACAACTATGGCGTTGTTCACCACGAGTCCAACCAGCATTATCAGACCTATCAGTGCGAACATCGACACCGCCTGCCCGGCCATGAGCATAGTCGGTATCACTCCCAGCGCCGCCAGGGGGACCGACAGGGTGATGACAAACGCGTAGAACCAGGACTCCAGGATGGCCGCGATTATGATGAACGTCAGTGCTATAGCTATGAGCAGGGCCTTGCCCAGCTCAGCGAAGTTCTCCGCCATGTACTCCGCCTCGCCTGCGAACTTGATCTCGTACCCGGGCTGCAGGTCGATGCCGGCTATGGCGCTTCGCGCCCTCGCTATCGCCTCCCCGGTGGTTATGTACCGCGCGTCCGCCCCCACCGTGACGGCCTTGCGACGGTCCTTGCGGACGATCTCGGTCGGCCCGTCCCGCCACTGCACGTCCGCGAACTCCTTCAGGGGCACCAGCCCGTACTCGGTCATTATCGGCAACTCCGTGACCTTGAAGATATCCCTGGCGTGCTCGGGATTTATCCGCGCCTTGATGTCGTACTCGTACCCCTCCTGCCGGAACTTCCCGGCGTCCATGCCCACCAGGTAGCCGTAGACAATCTGCGACAGGGTCGTCATGTTGATGCCGAACTGGGACAGGCGCCAGCGGACCGGAAGTATCTGCAGCTCGGGCTTGCCCATCTCCACGTCGATCTCGGCGTCGATTATCCCCGGTACTCGCGAGATCCTGTTCTTGATCTCCTGTGCGATGGAGTACAGGACCTCGAGGTCCGCACCGTTTACCACGATCTCTATCGGCTTCCCGCCGCCCATCCCCTTGCGGAAGCCGCTGACGGTGGACTGGACCCCCGGCATGGAGCTGACGAAGGGGCGAAGCCCGTCGGCGAGCTCGACGGTGGAGGGGCGCTCGACGCCCTTCTTGAAGTAGGCCTCGATGGAGGCCTTGTGAGTCCCCTGGTTTCGTCCCGACGCGCCTATGGTGGACACCACGTACTCGACTCCGGGGAGGGTGGTCATCATGCGATCCTCGATCTCCCCCGCGCGCGCCTGCGTCACGTTCACCGGGGTGTTGCTGGGAAGGGTGATGTCGACCGCCATAGCGCCGCTGTCGGTGCGCGGCATGAACTCCATGCCCAGGTACCCCCCGGCCTTGAACGCTCCGAAGGTCAGCGCCACGAAGACCAGTATCGTGAGCACAGGCCGACTCACCGAGGCGCGAAGGATGAACAGGAAGAGCTGCTCGAACCCGCTGTAAACCCAGTCCCACCAGCCGCACAGGATCCGGCCGAGCCTGGGAATGCCCGAGTCTGGCTTGAAGCGGGCCGCCATCGAGGGCGTCAGGGTGAGCGAGACCCAGAGGGAGAACAGGGTGGCATAGACGATGGTCATCGCGTACTGAACCAGGAACTGCCCGGCGATGCCCGTCATGATCGCCACCGGCAGGAAAACCCCGAGGTTGGTGGCGGTACCCGCTACGACGGAGAGCGAGATCTCCACCGTCCCCTCCTCCGCGGCCGCCTCCGGGGAGTACCCCAGGTCGCGGTACCTGAAGATGTTCTCGATTATCAGGATTGCGTTGTTAACCAGCACTCCCATTGAAATGGCCAGTCCGAGGGAGCTCATGATGTTCATGGAGTAGCCGTGCATTACCATGGGGGTGAACGTCGCGAAGAGCGCCACCGGCATCGCTATCGCCACGATGAAGGTGGCGGAGAAGCGCTTCAGGAACAGGTAGAGCACCACCGAGGTGAGCAGGATGCCCAGGGCCATGTCCCGGAGTACGTTCTTGACCGAGGACTCGACGAACAGGGAGTCGTCGTAGGCGATCTCGGCCGAGAAGTCGGGCATCGTCCTCATGAGCTTGTCCAGCTCTTTTCTCAGCAACTTCCCCGCCTTCACCACGTCAGAGTTCGGCCTCGGGCTGACCCTGAGCTGCACGACCGACTGGCCGTTGACACGGGCGATGGATCGCACGTCCTCCTCGCCGTCCTCTATGCGGCCCAGGTCGCGCAAACGGACCGGGTTTCCCGACGGCGTCGGTATCATGATGTTCTCCAGCTCCTCGACCCTGTTGAACTCGCCCACGAGCCGGAGCCAGGTCTCGTCCCTCTCCTGGGTTATGTACCCCGACGGGTTTGTCACGTTGTTGGCGGCGACCACCGCGGCCAGCGTCCGGATGTCGACCCTGTGCTCGCTGAGCGACACGGGGTCGAGCAGGATGCGGACCTGGCGCACACGGCCTCCGGTGACGTCGGCGCGACCCACACCCTCCACCCTCGACAGGATGGGGACTATGGTGTCCTCTATCACCTTTCGCGCGTCCTTCTCCGGCAGACTGCTCGTGAACGAGGCTATCAGGAAGGGGAAGGCGTTTATGTCCACCTTGCTGAACACAGGCTCCTCCACCGCGGTTGGCAGCTTGTACCTCGCGGCCTTCACCTTGTTGGATATGTCGACGAGGGCGAGGTCGACGTCGACCTCCACCTTCATCTCGAGCACCACTATGGACATGCCCTCCGCCGAGTAGCTGGTTATCTTGTCGAGCCCCTCGAGGTCGGCGATGGCGTCCTCGACGGGCTTGGTCACCAGCTGTTCTATCTCGTTCGGGCTGGCCCCGCGGTAGACCGTGCGGACCAGGACGATCGGGATGTCCACCTTCGGCAGCAGAGCGACGGGGATCTTGTTGTAGCTGCTGATCCCGAGCAGCATGAACACGAAGACCATCGCCCAGGTGAACACCGGGCGCTGGATACTGAACCTTACAAGCCCCCTCATGGCTGTTTTTCCGCGGCTCTCCCGGCCTCGGGGTTCTCCTCCCCGGCCTCGTTGGCGATCTTGACGAGAGCGCCTTCCGAGAGCATGTTGCGCCCCCTGAGGACGAGCAGGTCTCCCTCGTCGAGCCCCTCGACGACCGCCACTGCGCCGTTCTGCCCCTCCCCGGTCACTATCTCCCTGACCCTTGCCCTCCCGTCCTCCACGACGTATACGGTGGCCCTGTCCTCTCGCCTCTGCACCACGTCGGAGGGGATCACCAGGAGGTCCTTCTGCCGCTCGACCAGGAACCTGGCCTCGACGTGCGTCCCCGGGAGCACCTCAAGGCCGTTCAGCCCCACCACCACCGCGTAGAGCCCCGAGCCCTGGGCCGCCTCCGGGCTTATCCTGCGTATCGTGCCCATGGTCCGCGCGCTGTCGGACAGGATCTCCACCGGAGTATCCAGGCCCAGGCTCATTATGTCCCTGCGGGAGACCATTATTTCGGCCTCGAGGTCCTTGAGGTCGATGATCGTCAGGAGGGGCCTGTTCTCCCCCGCCACCTCCCCCGGCTCGATCAGCCGCGACGCAATTATTCCGTCTATGCTCGCCTTGAGCTGCGTCCGCGAGAGGGTTGAACGGGAGGCCTGGAGCTTCGCCTCCTCCCCCTTCATGCGCGAATGCGCCTGCTCGACCTGGGCCTGGGAGACTCCGCCGGACTTCTGGAGCTCCGACAGGCGTTTGTACTCCTTGACCGAGTCCTCGTAGCTGGAGCGAAGCGCGGCCTCAAGGGCCCGCTGATCCTGGGAGGAGAGGGTCAGGAGCACCTGCCCGGCCTTTACCCTGTCGCCAATTTTGACGTTGACCTCCTGGACGATCTCCTTGACGTAGGAGGAGACAATCTGGCTGCGCCCCGCCTTGGCCTGGCCGTAGTAGCTGCGCCAGACCTCCCAGTCGCGGCGATTGAGCTTCATGACGTCGACCGGTATCGCCGTCTCCTCCACGGACTCGAGGGCCGCGGTGTTGGCAGCGGCGGCCTCCAGCCTGGCGTGGATCCGGAACACCATGAGCACTCCCCCGGCGCAGACGAGGACGACCCAGAACAGAACGCTCAACCTGGAAAACAGCTTCTTGAACATTACTCCCCTACCCTTTCAAACTGATAAAAATCTACCGTCAGGCGGCTCAAGGCAGGAGCCCCGCCCGTCTTCCTCCTGGACATCCGCGCCGGGGAATCCGCCCGGCTCGCTCCCGGGCCGCTAGGGCGACAGGACTCCCCTGTACACATCTATTGCAAACTCCACGAAGGCATCCGCGTCCACCGGCCTCTCGTCGTCCCTGAGCCTCTCGAACAGCCACGAGTCCATAGTGTGGCCGAGGGAGCGCAACATATTCCAGAGAAGCTCCGGCTCGACGTC
Organism: Synergistota bacterium; assembly: GCA_022704435.1. Taxonomy (GTDB): domain Bacteria; phylum Synergistota; class Synergistia; order Synergistales; family Aminobacteriaceae; genus JAAYLU01. Next base: position 7,036 of record JAKJGK010000047.1, on the reverse strand, counting down.
CGTGCGAAGGGCCCCCAGGTCCTGCCCCTTCTTGAGGGCGTACAAGACCCATCTCTCCGCCCTGCGCATGGGCTCAAGCGCGGCCCCGCGGCCCAGCGACGCCCCTCTCGACGGGTCGACCAGGCCTCTGACCACCTCGATCGTCTTCAAGTTCGACGCGGCGAAATCGATCGCCTTGCGGTAGTACGACCTGCACACGCCCCAGAACGCATCCCTGTCGTCTGGGATCCTCAGCGTGCCGACGGCCTCTAGAAACTTGCGCTCAACCTCCTCGAGGACTATCCTGTACAGGCTCTCCTTGTTCTCGAAGTAGTAGTAGACAGCCCCCTTGCTCAGGCCGGAGCGCTCGATTATCCTGTTGTACGAAGCCCCATCCATCCCGTTCGCCGCTATCTCCTCGATGGCCGCGTCTATCAGGCTTCTCCTCTTGTCCTCATCCAGCCTCCTGGACCGTGACCGCACGTCGCACCTCCCCGCACAGCAATCAGAGTGCGACTGATAGGTTAGACCATCCGGTCTGTTTTGTCAACAGGCTTCCTAAAGAGCCGCGAAGAAAACGAGCACCGCCAGCTCCGTGATCTCGCAGAGCGCCCCGTACGAGTCACCGGTCAGGCCGCCCAGCATTCGGCAGAGCCAGCGCGAGAGCAGGTACGCTAGGGCGGGTACCATGACGAGCAGCGGAAGTCCGTGCAACCCCCCCAGCAGAAGCACCGCCCAAAAGGCCGCCAGGGAGGCAAGGGTGAGCTGATTGCCGCTGCACAGCGCCCGGAACGTCTCCCCCATGCCGCCGGGCCTGGCTGACGGGAAGAAGCGCATGCCGACGAGCATGCTCCACCGCCCCATCACCGGGGCCAGCCACAGAGTCTCCAGGCGTCCCCCGAACTCCGCCAGCAGGACGGTCTTCAGCAGCAGCACGGACGCGAGCGAAATTCCGCCGAACGTGCCAAGGCGGCTGTCCTTCATTATCGCGAGGCGCGACTCCCAGTCGTGGCCTCCGCCTATTCCGTCGAAGGTGTCCGCGAGGCCGTCCAGGTGAAATCCCCTGGTGAGGAAGGCCCACAGTGCCACCACCGAGGCCGATGCCGCCAGAGGGGAGAAGACCGGGAAAAACAGGAACCGCGCGGAGAGATAGAGGATACCCCCTACCACCGCCCCTGCCACTGGAAACCAGCCGCACACCCGGCTGTAGTCGTCCATCGAGGCGAATCGTCGCGGGCAGGGAAGGATGGTCAGGAAGCCGAGGGCCTTGAAAAAGTCGCCCAGGTATTTCATGTCAGCCCTCGTCCACGATCCCGCCAGGCTGAACCGGCCCCGACACTCCTGCGCTCTCGAACGTGGCCATCTCGTCCAGCACCTTCGCGGCGGCCTCGGCGATGGAGATCGCCAGCGCCGCCCCGGTGCCCTCCCCAAGGCGCAGCCCAAGGTCGAGCAGCGGCCTCGCGCCAAGGTACTCGAACATGTGTTCGTGCCCAATCTCCACGGACTTGTGCGAGTAGATCATGTACTCCTTGCAGAGGGGGCAGAGAAGCGCCGCGATGATCGCACCCGCGGTCGAGATGAATCCGTCCACCACGACAGGGATCCCGAGCGATGCCGCCCCCAGAATGCAGCCCGCTATTCCCCCTATCTCGAAGCCGCCGACCTTGGACAGCACGTCGAGTCCGTCTTTCGGGTCCGGCCTGTGGAGCGCAAGCGACGCCTCGATCACCTCGATCTTCCGCCTGAGCCCCTCGTCCGTGAGCCCGGCCCCCCTGCCGGTCGCCAGAGGCACCGCTACACCGGTGACGGCGCAGGCGATGGCCGTGGATGGAGTTGTGTTGCCTATGCCCATCTCGCCCGTGCCGAGGATGTCCATCCCGGCCCTGGCCTCCTCGAGGGCCGCCGCAATGCCGTTCTCCAGGGAATGAACAGCCTGCTCGCGCGTCATGGCGGGCCTCCTGAGCATGCTCGCCGTCCCTCGCGCGACCTTGCGGATTTGAAGTCCCTCCACAGGCTCGAAGTCGTGGTCCACCCCCATGTCGACCAGCACGACCCTGGCGCCGACGTGCCTGCCGAGCACGTTCACACCCCCGCCGCCCCGCAGGAAGTTCATGACCTGCTGGACCGTGACCTGCCTCGGGTAGAGGGCGACCCCCTCGTCGACCACCCCGTGGTCGCCGGCCATCGTCAGGATCACCTTGTCGCGGATCCTGGGCCGCGCGGTTCTCATGATCCCGGCAAGTCTTACGGAGAGCTCCTCCAGCCTGCCGAGACTCCCCAGGGGCTTGGTGAGCTGGTCCTGTCGCCTGCGGGCTTCCTCCATGGACTTGGTGCAAAGAGGTCGTACTGCATCGATAGTGCGTTGTAGGGACGTCATGATGCCTCCTTCGTCGTATCCCGCCGCGGCGGGAGTATGTCAAGTCAAGGTCTGCAGATAGCGCTATTTCAGCCTCTGGGGCAGGCCCGCCACCAGCAGCCAGGCCTCGTCGGCCTCGCGGGCGACAGCCTGGTTGGCCCACCCGAGGGTGTCGCGAAAGAGCCTGCCCAGCCTCGACGTGGGGACTAGCCCGCACCCCGTCTCGTTGGAGACGACTATCAGGGCGCAGCGACTGCGCCTGGCGGCGGCCAGCAGCTCGTCCACCCTGGCGAGAATAAAATCCGTTACGCCGTTATCCTCCTGCTCCTCCTGCGCGTGGAGCATGTTGCTGACCCACAGGCCCAGGCAGTCCAGCAGGACGACCGTATCCGCCCCAGCCCTTTCCAGTTCCTCGACCGCCGTGAAGGGGGCCTCGACCGTGCGCCAGGAGGACGGCCTGCGCTCGCGATGCCTGGCTATCCTGTCGACCATCTCCCGGTCGTCGGGCCGGGATTCGCAGGTCGCGAGGTAGACGACGCTCCTGCCCTCGCCCTCCAACTCGAGGGCGAGCTTCTCCGCCCACGAGCTCTTGCCGCTGCGCGCACCCCCCAGGATGAATACTATCCTTCCCATGACCCCCTCCTCGAGAACGCACCCAGGCGCTCGATCAGCAGATCGTTCTCCCTCTCCGTCCTGACTCCGACCCTGACGTAGCCCGGCAGGCCGAAGGACGCGCAGTCGCGAACCAGTATGCGGTCCCGCCAGAGGTACTCCTTCAGCGCCGCCGTGTCGCCCACCCTGAACAGCAGGAAGTTCGCGCTCGGCTCCAGCGGGCTGTAGCCCACGCGGCGAAGCCCCTCCGCCATCCTCCCGGCGAGCCTGCGGATCTCGCGCCACTGCTCCCGGTAGTATTCGCCCTGGCGAAGAGCCTCTATCCCGGCCTCCTGCGCGCAGGCATTAACGCTCCAGGGAGGTTGCAGGGCGACCAGCGGGCGGATGACACTCCCTGCGGAGGCGACGTACCCGAGCCTCAGCCCCGTGAGCCCGTAATCCTTGGTCATCGACCTCATCACCAGCAGGTTCGGCGACGGCAACAGATGGACCAGCGACGAGCCCGGGGGGGAGAAGTTCACGTAGGCCTCGTCGATCACCAGCAGCGCCCCCGCACCCTCGCAGGCGCAAAGCAGCTCCCTTGCCTCCTCGCGGGAGGGGAGCGCGCCGGTCGGATTGTTCGGCGAGCAGACCCAGACAAGGGACGGGCGTCGCTCCCGGACCGCGGTCGACAGCCGGCGGGACGGGAAGGAGAATCCCTCGTCCTCTCTCGCGGGCACTAGCTCGAAGTCTGCCCCGGCGAGCCGCGACGCGGCCTCGTACTCCCCGAAGGCCGGCGACGCGGCCATGGCAAGCCCCCCCCTGTCGCAGAAGGCGAAGGCGACGAGGAAGATCGCCTGAGCCAGGCCGTTGACCGCCAGCACCTCGTCAATCGACACCCCGATCTCGTCCGCGACCGCGCGTCGAAGCACTCCGCAGCGGGAGTCCGGGTATCTGGCGAGCGCGGCGCGGGCGATGGCCCTCTCCACCTCCGGGTGGGGGGGGAGTGCGTTCACGGACACGCTGAAGTCCAGGACTCCGTCGGGGTCGATCCCCTCGGCTCGCAGCCCCTCGTAGTCCAGACCCCCGTGGACGGGAGCGCCGACGCCGCGCAGCTCTCTCCTAGGCGAAAAGGGCACCGAGACCACCGAGGGCGGCGGCGAACGCCACTATAAAGGCCCCGCAGATGCGGACGACCCTGAGGCAGCGGGCCAGGGCGCCGGTGGACATCGGCTCGCTCCCGCCGCACAGAGAGTAGTGGCCTCGCTTCTCGAGCGTGACCCCGAGCAGGCCGGCCATGACCGACATCGTCCAGCCGGCGTTCGGGCTCTCAGTCTTGACGCGCTCGTCGCGAAGGGCCGCGACGCCCCCGACGACATTCTCCCTCGCCGCCGCGCCGGCGCACAGCAGCAGTATCGTGGCTATCCGGGCGGGGACCCAGTTCAGGACGTCGTCAAGCCTGGCGGCGATCTTGCCGCCCCACTCCGTGTCCCCTCCTCGGTAGCCGATCATGGAGTCGCAGGTGTTGACGTAGCGGTAGAAGAAGGCCCCCGGCAGCCCGAAAAGGGAGTAGAAGAAGAGGGGGGACGCGAGGCTGTCGGTCAGGTTCTCGGCCAGGGATTCGATGGTGGCGCCGAGCACCTCCTCCTGCGAGAGGTCCTCCGTGTCCCGGCTGACTAGGCTCCAGGACAGCAGTCTGCGCGCCTCCGGCAGGTCGTCAAGGTCGATGGCCCTCAGGACCCCCTCCCCGGCTCGAAGCAGGGCCCCTATCGAGAAGGCGCACTTCAGCAGGGGGATTGCGACAAGCAGGGCAACAAGGCCCGGCAGCAGGCCGAGCGCGCGCAGCGGCAGGCTGAACAGCAGAGCGCCCGACAGGACGATGGCCCCGCCGAAGAGAAACAGCTTCCTGTCGCTCGCCCCGGCCGGGCGACGGTTCCATAGGACCCCTACGTATCTGCCCATCCACACCACCGGGTGCAACGGGGACGGAGGCTCGTCCAGCAGCAGGTCCCACGTGACGGCCGCGAACAGGATGATGAAGACTACCATGAAAGCCCCTCCTCTCAGTCGACTCCGAACCTTGGACCACCCGGCACGAGGGTGTGCAACGACAGCCCGGCCGCCTCGGGAAGGTGCCGGCGAGCCGCCTCCAGCACCGCCGCCCGATCGACCAGGAGAGACACCGGCAACAACACCCCGTACAGGGTACCGCTGTGAGCCGTGCAGACTCCGTACCCACCCAGAGAGCGACACAGGGAGAGGCACCTGTCGAGCCATGGCTTCGCGAGGATCAACCCGCATGCCTTGGCGCTCTCGGTCGCCGCCTCTCCGACCGCCGCCGGGTCCCCTCTCCTCAATCCATCCGCCAGGGCGGAGAACGCCTCCTCGTGCGTCCTCGCCTGCGAGGACAGGATTTCGGCCCGGTCCGCGCGGTTGAACTCCTCCGTGTCCACGGACCCGCCCTCGTCGATCACCAACACGGCCATGGGAGGGGGAGCGCCCAGCAACTCGGACCTCCTCCCCCCCCTGTGGTCCAGCAGGGCCAGCCCCGGCCAGGCTATGCTGTCGGTGGGCTCGACCTCGAGCGCGATGCGCGTGGCCTCCCCTGGCTCCAGCTCCGCCCCGGACAGCCTCGCCAGACCGTAGAGAGCGCCCAGGATGTCCGCGGTGCTGCTAGCGTACCCCTTCCCCTCAGGAAGCGACTCCACGCGGCGAACCGCGACCCGGCCGTCGACGCGCACGCGCCCGTCGGCCAGCGCGATCTCGAGAGCCCGCCTGGTCTTGCTCATCGCGCTCGGCACGGAGAGCCCCGCGCCATCCGCGCACGACACCTCGATCCTGGACATCATGTCTATGGGGCACGACACCAGGCAGAGGACGCCGTCCACCGTGCCCTGGAAGAGCTCCCCGCACGTGCCGGGGAACGCCACCGTCGCGCGGCTCACAGCCCGATGATCCTGTCCAGCAGGAACATGTCCAGGCTGTCCTCCACCGCATCGGCCAGCCTGTCGAACGCCTGCTCCCTCACAGCTGCGAACGGCCCTGGATCGCCCTCGCCCCGCCACCCCAGCGAGCGCAGCCAGGCCGCCCGGAACGGGCCGTTGTCGAACACGCCGTGCAGGTAGGTTCCCCAGACGCGCCCTCCTGCGGAGACCGCGCCGTCGCGGCGTCCATCCTCCAGCACCGCGAACTCGCGCGCCCCCTCCGACAGGGTCGTGCGGCCCGAGTGAATCTCGTACCCCTCGACCTCGTACCTGGCGCACGCGGAGCAACCGGGGACGGCGGCCAGGCCCCTTGCTGTCGCAGTCTCCTTGCCCGGCTCGAACAGGGTGTCGACCGGCAGCAGCCCCAGTCCCGACTCCTCGGAGGGATCCCCCTCGACTCCAAGAGGGTCGGAGATCCTTCTGCCGAGCATCTGGAAGCCCCCGCACACCCCCGCGAGCGAGCCCCCGGCCAGCACGTGGGAGGCCAGCATCGCGTCGAGCCCGGAGGCGCGAAGCCAGGCCAGGTCCTTCAGGGTGGTCTTGCTGCCGGGCAATATGACCGCCGCCGGGCTGCCGAAGTCCTCCGGCCGCTCGACGAAGCGCAGCGAGACCCCCTCCTCCATCGCCAGCGGGTCGAAGTCGTCGTAGTTGGATATGCGCGGTAGCTTGATCACGACGATGTCCACCCCGCCTGGCTCGCCGCCGGACGCTCGCTCCTCGAGCCAGACGGAGTCCTCCTGGGCCACCGCAAGGTCCTTCAGCCAGGGGACGACCCCGACCACGGGACGCCCCTCTGTCAGGGACGACAGCATCTCCAGGCCGGGCATCAGCAGCTTGATGTCCCCCCTGAACTTGTTGATGACGAAGCCCTTAACGAGATCGCTCTCCTCTGCGTCAAGCAGGGCGAGCGTGCCGACCAGGGAGGCGAACACTCCGCCGCGGTCGATGTCCCCCGCGAGCAGCACCGGGCAGCCGAACTCGCGCGCCACCCTCATGTTCACTATCTCCTGGCTCTTGAGGTTGATCTCCGCCGGGCTCCCGGCCCCCTCGACTATGACCAGGTCGCTCTCCGCCTCCAGCTTGCGGAAGGACGAGACCACGGCCCCCCAGAGCCTGTCGCGGCAGG
>JAKJGK010000168.1 GCA_022704435.1 Synergistota bacterium | reverse complement strand
CTCTCCACGGTCTGTCTCGGCGTATGATAGCACGAAACGCGCCTATTTTGGAGCGCAAGAGTTTCGCACGGAGGGACCGACCACAAAATTCGCATTATCTGCTAGAATATATCCGACACGATTTTTATTCGGAGGAGGTGAGGTCGGCAGTCCGGGCTGGATGTCCGGGTTTCCATGAGAGGCCCCGTTCGGGGTTATCTAAAAAGCTGGAGGTGCATAAGAGTGAGAAAAATAGCTGTTCTTTCGATGGTCTTCCTGTTGCTTCTGTCCTCGGGAGCCTCCTTCGCGGAGGTCAAGGAGTACAAGGACTTCAAGCTGGCCGCGGTCTTCCAGACCGCGATCGAAGAGCCTTGGGACGGCGCTATCCACCAGGCCTGCCTCAAACTACAGAAGGAAGTCGGCCTCACCTACGAGTTCGCCGAGAAGGTTGCCGCGGCGGACTTTGAGAGGGTACTGCGCGAGTACGCGGAAAGGGGCTTCGACCTGATAGTCGGCGACGCCTTCCTCGCGGGCGAGGAGCCCTCCAGGCGAGTGGCCCAGGACTACCCCGAGGTGGCCTTCGCGTTCGGATCGGAGTTCACCTTCCAGGAGCCCAACTACTCCGTGTTCGACAACTGGATCCACGAGCCCTCCTACCTGTGCGGAGTGATGGCCGGCAGGCTCACCAAGAGCAACATCCTGGGGATAGTGGCGGCCATCCCGATCGCCGAGGTCAACAGGCTTGTCAACGCCTTCAAGGAGGGCGCGCTGTCCGTCAACCCCGATGTCAAGGTCAAGGTCGCCTACATCGGTAGCTGGTTCGACCCGCCCAAGGCCAAGGAGGCCACCCTCGCGCAGATCGAAGCCGGCGCGGACCTCATCTTCGCCGAGCGCTTCGGCGTGTTCGAGGCGGCCAAGGAGCACAATGTGCTCGCGTTCGGCAACATGCAGGACCAGCACGATCTCGCTCCCGAGGTAGTGATCACCGGGCCGGTGTGGGACATGTACCCGACGGTGCTGCACTCCGTCGACGCGGTCCGCAAGGGTGAGTGGAAGGCCGCCGACCTTCGCCAGTGGTCGATGATGGCCGAGGGCGGGGCGTTCCTCGCCTCCTTCCACCAATTCAAGGACAAGCTGCCGCCGGAGCTCATGGACGAAGTACGCGGGCTCGAGGCGAAGATCCAGTCGGGCAAGCTCGTGATCCCGGTCGTGGAGACCGAGCTCAAGACCGACTAGCCGACCAAAGAGGGGAGCGGCGGCGCACCCCCGCTCCCCCCGCCTTTTTTCCGGTTCGAACAGAAAGGGGGCAAGCCCGCCGATGAACCTGGACATCGCGACAACCGCGAACACTGGAGAACGCACCCCCGTGGTGGAGATGCGCTCCATCAGGAAGACCTTCCTCGAAGTCACGGCCAACAGGGACGTCGACTTCACCCTCTACAGGGGTGAGATCTGCGCTCTGCTGGGCGAGAACGGGGCGGGGAAGACCACGCTCATGAACGTACTTTTCGGGTACTACGCCGCGGATTCGGGCGAGATCCACATCGAGGGAGAGAGAGTGTCGCTCTCTTCCCCTCGCGACGCCATAGCGCGCCGCATCGGCATGGTGCATCAGCATTTCACGCTTGTACCGTCTCAGACGGTGCTCGAAAACACTGTGGTTGGAAGGACCGGCGGATTCCTGCTCGACCTCGACGGAGCCCGACGCAGGCTGCTCGGACTGCAGGAGAGGTTCGGCCTGCACGTTGACCCGGACGCCCCCGTATGGACACTGCCCATAGGCGGGCAGCAGAAGGTGGAGATCCTCAAGGCCCTCTACAGGGACGCGAGGATCCTCATCCTGGACGAGCCGACCGCCGTCCTGGCACCCCCCGAGACCAAGGAGCTCTTCTCCACCCTGCGCTCCCTGGCCGCGGAGGGGTGCTCGGTGGTGTTCATCTCCCACAAGCTCTACGAGGTCATGGAGATAGCGGACAGGGTCGTCGTGCTGTCGAAGGGGAGGGTGGTCGCCGAGAGGCGCACCGCCGACACCTGCGAGAGAGAGCTCGCCAACCTTATGGTAGGGCGGGAGCTGGAGGAGAGGCGCACCACCGGCTCCGGAAAGATCGGGGCGCCCGTCCTGACCGTGCAGGACATCACGGTGAAGAACGACAAGGGGCTCGACGCGGTGAAGGAGCTCTCCCTGGACATACGCTCGGGGGAGGTGCTGGGAATGGCCGGGGTCTCGGGAAACGGGCAGCGCGAGCTGGCGGAGGTCCTGTTCGGGCTGAGGGTCCCCGATTCCGGCTCCGTGACCCTGTGCGGCGAGATCCTGCCGCCGGGTCAGCCAAGGACGGCCGTGGAGCGGGGAATGGCCCGCATACCGGAGGACAGGATGACCACCGGGCTTCTGTTGGAGCTCACGGTCGAGGAGAACCTGGTGCTCGAGAACCACTCGTCGTTCAAGTCGCACGGCGTGCTCGACCACGCGGCCATGGGCAGACACGCGGACGAACTAATAGAGGAGTTCGGCATTAAGACCGACGGGCGCGGAGCTTTGGCCCAAACCCTGTCGGGGGGCAACCTTCAGAAGATAATACTGGCGCGCGAGCTCTCCGCGTCGCCGCGTGCGGTGGTGGCGGCGCAGCCCACGCGAGGGCTCGACGTGGGCGCCATCGAGTACGTCCACAGGCGCATCCTGGAGGCCAGGGACAGGGGGGCGGGCATCCTCCTGATCTCGGAGGACCTTGACGAGGTCTTCGCGCTCTCGGACAGGATCGCTGTGATATACGAGGGGCGGATAATGGGAATAACCGACAGGGAAAGCGCCGACAGGGAGCAGGTCGGCCTCTGGATGAGCGGCGTGAGCGGGGTGAGCAGGCCATGCGCATAGTGATCAGCAAGCGGGCGCCATTGCCCGGCTGGATACAGCTCCTTGTGCCGGTCGGAGCGATACTGGTGACCCTGGCTCTCTCCGCGATACCGATCCTCGTGGCGGGGGGGGATCTCCTGCTCTCCTACACCTCGCTGTTCAAGGGGGCCCTTGGGACCAGGTACAACTTCCTGGAGACCTGCGTAAAGGCCGCGCCACTGACGTTCACGGGGCTCGCGGTCGCCTTCGCCTTCAGGGCGAAGTTCTGGAACATAGGCGCGGAGGGGCAGCTGCTGGCCGGGGCCATAGCCGCCGCGTGGGTCGGGATCTACGCTCCCCCTCTGCCGAAGGCGCTGGTGCTGCTCCTGGTGTGCGTCGCCGGCTTCATCGCCGGGGGCGCGTGGGCGACGATACCGGCCCTTCTCAAGACCAGGTACAGGGTGGACGACGTCGTGACCACGCTGCTGCTCAACTACGTCATGTGGCACATAATGGGCTACCTGCTCTTCGGGCCGCTGCAGATGCCGGGGTCGAGCTGGCCACGCTCCCCCGCAGTCGAGGCGATCGCTCGCTTCCCCATCCTGCTTGCCAGGTCGCGCTTCCACCTCGGGGTCGTGCTCGCCCTGATCGCGGTGGCCGTCGTATGGTTCATCAACGCGAAGACGGTGTTCGGCTACGAGGCGCGAGCGGTCGGCGTCAACCAGA
>JAKJGK010000167.1 GCA_022704435.1 Synergistota bacterium | reverse complement strand
TGACAATCTGGATGTCGTGGAGGTCATCCTCGCAATCGAGAAGGTTTTTCGCATGCGCATTCCGGATCGTTCTTGGAATTCTCTTTGGGAAAAGGGATCGTATTCGGAAGTGCGTATTGGCGATCTTGTGCGATTTGTCGCCGAGAACTCCTCTCCCGTGAAGCCAGAGGAGTCGCCGAAAAGCCCTCTCCCTGGAAGGGAGAGGGCAGGGTGAGGGTGTGGGAGAAATCTTCACCCTCTCCCGGCCCTGCGTGTCACCCTCCCCCTTGAAGGGGGAGGAGTTGGAGAAACGCCATGCGTCGCAAGACTCCGCGGGCGTCGGGACACATGATCGAACGGGGACGGCGGCTGCGCCGCGAATCGTCGTTTCCGGAGCGCCTGCTTTGGAGCCGCCTGCGGAACCATCGCTGCGGGGCAAAATTCCGCCGCCAGCAGCCGCTGGGGCCTTATGTCGCGGACTTTTTCTGCGCGTCGGCCAAAGTCGTCGTCGAGTTGGACGGGCGAAGTCACGACGGTATGGAAGCTCAGGACCGTCAACGGCAGGAATACATGGAGCAACAGGGGTTGACGGTTGTTCGCTTCACGAACGATCGCGTGTTGGCGGATCTGGACGGGGTGGTGGAAGCCATTGCGGGGCTTTGCACACCCTCACCCGGCCCTTCGGGCCGACCTCTCCCTTGAAGGGCGAGGAGTCGCCGCAAACCCCTCTCCCTCGAAGGGAGAGGGCAGGGTGAGGGTGCGGAAGAAATCTTCACCCCCACCCGGCCCTTCGGGCCGACCTCTCCCTTGAAGGGAGAGGAGTTGCCGCAAACCCCTCTCCCTGGAAGCAGGAATGCGCATCATTGGGATAACTATTTGTAATTGCGAGAGTTAAAAGGCTTGCGCAACAAAACAGTTCGCGCCATGATGTCTTCTGTACGCCAATACAGGAGAAAGTCATGGACGACGAACTGTTTGCGGCATTGTACCACATTGCCTGGAAGTTGTGGCCTTCTCGAGAGCGTCGAGTGCAATATGCCGGAAGGACCATCGTCCTGATGTACTTGTGGTCCGTGATTCGAGGCAAGCCGCGCCAATGGGTGTGTCACCGCCGAAACCTCCCGGAAGCGATGACGGACGCCGACATCCCTAGTTCCTCGCAGTTCGGTCGAAGACTCCGAAGCGCTCGCGTGCAAGCCATGCTCACGGAGTTGGAGAATCATCTACGGGGCGCGCCGCAGGCCACCATGCTCGGTTGCTGGCTGTTGGACGCCAAACCGCTGCTGGTCAGTCCCTACAGCAAGGACAAATCCGCCAAACGCGGCTGGGCCTATAACGGCAGGGCTCGGGGATACAAGGTCTTTGCGATGAGCGACCTCCAGGGCCGCGTGGTCGCATGGGACACCCGGCCCATGAATGAATCAGAGCCGCTGGTGGCGCGAACGTTGCTGCAGCAGACCGATCGACCCGGCTACGTGATCGGCGACAGCATCTATGACAGCGGGCCCTTGCATGAACTGACGGCCGCCAGAGACCTGCAGTTGATCGCGCCACGCAAAGTTCCCGGCGGCAACATCGGCCCGCGAGCTCGGCAGCCCACCCGCCTGCACGCCATTGCCATGCTGGAGACCTTCAACAACGCCTTGGGTCCGTCCCTGTATGCGTATCGCACCCGGATCGAGCGGACGTTCTCCCGCATGGCCAGCAGCCGGATTGGACTGGATCATCTGCCGCCGTTCGTTCGAACCCTCCCTCGGGTTCGCCTGTGGGTCCAAAGCAAAATCATCCTTTACTCTCTGCCTCAAAAACAGGAGTTACATCCATGATGCGCATTCCTGCTGGAAGGGAGAGGGCAGGGTGAGGGTGCGGAAGAAATTTTCACCCTCACCCGGCCCTGCGGGCCGACCTCTCCCGTGAAGGGAGAGGCGTCACCCTCACCCGGCCCTGCGGGCCGACCTCTCCCTTGAAGGGAGAGGGGTACAAGCCCCCGCTGCAAACTCGGCGGGGCGTCCTGTTGCATTCCCCGCCATCCAAACGCATAATCGCCTGCGCCCGCCGCGTTCGGCGGCACGGGGTCCGGCACGAAAGGGCGCACATGACCGACCGACCGGGAAAAAACCTCCTCTGCTTCGGCGACAACCTCGAGTTCCTCCGCGACACGTCGCTGCTGCCCGACGAGAGCGTGGACCTGATCTACCTCGATCCGCCCTTCAACAGCCAGCAGAACTACAACGTCCTGTTCAAGGAGACCACGGGCACGCCGGCCGCGGCCCAGATCAAGGCCTTCGAGGACACCTGGACCTGGGACTCCGCCGCCAACGACGCGCTGGTGATGCTCCACCAGGATTCTTCCGTGCCCGCGCCCCTGGTGGACCTGTCCGACACCCTGATGAAGTTCCTCAAGGCCACCCCCATGATGGCCTACCTCGTCCAGATGGCCGTCCGGCTCGTCCACATGCACCGCGTCCTTAAACCCGCCGGATCGCTCTACCTCCACTGCGACCCCACCGCCTCCCACTACCTCAAGCTCATCCTCGACGCCATCTTCGGACCGACAAGGTTCTTGAACGAGATCGTATGGAAACGAACAAGCGCGCATTCAGATGCCAAACAAGGACGTAAAGCTTTCGGGAATATCTCTGACACGATCCTGTTGTATACGAAAGGCGAAACATACACTTTTTATCCTCAACACGCTCCATATTCGGAAGAATACTTAACGAGCAAGTACCGTCATGTAGACCAAGAGGGACGGCGCTATCGTTTGGATAATCTCACTGGGCCTGGCGGCGGTGCTAAGGGAAATCCCGCATACGAGGTAATGGGTGTTATCCGTCACTGGCGATACAGCCAGAAAAAAATGTCTGAGCTTATAGCAGAAGGGCGAATCATTCAAACTCGCCCTGGGGCAGTTCCACAATATAAACGATACCTTGATGAAATGTCTGGACGACCGGTTCAGAATGTATGGGACGACATTTCGCCTATCAATTCGCAAGCACAAGAGCGTCTTGGTTATCCGACGCAGAAGCCGCTGGAGTTGTTGAAGCGGATCATTTCAGCCAGCAGCAATCCGGGGGACGTGATCCTGGACCCGTTCTGCGGGTGCGGGACGACGATCGACGCGGTCGAGACGCTCAACCGGGAGAACGCCAAAGCCGCGCCTCGGACGTGGATCGGGATCGACATCACGCACCTTTCGATCAACCTGATCAAGCATCGCCTGACGCGGTTCAAGGACCCGCCGGTGCGCTACGAGGTGCTGGGCGAGCCGGCGAGCGTCTCGGGGGCCGAGGCGCTGGCGCAGCAGGACCCGTTCCAGTTCCAGTTCTGGGCGCTGGGCCTGTTGGGCGCGCGCCCGGCCGGGGGACGGAAGAAAAAAGGCGCCGACCAGGGCATCGACGGCGTGCGATATTTCGTGGACGAGCAGGTCGGCGGCGCGTGGACGGGCAAGACGATGCTCGTGCAGGTCAAGAGCGGAAAGGTCGGCGCCAAGGACATCCGCGACCTGGCGGGCACGATGGGGCGGGAAAAGGCGGAACTGGCGGTCTTCGTGACG
>JAKJGK010000166.1 GCA_022704435.1 Synergistota bacterium | reverse complement strand
TCGACGGGGGAGTGGAGGCCGAGGTCGAGCTGGCCCCGGAGTACGTCGAGGCGATGGAGGGGCTGGAGGAGGGGCGCGACGCGATGCTGCTGACCTGGCTTCACCTCGCGGACCGGGAGGCGCTCAAGGTGCACCCGCGAGGCGACGAGGACGCGCCGCTCAGGGGGGTCTTTGCCACGCGGTCCCCGTCGCGCCCGAACCCGGTGGGGCTCCACCGGGTGAGGATCGTCGGGCTGAACGGGACGACTCTGAGGGTGTATCCGCTGGAGGTGCTGGACGGCACCCCGGTGATCGACATAAAGGCGATCATAAGGGGGGAGGAGCCGGGCCTCGCGGAGTAGGGGGTGCAGGCGACCGGCGATGTCGATCGCTTAAGCCGACCGGCAGCTGTATTGTCGTCCCGAACGAAGCAAAGCGACGGAGGGACCCTGCGGTGTGCTGCCGCTGAATTGGAGGCCGTCCCCAAGAAGGATCCCTCCTCCCTTCGGTCGTCGGGATGACATAAGCAGGCGTCCGAACGGGCGCTTTCCCCGTTCGTGTCGATCGCTTACCCTGAGGAGCGAAGCGACGATAAGCAGGCGACCGGCATAACGTAGCGAGCCGTCCGGCAGTAACATGCCGGAGGCTTCGCGCAGTCGATCGCTTAGGCGGCATGCTTCTGGCCGCCAGGTAGACGACCGCGATGTCGATCGCTTAGGCAGCACGCCCTGGACGCCTAACGCTTCTGTTCCTCCCGAGTTTTCCCTACCCCTCCACCAGCCTCCTGCACGCGTCCCTCAGGCACTCGCACAGGGTGGGGTGGGAGTGGACGCTGTTGGCGACGTCGTCGGCCGAGAGGCGCATGGAGACGGCCAGCGTCGCCTCGCCCAGCAGAGAGGCGGCCTCGGGGCCCATTATGTGGACTCCCAGGATTCTTCTGTCCTCTGCGCGCGCCACGACCTTTATGAAACCGTCGCTCGACCCCATCGCCAGCGCCATGCCGTTGGCGGCGAAGTAGGCCCTGGCGGCGACTGTCTCCACGCCGCGAGCCTTCGCCTCCTCCTCGGTGAGGCCGACCGTCCCGATCTCGGGGTCGATGAACACGCAGGCGGGGACGGCGTCCGGGTCCACGCGGTACGAGCCGCCGGTCATGTCCTCGACCGCGGCCTGCGCCTGGTACTCGGCCAGGTGGGCCAGCATCGCGCCGCCGGTGCAGTCGCCTATTGCCCAGACTCCGTCGGCGGAGGTCCTCATGGCCTCGTTGACAGCTATCGCGCCCCTCTCGACGCGCACGGGGCCGCCCTCCAGGCCGAAACCGTCCAGCACGGGAGTCATGCTTGACGCCAGCAGCAGCCTGTCGCACCTCTCCTCGAACGGCTCGTCCTTAGCGGTCCCGCGGATCAGCAGTCCCTCGCCGTCGAAGGCGGCCTCGGACAGGCGGACGTAGTCCCGCATGGGCACGCCGCGCTTCTTAAGCGCCTGGACGACCTTCTTCTTCAGGTCGCCGTCCAGCCGCCTCAGCACCTGGTCGGAGTGCTTCAGCAGGATCACGCTCTTGCCCAGCCCCTGCAGCATCATGGCCATCTCGAGGGCTATGACTCCGGCGCCGAGGACCGCGACCGTGCGAACGTCACGGTTGCGCTCCGGGTCCCAGAGCTGCGGGTCCACTATGGCCCGGTCGCCGGTGAGCACCTGCGGCAGGTCGCTGCCCCGGAACTCCGGCACGACCGACCTCGCGCCGGTGGCCAGCAGCAGCCGCCGGGCCGAGACCTCCTCCGCGCTCTCCTCCGACCGCACCTCGATCCTCTTCTCGCCCTCCCACTGCGTGACAAGGGCGGTCCCCCTCAAGGTCCTGACCTTGGCCATGCGAAGCTCGGTTGCCGATCCCTGCCTCAGCTTGTCCACGACGGACTCGAGCCGCTCCCACAGTCCCGCTCGCTCCCCCCTGCCCCCGATTATGTGCGAGTAGAGGGCCTTGGTCGGGATGCAGCCGCGGTTGAGACAGACTCCGCCGAGGCGGTCCTTCTCTACCAGCGCTACGCTCATCCCCTTGCGCGACGCGAGGACGGCCGCCCGCATCCCGCCGGGGCCGCCTCCTATGACTACCAGATCGTACATCGTCGGTCTCCTTCCCTTTTTGTGAAAAGTCGGGGGGCGAGCGGCCCCCCGACTGTGCGTCGCACTGCGGAGCGCGCGCCTACTCGTCGAACTGCCAGGTCAGTATCGGGTTCCTGGCCGCGGTGGTCTCGTCGGGGCGCGACACCGGCGTGTTCTTCGGCATCTCGTGGAAGGGGGCCGCCCCCTCGGCCCTGGCCTTCGCCACTATCTGCTCCATGGCCTCGGCGAAGCGGTCGAGCGTCTCCTGAGACTCGGTCTCCGTTGGCTCCACCATCAGCGCCTCGGGGACTATCAGGGGGAAGTAGACCGTCGGCGGGTGATACCCGGCGTCTATCAGGGCCTTGGCGACGTCGAGGCTGCTGACCCCGGTCTCCTGCTTCAGCGGACCGCCGTTCAGCACGAACTCGTGCATGCAGTGACCCTTGTGGGCTAGCGGGTAGAGGCTCGCCAGCCTGGCTGCGAGGTAGTTGGCGTTGAGCACCGCGGTCTCGGACGCCTCCCTGAGGCCGTCCGCCCCCATGGACATTATGTAGGTGTAGGCGCGCACCAGCACGCCGAAGTTGCCGAAGAAGCTGCGCACCCTGCCGATGCTGCTGGGGCGCTTGTCCCTGCCCTCGAGCACGTACTCGCCGTCGTCCATCGCCACCACGGGCACGGGCAGGAAGGGGACGAGCGTGTCCTTGACCCCCACCGCGCCCGCGCCCGGTCCACCGCCCCCGTGGGGGGTGCTGAAGGTCTTGTGCAGATTCAGGTGCAGCACGTCGAACCCCATGTCCCCCGGTCGGGCCTTGCCCATTATCGCGTTCAGGTTGGCGCCGTCGTAGTAGACCAGGCCGCCCGCCTTGTGGACGGTCTCCGTGATCCCGAGTATGTTGCGCTCGAAGACGCCCAGGGTGTTCGGGTTGGTGAGCATCAGCGCGGCCACCTGGTCGTCCATCATGGACTTCAGCGCGTCGAGGTCGACCATTCCCTCGTCGTCGGAGGCCACCTCGACGGTGTCGAAGCCGGTCACCGTGGCGGACGCCGGGTTTGTGCCGTGGGCGGAGTCGGGGACCACCACCTTGGTCCTCTTGCTGTCTCCGCGGCTCTCGTGCCAGGCCTTGATCATCATCAGGCCGGTCTGCTCACCGTGGGCCCCGGCCGCGGGCTGCAGGGTGAAGGCGTCCATGCCGGTTATCTCGGCCAGCATGGTGCCGAGGTCGTGCATCAGCCTGAGTGCGCCCTGCACCGTGTCCTCCGGCTGAAGCGGGTGTATGCGCGAGAAGCCCGGCATCCGGGCCGCAACCTCGTTGACCTTGGGGTTGTACTTCATGGTGCACGAGCCCAGCGGGTAGAAGCCCTCGTCGACCGAGTAGTTCATCTTGGAAAGGCCGGTGAAGTGGCGCACCACGTCCACCTCCGCCATCTCCGGCAGCCTCGGCGGGGCGGCGCGGCAGTGCCCCTTGAGGGCCTCGGCGC
>JAKJGK010000165.1 GCA_022704435.1 Synergistota bacterium | reverse complement strand
AACTATACTTTCTAGATTTTCGTAATTCCCCCGAAATTCATCGCATATAACTATTGCGTTCTCTCTCCCTCGGGTCTAGAATATCAGACAAGTCTTCGCCTCGGCGAAATGTCTCAAGTGCGAATGGGCCGCTTGTAGATGTCAGAGTTGCGACGCGGCGCTTGATCAGCGCTTCGCACGGGTCGATTGTCCGGAAGGGGAGTGATTGGGGTGTTTCGTTTCAAGCTTCAGGGGAAGATCGTGCTCATGACCGCGGGGCTGGTCCTGCTGGTGTTCTCGGCGGTGATAGGGGTCTCGACGGTATTGAACCGGCGGGAGGCGATCCGGCAGGCGGAGGAGCTGGCGATGAGCAAGTCGGCCGAGCTGTCAGGGCTGGTGGCGGCGCGTTTCTCCATGGCGCTTGACACCGCGACCGCTCTGGCCGACGCACTCAAAGGGCTGGTGAAGAGCGGCAGGGCGGACCGCGACTCGGCAAACGTGATAATCGAGAGCGTCCTGCGCGGAAACCCCGCCCTCCTCGGCGCGTGGACCGGCTGGGAGCCGAACGCGTTCGACGGCAGGGACGCCGAGTTCGCCGGCGCCAAGGGGCACGATGCGACCGGGCGATTCGTCCCCAACTGGTACAGGAAGGGGAGCTCGCTGGCCTGCGAGCCGATGGCAGGCTACGACGTGCCGGGCGACGGCGACTACTACCTTGTGCCTGTGAAGACGGGCAGGGACACCATCACCGAGCCGTTCGAGTACTCCTACGAGCAGGGCGGGCCCGTCTACTTCCTCAACACCGTGTCCGTACCCATCGAGATCGACGGCAAGCGCGTCGGGGCCGCGGGGGTCGACATCTCCGTGGACGAGATCCAGAAGCTGACGAACTCCCTCAAGATGTACAACACCGGCTTCGCTCGCCTGGTCTCATACGGCGGGATGGTCGTGGGTCACCCGGACAAGGGGAGGATCGGCAAGCCCCTCGGGGAGCTCGAGGGCGCCGGGGGCGACAGGGTCCTCAAGAGGATACAGAACGGCGAGAGCTGGTTCGAGGAGGCCTGGTCGGAGGCGCTGGGGCGCAATACCTTCAAGTCCTACACCCCTGTGACCCTTGGCAACAGTGGCACACCCTGGAGCACCAGCATGGTGCTTGTGGAGGAGGAGGTGATGGCCTCCTCGAACAGGATACTGCTGATGACGCTCGCGGGAGCGCTGGTCGGCGCGCTGCTGCTGCTGCTGGCGATATGGCTGATCGCCCACTGGATAGTGAAGCCTCTCCGGCGCGTCGCTGAGCTGGCGCGGAGAGCCGGTGACGGCGACCTCACGATAGAGCGGGGAGAGTTCGGCATCGCCACGCACGACGAGCTCGGGGATATGGCGGACGCCCTCCACGGCATGGTCGTCAAGCAGAGAGAGGCCATGAGGGCGATCGCCGGCGCGTCTGAAAAGCTCGGAGGAGTGGCCGAGGAGTTTTCCGCCCTGGCCGAGGAGTCCAACGCCGGTGTCGAGGAGTCCCGCGCCGGGGTCGACGACGTCTCCTCCCAGATGGAGAGCCTCGCCGCGGCGGCTCAGCAGATAACCGCCTCGGTTGAAGAGGTCGCAAGCGGCGCCCAGTCCACGGCCCAGAAGAGCACCGAGATGGCGGGCGAGGTGGAGCAGGCAAGGGCCGCGGGTGAAGAGGGAGTCGCGGCGGTGGGCAAGGCGGTCCAGAGCATAAGGAAGGCTGCCGTCAACGCCGAGGGGTCGGCGAAAGAAGTCAAGAGCCTGGGCGACAGGGCCCGCGAGATACAGAACTTCGTCGCTCAGATAGGCGGTATTGCCGACCAGACCAACCTCCTGGCGCTGAACGCGGCCATAGAGGCGGCCCGGGCCGGGGAGGCCGGGCGCGGCTTCGCCGTCGTGGCGGAGGAGGTCAGGAAGCTCGCCGAGGAGAGCAACGAGGCCGCGAAGAAGATCGCCGACCTCGCCTCGATAATCACCAAGGACCTGGACAAGGTCGTGTCGGCGGCGGAGGGGAACGCCAGGGACTCGCACGAGTCCAGCGCCCTGGCCGAGGATACGCGGGAGACCATAGATAAGATGATGGAGGCCCTGTCCAGGATCGCGTCCGCGACGCAGGACATGGCTGCGGTGTCTGAGGAGCAGGCCGCGTCGAGCGAAGAGATAGCGAGCGCCGTACAGAACATAGCGTCCAGGGTCACTTCGTCCGCGTCGTCGGCGGACATGGTCAGGGGGCAGATGGCAGAGGTCGGGACTTCGGCCGAACGGGTTGCGCAGGGGTCGGAGCAGATCGCGGGGCTGGCGGCGGAGCTGAACGGCCTGGTGCACGCGTTCAAGATCGAGAGGGGCGGAGCTGTCGTCAACTCCCAGGCCAAGGGGCTTGTCCCGGTGAAGGGCAGGTAGCGCCGCGCAGGCCAAGACGACGCAAAGCAGGCCGCCCCGAGCCGTGTTCGACGCTCGGGGCGGCTTGCTTTTCAAGACTGTCCTTTCGGCATCAGCCCCGCAGCGCGGGCAGGTCGTCCCTGTCCAGGCGGAACCTCTCGGTCATCCTCCTGATCTCGTCGGCGGTCTCGCTCACGTCCCTCGCGCCGTCGGTAACCCTCTCCATAGCGGTGGCCGTCTCCTCCATCATGGAGGCCAGGTTTCGCACGTGGTCGTCCGTGCTCTCCACCACGCCGGCGACCGCGTCTATCAGCGAGATCACCTTTTCGGACTTGGCGACCTCCTCGTCGGTGGTCTGGATGATCCTGCGGATGTCGTGTATCGACTCGTCCACAGCGCTCCGAATGCGCTCCAGGGCCTCGCCGGCGCTGCGGGCCACCGCCACCCCTTCGTCGACCTCCTCCCGGCTCCTGCGCATCGAGGCGACCGCCGAGCGAGTGCCGTCCAGTATCTTCTGCACAAGGTCGGCAACCTCGCGGGCCCCTTGCTGAGACTGCTCCGCCAGCTTCCTCACCTCGTCCGCCACCACGGCGAAACCGCGACCGGCCTCTCCGGCGCGCGCCGCCTCTATCGCGGCGTTCAGCGCGAGCAGGTTCGTCTGGTCGGCAAGGCCGGTTATCGTGTCGCCTACCACCCCGATCCGCTGCGAGTAGCCGTCCAGGCTGCGGAGCAGATCCTCGGTCTCCCCCACGGACTCCCTTATGCTCTCCATCGTGGAGACGGTCCTGGCCACGGTCTCGCCCCCCTCGGACGCGGCGGCGGCCATGTCGGCGGAGCTTTTGTCCGCGCCCGCGGCGAGGTTCTTGGATATCTGGATCAGGCTGCTCATCTCGAGCATGACCTCGGAGGACTCGACGGATCTGGCTCGGCCGATCCCGCTCTGCTCCGCCAGCCTGGAGTTGCCCTCCGTCATCTCGGTCGCCGAGCCGGTCACCTCCTCGGCCGACGCGGCCGTCTCCGCCGAGATGTCCGACAGGTGGAGGGCCTTCTCCGTCAGCTCGCGGATCATCTCCCTCTGAGAGGCTATCATGTCTGCCATTGCGTCCGCCGTGGCGCCGAGCTCGTCGCGCGAGCGCACGCCGATGTCCGAGCGCTCGTGCCACAGCTCGCCGGCCCCGACCCGCGCCATGAAGCCCGCGAT
>JAKJGK010000164.1 GCA_022704435.1 Synergistota bacterium | reverse complement strand
CTACTCGGGGTGGCAGCGCCAAAGCAGCGGGACGGGGGTGCAGGAGAAGATCGAGGACAGCCTCGCCCCGCTGGCGGGCGGACACGTCCCCGTGACCGCGGCGGGACGCACCGACGCCGGAGTTCATGCCAGGGCGCAGGTCATATCCTTCGTCCTGGACAGGGAGTGGCGCCCGGACAAGCTGCTTCTGGCCATGAACTACTACCTCCCGCCGGATATAAGGGTAATGCGGGCCGCGCGGGCAGCGCCCGACTTCGACGCCAGGCGCTCGGCCCTGTGGCGGGAGTACCGCTACCTCGTCTGGCACGGCAACGCCATGCCACCGCTGCTGCTCGGCCTGGCGTGGTGGAACAGGTTCCACTGGGACAGGGAGGCCGCCGCCAGGGCCTGCGCGCTGTTCGAGGGAGAGCACGACTACGGGGCCTTCTGCAAGACCTCCGAGCGCCCCGAGCGCACCAGGAGGACTGTCTACAGGGCCAGGCTCCGCCACAGGGGCAGCCTGACGATATTCACCGTGCGGGGGGACTCGTTCCTGACCAACATGGTCCGCATAATGGCCGGGAACCTGCAGGCGGTCGGGTACGGCAAAAAAGGCCCGGAGTGGCTGGCGGCCCTGCTGGACGGCAAAGAGAGGGCGGAGTCCGCCATGACCGCGCCCCCCGAGGGGCTCTACATGTGGCGGGTCGGGTACGGAGAGGCCTCCCCGTTCGGGGGAGACTACCCCCTTTCCGCCGAACGGTATAGAATATAGGAGAAGCGCATCGAGGCTGTGCACCGCCGCCCCGGAAGTCCGGCGCGGGTCAAAGGAGGAAGACGCTGTGTTTGGAACGGATATTGGAATAGACCTTGGGACCGCCACCGTCCTGATCTACGTCAAGAACAAGGGCATCGTTCTGCGGGAGCCGTCGGTCGTCGCGGTCGACCTCGACACAGGGAAGATACTGGCGGTCGGGTACGAGGCCAAGAACATGGTGGGGCGCACCCCCGGCAGCATAACCTCCGTCCGCCCCCTCAAGGACGGCGTCATAGCCGACTACACCATGACCGAGGCCATGCTCCACCACTTCATGCGCCGCGTGCTGAGGGGCTTCAGGCGCTTCTTCCAGAACCGGGTGATGATCTGCGTCCCGTCGGGCGCGACCGACGTGGAGAGGCGAGCAGTGCTCGAGGCGGCGGTCGAGGTCGGCGCGAAGGAGGCCTTCCTGATCGAGGAGCCCATGGCGGCCGCGATCGGCGCCAACCTCAACGTCGAGGAGCCGCGCGGCAAGATGGTCGTCGACATAGGCGGCGGCACCACCGACATCGCCGTAATCTCGCTCGGCGGCATAGTCGTCTCCAAGTCGCTGCGGATAGGCGGCGACCGCCTGGACGAGGGGATAGTCCGCTATCTGCGCAAGCAGTACAACCTCGCGGTGGGCGAGCAGACATCCGAGAACCTGAAGATCATGATAGGCACCTGCCTTCAGGAGGACCCCGACACAAAGATGATCCTGAAGGGGCGCGACCTGCTGCAGGGCCTCCCCCGCCAGATCGAGGTCTCCAGCCTCAATGTGTCGATGGCCATAGGAGAGATGGTGCAGGCCCTGATCGACGGAGTAAGAAATGTCCTCGAGCTAACGCCCCCGGAGCTTTCGGCCGATATAATAGACAGGGGCATAGTGCTCACCGGCGGGGGCGCGCTTCTTCGCGGCCTCACCGAGCTGATAACGCGCCAGACGGGCATAAACTGCTTCACCGCCGACGACCCTATGGAGTGCGTGGCGCTCGGCACCGGCAAGGCCCTTGCGGAGATAGACAAGCTCCAGGCCTCCGGCAGGAGCGGGATCCTGGTCAACCGCAGGAAGGGCCGAAAGAGAAAGTACTGATCCGGCGAGGCTTGCGTCGCCCCGCCGGGCTCAGCGAGGAGGGGTGATAGATGCACCGGGGACTGTACGCCGCGGCATCGGCCATGATAGTCCAGGAGAGCATGCACGACGTCGTCGCTAACAACCTGGCCAACGCGACCACGTCGGGTTTTCGCAGGCGCATACCTGTAAACAAGTCGTTCCCCGAGGTCCTGATGGACAGGATAGAGAAGGTGTCCGAGGACGGCGAGATCAAGCTGGTGGGGCCGCCCTTCCAGCTCGGCCTCAAGGGCAGGTTCCTGATAGGCGACCTAAGCCTGGCGAACGTCATATCCGAGACCTACATGGCCACGGAGTTCGGCGGCCTCCAGACCACCGACAACCCCTTCGACGCCGCGATAATCGGCGAGGGGTACTTCGCCGTGCAGGACGGCGCCGGCAACACCTACTACACCCGGTCGGGGCACTTCCAGAAGAACGACGAGGGGCAGCTGGTCACCGAGGACGGGATGCTCGTCCTCGGCGACGGAGGGCCGGTCGAGGTGGGAGACGCCTCCACCTTCGCCATAACCGAGAGCGGCAACGTGCTCGCGGACGGCGCGGTCGTCGACATGCTCCAGGTGGTCTCCTTCGAGAACCCCACCTACCTGCGTCAGGTAGGCAGGACCTCGCTCGCCGTCACCCCCCACTCCGGGGAGCCGGAGCCGGTCGAGAACGTGCGACTGGAGCCGGGCGCCCTCGAGATGTCCAACGTCAACGTAGTGGAGGAGATGGTCCGGATGGTCGAGGCCCACCGAGCCTACGAGACCGCCTCCAAGGCCCTCATGACCCACGACGAACTCACCGGCAAACTGATAACGTCCTACGGCAGGACTGGATAAGCGGAGGGGATTGAAAATGCTCAGAGCCCTGTGGACCAGCGCCAGCGGCATGATAGCGCAGCAGACGAACCTGGACGTCACCACGAACAACCTGGCGAACGTGAACACAGCCGGATTCAAGAAGAAGCGGGCCGACTTCGCCGACCTGCTGTACCAGATAAACAGGGAGCCGGGCGCGCCCGTCGAGCCCGCATCCACCGTGCCCACCGGGGTGCAGGTGGGGCTCGGAGTCCGCGTGATCGGCACGCCGAGGATAATGACCCAGGGCAACCTGCAGGTGACCGACCGCCCGCTCGACATCACCATCGAGGGCGACGGCTTCTTCCAGGTGATGATGCCCAACGGCGAGATAGCCTACACCCGCGCCGGCAACTGGAACCTCGACGGCGAGGGGCAGGTGGTCAACCCCGACGGCCTCCTGATCGAGCCCGCCATCCTTGTCCCCGAGGACGCGATGGAGATAATAATCAGCCCGGAGGGGCTGGTCTCCGTCAAGATAGACGGCCAGGCCGACCCCGAGGAGATAGGCCAGATTGAGCTGGTCCGCTTCATAAACCCGGGCGGCCTTCGCGCCATGGGCAAAAACCTGTTCACCGAGACCGCCGCCAGCGGTGCCCCGATAGTGGGCAACCCCGGCGACGAGGGGCTGGGACAGGTGCACCAGGGGATACTCGAGATGTCCAACGTGCAGGTGGTGGACGAGATGGTCGGCCTCATCATAGCCCAGAGGGCCTACGAGGCCAACTCGAAGGGAGTACAGACGGCGGACGACCTCCTCCGCATAGCGAACGGGCTCAAGAGGTAGACCGTGGGACTTTCGAAGTGGACAACGGGGCGGGGCGG
>JAKJGK010000046.1 GCA_022704435.1 Synergistota bacterium | reverse complement strand
AAGCCCCCAGAAGAGCTTGATGACCTCTGCGGAGGGTTTTTTCGTCATCCTGGCCACGACGACGAACGCAGCCAGGGACAGCACGAGCGACGGAACTATCGGATGCAGGCCGAGCGGCCTCGGGATGAAGTAGTTGAAGTACAGGTATGTCGCTATCCCCGCCGCCATCCCCGCCAGCGCACCGGGGGCGTTGGCCCCCTTCCAGTAAAGCCCGAGAAGGGTCGGCCACAGGAATGTGGAGAGCAGCCCCGCGGTCGCGAACAGGTTGAGCCACACCATCAGCTCCGGCGGGTCGAAGGCCAGGGCCACTGTAATCGCGCCGACCGCCAAACAGGTCGCCACGGTGATGAAGCGGAGTGCGCGCAGCCTGTCCTTGAGGCCGGGCTTGACGTAGTTCACCAGCAGGTCGTTGACGATGGCCGCCACCACCACGAGAAGCTGCGAGTCCACGGTGGACATCACCGCGGCCAGCGGGCCCGCCAGCACCAGCCCCGCCACAACCGGGTGGAACAGGGTCGTTATCAGGGTGGGTATCACCAGGTCGCCGGACTGGATGCCGGGGACCAGCACCGACCCGAATGCGCCGGCCAGGTGCATCCCAAGCAGCATCACTATCGACACCACGGTGCCGTACAGTATCCCGGAGTGCAGGCTCCTGGAGTCCCTGTAGCTCATCGCCCTCTGGGCGACCGCGGGCAGGCCGACCACCGCGAAGCCGACCAGCACCCAGAAGCTGGAGACCCACGGCACGCTCATGAAGCCCTCCTGCACCCCGTAGGGGGAGATCATGCCGGGGTTCAGCTCCTTCATTCGCCGGACCAGCTCCGCCACGCCGCCCCCCTCGAGGAGTATCGCGGCGAACAGGGCGAGGGTGGAGAGGGTCATGACCACCCCCTGCAGGGTGTCGTTGAACACGACCCCCCTGAAGCCGCCGACCGCCGTGTGGACCACCACCGTCACCGCGAAGAAGATCAGCGCGCTTTTGTAGTCCAGCCCGGTGGATCCCTGCAGCAGGCGCGACGCGCCGATGAGCTGCGCCGACATGGCCGCCGTCAGGAAGCAGATTATGGAGAGCGACGCGATTATCAGAACCGCGCTGCTTCGGTAGCGGGCGCGCAGGAAGTCGCTGATGGAGTTGGCGCCCGTCTTGCGCGACACTATTGCGAACTTCTTCCCGAGGACCATCAGGGTGTAGTACCCCGTCGGTATCTGGGCCATCGCCAGGAAGACCCACGCAAGGCCGTGGGTGTAGGCCGTGCCGGGGCCGCCTATGAAGCTGCCCGCGCTGAGGTAGGTGGCCACCAGGGTCATGGCCAGCACGAAGCCGCCGGAGGCGCGGCCGCCGGTCATGTACTCCTCCATGTAGGCCTCGCCGCAGCCGCCCCTGTCGAGGCTGGCCCTGTTGGTCAGCCTCATGGCCTGGAAGCCTATGACGTACATCAGGGCGAAGTAGCCCGCTATCGGCAGCAGGGTTGCCCAGTGAAGCCCGCTCACGACCGGTCCCTCCCGCGCTCGTACTCCGCCGCCTCCTCCGCCGTCATGGGACCCAGGGGCATGTCGCGCATCTTCTTCTTGACGAGGTATGCCGCCCCCGCGATCGCCAGGGCGGAGTTGGCTAAGCAGGCCAGGAAGAACCACGCGGGAAAGCCCATTATGTAGGTGTACCCCTCCACCGGGCCGCTGCCGAGGCCGTACCCGGCGACGGCCCACACCACCAGGTTGATGACGCCCAGCGCGACCCCGTACAACGCCTCGCGGTCGCAGTCGGCGTACCTGGGGTCCTCGACGAACCCGTCGTTCTCCGAATTCCTCATAGGTCTCCTCCTCTCGCTCGCGCGGCCTCCTAGTCGAGCGGGCCTTTCGGGTAGAGCGGGAAGGCCGCTATCAGCTCAAGCGCCTCCGACCTGCACGCGTCCAGCACTCCCCTGTCCTCCGGGGCGTCGGCCACCCGGTCCATCATGGCCGCGATCCGCCCGATCTCCGGCGCGCCGAGCCCGCGCTGGGAGACCGAGGTCGTCCCTATGCGGACGCCGCTGGTGACCGAGGGCTTCTCCGGGTCGGCCGGGATCATGTTCTTGTTGATGGTTATGCCAACGTACTCCAACGCGTCCTGGAAGAGCTTCCCGGTGATCCCCTTCGACCTCAGGTCGAGCAGCACTATGTGGTTGTCCGTGCCTCCGCTGATCACGCGGAAGCCGCGGCGGGCGAGCTCGTCGGCCAGGACCCTGGCGTTGTCGACGACGCGGAGCATGACCTCGCGGAACTCGGCGCCCGCGGCGTGCTTGAACAGCCAGGTCTTCGCCGCCATGATGTTGAGGTGGATGGAGCTGATCGCGCCGGGAAAGACACCCCTGTCGAGGGCCTTCGCATGCTCCGCCCTGCACAGGACCATGCCGCCGCGCGGGCCGCACAGGGTCTTGGTGGTGGACGAGGTGACGAAGTCCGCGTGGGGCACGGGGCTGGGGATGACCTTCGCCGCCACGAGCCCGGCGACGTGTGCCATGTCCACCATGAACAGGGCGCCGACCGACCGGGCGATCCCCGAGATCCGCTCGTAGTCGATCAGGCGGGGGTACGCGCTGCCGCCCGCGATGATCAGGCGGGGCCTGCGCTCCCTCGCCAGGGACTCGAGCTCGTCGTAGTCGATCTGCTCGGTCTTCTCGCTCAGGCCGTAGGAGGCGAAGTTGTAGAACTTGCTCATGAAGTTTGCTGGAGAGCCGTGAGTAAGGTGGCCGCCGTGGTCGAGCCTCATCCCCAGCACGACGTCGCCCGGCTTCAGCACGGCCGCGTAAACGCTGTAGTTGGCGGTGGAGCCGGAGTACGGCTGGAGGTTGGCGTGGTCCGCGCCGTACAGGGCCTTCGCCCGCTCCACCCCGAGCCTCTCCATCTTATCCGCGACCTGCGACCCAGCCTGAAAGCGAGCCCCCGGGTACCCCTCGGTGGTCTTGTTCGCGAACACGCACCCCGACAGTTCGAGCAGCTCCTCGCTCTCCGTGCTCTCAGACGCTATCATCTCGATGTTCTTCTCCTGCCGGTCGAGCTCCTCGGCCACGATACCGTACAGCTCGGGATCGGACATCCTGGTGTGCCTCAGCATCCTCCGACTACCTCCCAATCGTTTTTCGGGCGGCCCGGCCGCCTCTCCTGTCCGCGACGAGGATACTCCAACTTCGGCCCGGGGGCAAGCGGCGGATGGCGCGCGCATGCATCTTGACAATTCACCACTCGTCGAGTATTCTGACATGCGCACTCATCTCATGCCGTTCGGCGGGAGGTGGTTCTTGATGCGTGTCCGGTTGCGAGCCGCGCTCGCGCTGTTGTTTCTGTTCGCCCCGTTGCTGTCGGCTCCCGGCACGGCCGCCCCGGAGGGCGGGTGGGCGCCGGTCCTGTCGATCCGAGCCGTCGACGGCACTCTGTTCGTGGCCACGGCGGAGCCGGGCGGCCTCTTCTCCTCCGCGGACGGGGGGAGGAGCTGGCGGCACATCGGCGTGGGCATCCCCTCCGCCAATCTCTTCTCTATGCGTGTCTATCCGGGAGGGATCATAATTCTATGCACCTTCGACGAGGCCCTGATCTCCAGGGACGGGGGCTCGTCGTGGGCCTCCCTGGATGGCGAAGGCTTCATCAAGGACTTCCTGCTCACCCGCTCGGGCACTCTGCTGCGGGTGCACTGGGACGAGGGGTTCCAGAGCGTCAAGGCCAGGGAAGGAGAGCGATGGGCCCGCTCGGCAGGCAACGTCGACTCACTGGTGACGGACGTGGTGGAGGCCGGGGACGGACGCCTGTGGGGGGCGACCTTCGGCGGAGGGATCCTGCTCTCGGACGACGGGGGGTTGAGCTGGCGATCCTTCGACGGGCCGGAGAACGCCCTGGTGCTGGCCCTGGCCTGGAGCGCCGCCGCGGATACTCTCTTCGCAGGGTGCTGCGAGGGAGGCGTGTTCGCGCGCGGGGGCGGCGAGGAGTGGCGGAGCGCGTCGCAGGGGCTGCCGGCGGGGTCGTCGGTCCAGGCGCTCGCGGTGGCCGCCGACGGTTCGGTATGGGCGGGCACGCGCCGGGACGGATGCTTCGTGTCGAGGGACGAAGGCGCGAGCTGGTCGGCCTTCCCCGGCGGAGAGGGCCTCTCGGTCAACGCGATAGAGCCCTTCGACGACGGAGTCGTGATCGGCACATCCACGGGAGGGCTGTTCTTCGCCGAGGCCGGGCTGTCCGCCTGGAGGGCGCTGCTGCCGTCGGACCCAGTCACGGGGCTGGTCGAGCTGGATGGCGAAATCCTGGCGGTGTCGCGCTCGGGCAGGCTTTTCCACTCGTCGGACGGGGGGCGCGAGTGGCGCGGACAGGGCGAGGTCCCGACCGGTGGCGCGGAGTGCTCGGCCCTGCTCGTTACGTCAGACGGCTCGCTGCTGGTGGGCTATCCGGGCAGGATCTTTCTCCGCGAAGGGGGGGAGTGGACCCGTCGCTCGTTCCCGACCGGGGGCGAAGGCGCGCTCGACCCGGTCATCGCGATGGCCGAGAGCGGGGGCGCGCTCTACGCCGCGACCTGGCGCAGCGGGCTGATGCGCTCGCGAGACGGCGGGCGGAACTGGGAGCGGGTAGACACGACAGGGCCGGGCGACGACGACCAGAGGGACTTCACCTACATTTACTCACTGGCCTCGGACGGGGCGCGGCTGGCCCTCGCCACCGACGCGGGGCTGTCGGCGTCCGTGGACGGCGGTGAGAGCTGGAGGCACTCGTATTTCAACTCAGGGCTGCTGTCAGTCGTCTTCGACCGCGACGGGACCCTGTGGGGCACCTCGAAGACCGGCGTGTGGCGCTGCGACCTCGCGAACATGGAGGCCGACGAGGGAAGGATCGACGGGTTCAGATGGTCGCCGCTGGACTACTTCTCCGACCTGTACCGGGGAGCGGGCGGGGACCTGATCGGGGCGAGGCGGAACGCGCTGCACCGGCTGGCCCCGCGCGACGGCGGCTACAGGATGGAGGGGGCGTCCCTGTCCAACGTCGAGGCGCTGGCGCTTCTGCCTCTCTCCGGCGGGGGCCTGCTGCTGGGGACGTCCAGGGGGTTCTTCCGGTCCGAGGACGGCGGGCGCTCCTGGGCGGAGGTCGCGCTTCCATGACCGGCACACGCCTTTAAGGGGGGGACTGGCATGAGAGAGCTGTATCGCAGGTTCGGGGCGCTGCTGCTTCTTTTCGCGGCCACGGCGTCCTTCGCGCTGGCCCGAGACCGGGTGATAAGCATCCACGCGGTGGAGATGGGCGACGAGTACCGCTCGGCCTACCGTCCCGTTCGCGCGTTGACCGCGTCGAGCGCGATGCGGAGCGCGTCGCGCTCGTTCAAAAGGGCGGTCCCGATCCCCGAGTTCATCGACGAGCTCACGGAGGGCAGGGTCGAGACGGTCGGAGGCTCGGAGTGGGAGGATCTGTTCGCTGGCGTCCTCGCGACGCCCGGGTCGTCTCCCCTTGTCGACAGGATGGGTAGGGACCAGAGTCGCCCCTTCTACTTCTTCTCCCCGGAGGAGGCACCCTTCCCGGAGATCTTCGACAGGATGACGCTCGCGGACCAGCGCTTTCGCTTCCTGAAGCTGCCATCCCCCTCCGGGCCGCGCTTCGCCGGGATGACGATCCAGGGGCCTGCGGACGCGGACGGAAGCGGCGCGCCATCCTGGATAGTCCGCCCCTTCCGGCGCTACGCCGCCGCGCCGTTGCTGCTCGCCCTGGTCGTCTACGCCGTCTTCCCTCCTCGCAGGAGGGCCCCGGCGGGAGCGCTCGTCTACCCGAAGTGGTCCTCGTGGATCCTGCCCGATCTGGTGGGATCCATCGTCTCCTGCTTCTTCTTCGCCCTGCCGTTCTTCCTGGCACCCGCGATCTTCGGCGGCGGCGAGGTGCTGAACGTCTCCAGCGGAATGATAATCGTCACCCTGATCGTCTGGCTGATGGCGGCGATCTTCGCCTTGATCCTGTACTTCTCGGCCAGGTACGCCTCCTTCTCGCTGGAGCTGCTGCCGGGCGCGATGATGCTGCGCGTCCTGGGCGGGGAGAGGATGATCCCCTACGCCGCGATAGAGTCGGCCGGCATCGCCGACTACCGGCCGCCTAGATGGCTGAGGACGCTGCTCTTCATCGCCTCGCTGGGGAGCTGGCGAATGCTGGGGCATGCGCTGCTCGTGTCCAGCCGAAGCGACTGGGGAATCGAACTGAGGATCAGGGGCGAGACGCCGATCAGGTTCCTCTGCTCGAACCTGCCGGGGGCGGAGAGGATTCTGGAGGCCTTCAAGCGCGAGCGTGTGGAGGTGTCGCCGGAGCTTGAGAGCGCGCTGGCGCCTGAAGAGAAGGAGTGAGTCCCTCCGGGGACGGTTACTCCGCGTCGACTCAAACGCCGGTGGGATCTCAAGAGTACCCCCCAGATCCCTCCTCCCTCCGGTCGTCGGGATGACAGAGAGCCCGTCCACACTGTCGTCCCAAACGGCACCCATCATGTCGTCCCGAACGGCGCGAAGCGCCGGAGGGATCCAGGAGTCCCCCCAGATCCCTCCTCCCTTCGGTCGTCGGGATGACAGAGAGCCAGTCCACACTGTCGTCCCGAACGGCACCCATCATGTCGTCCCGAATGGGGCCTCCCATGTCATCCCGAACGGGGCCCGCATGTCATCCCGAACGGCGCGAAGCGCCGGAGGGATCTATCTTCTACAGCCCTCTATTCCGTACCGCGAAGCCTTCCCTCTCGGATCTCGGCCAGCTGTTCAGGGGTAAAGCCGGTGTAGAGCAGGATCTTCTCCTCCGGCTCGCCGTTCTCGAGCATCGCCAAGGCCACCGCGATCCCCATCTCGAACTGGCCTGCCTCGCGACCCTCCTCGCGGCCTTCCTCACGGCCCTCCTCGCGGCCCTCCGTCTTGAGCCTGCGTATCTCCTTCTCGATGTAGGTAAGCATCCTGTCAACCTCCTCTCGGTCGCTGAATTCCTCGGGAAAGGCGTCCATGTCTACGCCCTCGCGTACAGCGTATGCGCTGAAATACCCATGAATGTGGCGCGCGAGCAATAAAGCCTCGTCGTCGGGAAAGACCGACAACAGATGCCTTACTCGCTCCACTACCTCGTCGAGCCCCTCGCTCTTGAGGGGACGAGCCACGTAGAGAAGGCCGCTCAGAGCGTCCGGGTCGGCCATGAGATCATCCGTGTCCTCGTCCCTGAGAGAGACCAGACGGTATTCGAACTCGGGGACATAGCCCCGGAAAGTGTGCGAGTCTCGGACCTTCTCCGCAAACCGCCTCGCGGCGGTCCACGAGTCCTCCCCCTCGTAGAAGACCACCGGAACTATGGGAGGAAGAAGGAAGTCCTTGCGCCTGGCGGCGCTCCCCGCCTCCTGGACGCATCTCTCCCAGAGCTTGACCATGTAGGAGAGCATGCGCCAGGGCATGAGAAAGTCCACCCTCGACTGGTGCTCTATCAGGATGTAGACGTAGGCCTCGAGGCCGCCGCGTCTTATGCGGTACACCACGTCGGAGCGTTTCTCCCTGAGGTCCTCGGGGATGAAGGTGGTGTTCTCAAGTACCACGTCTTTGGGATCCACGTCCGGAATATCGCGCCTCAGGTAGCGCCTTGCGAAGCGAAGAAAGAGCTCCTTGTCGCCCAGCATCCTGCGGAATGCGCTGTCTTTTTCAGCCATAAGCTGCTCCTTCCGGTTTTTCGTCATTATAGCATTTTTCCGCCATTTGCGGATTCTGTAGTCCGAACGGCTTGTCGTTCATCCCGTCGCCGCCCCATCCGTCTTCTCCCTTGTTGCCGGGCGCACCGCGAATCTCAGGTTATAATAAATACTGGGACTTGCGCAAGCCATGATGGAATCGAGGCGGCTTTTCGATAGAGCCGGCATCAATCTCAAGGGAGGGTTTGATTTGGGCAGGGACTACTACTCGGAGAAGCTCAACGCGAATTTGCTCTTCCAGGCCTACGACACTGCGATACCCCAGGTGCGCGACTACCTGGAGGGGGAGATCGAGTACGTCCGCTCGAGGCTCGAGGGAGACGAGGACGTACTGGAGCTGGGGGCAGGCTACGGCAGGATCATGAGGGAGCTGGCCCCCTCGCTCAGGAGCATAACCGGCATCGACCTGTCGGAGCGCTCGGTGGAACTAGGGAGGGAGTATCTGAAGGACTGCCCCAACTGCACTATCCTGGCTATGGACGCCCACTCGCCGGTCTTCGACCGCACGTTCGACGCGGTGCTCTGCCTGCAGAACGGGCTCTCGGCGATGAAGGGCGACCCCGCCAACCTGGTGGGGCAGGCGCTGCGGCTGCTGGCCCCAGGGGGGAGGGCGTTCTTCAGCAGCTACAGCCCCGACTTCTGGGACTACCGCCTGGCCTGGTTCCAGGAGCAGGCGGACAAGGGGCTGCTGGGCGAGATCGACATGGAGAGGACCGGCGCCGGCGTGATCGTCTGCAAGGACGGATTCACCGCCACCACCTTCGACCGCGCCGCGCTGGAGAGGCTGGGCAGATCATCGGGCTGCGTCTACAGCGTCGAGGACCTGGGCTCGAGCGTATTCCTGACGCTCGAAAAGAATCGCTGACGCGGCGCGTCTCGTATTCGCGAAAAGAGAGGATTTGATATGAGAATCAGGAGCAAGATGATGTTGCGCATTCTCCCGGCATCGCTTGTCGTCTTCATGGCGGGATTGGGAGTCCTGGCGTACTACTCACGCGCCATGCTGTATAACGAGGCACGCGACAAGGCGGAGGAGATGGCGTGGCGCAGCTCGGCGCATGTGACGGCTCGTATGGAAAGAGCCTGTCTCGTGGCCTCGCACGCGCGGGATGCGATACTCTCTCTGAGGGGTACCGAGAAGGGCATTTCAAGAGAGAGCTACACGGAGCTGCTCAAGGACCTGGTCCGCAGCGACCCGTCGATATTCGGCATATACACGGCGTGGGAGCCGAACGCATTCGACGGAAGGGACGAGGAGTACAGGAACAAGCCCGATCACGACGACACCGGGCGCTACATTCCCTGGGTCGCCAGGGCCGGCGACACCGTGGCGGTGGATCCTTGCACCTACTACCTGGACGAGAACGACCCCGACAGCGACTGGTATCACGGCACGAAAAAGGCGATGCACAACAGGGCCTACGACCCGGCATCCTGGGAGTTCCAGGGAGGCACGGTCACGGTCGTGGACTACATCGTCCCCATCATCGAGGACGGGGCGTTCTCCGGAGTGCTGGCGGCGGAGGTTGAGATCTCGGACCTTCAGAACGAGATAAAGGCCATCCGTCCGTACGAGACCGGGTTCGCGGCTGTCATCAGCGGCAGCGGTGTCGTGATAGCCCACCCGGATGACTCCGCTCTTGGCGAACCTTACGCATCTCCTCGCGCCGGGGATATTCTGAGCGCGATAAACGACGGCAAGGTATTCTCCCTGGAGGAAAAGTCCGAGATGCTGGGCACGGACGTCCTGCAGATCTACGTTCCGGTGTCCATAACGGGCACGGGCCAGCACTGGGCTTTCCTCGTCGCGGTTCCATTGGACAAGGTGTTCGCGCCCGTTCATCGCATGATGTGGGCGGCCCTGGGCGTGGCGCTGGCGGGAGTGCTCGTCCTGGGCGGCATGCTGTGGCCGATATCCGGCAAGATTTCCAAGCCCATACTGAATATCGCTTTGCTGGCCGAACGGGCGGGAGAGGGTGATCTCTCGATCACCAGGGACGAGTTCGAGGTCGATACACGGGATGAACTCGGCACGACCGCGGACGCCCTCGGCGCCATGCTGAAGGCGCAGCGCGAGGCTATGCTCTCCGCGATGGATGCCGCCCTTTCGACGAACAAGCGATCGGAAAATCTGGCCGCGCTGGCGGAGGAGACGAGCGCCACGGTTGATCAGATCCTTAACATGATACGCGATCTGGCCACCTCGTCAAAGGAGAACGCAGAGGTCCTCGAGCGCCTGAACACAGGCGTGGGGAGGATCGCGGACGGAGCGGAAGCCTCGTCGTCGTCGGCGTCCGAGGGGGCGAGTGTCGCCGCTAACGTGCGCTCCCTGTCGGAATCCACTGTGAAGTCGATGGGCTCGACCGTCGAGAGCATAGAGAAAGTTCGCCGCCTCGCGGACAGAAGCCGCACTGACATCGCCGCCCTGTCCGATTCGGTGAACAGGGTGACCCAGTTCGTGGACACGATAACGAAGATAGCGGACCAGACGAACCTGCTGGCCCTGAACGCAGCCATCGAGGCAGCACGGGCGGGAGAGGCCGGAAGGGGCTTCGCAGTCGTCGCAGACGAGGTTCGCAAGCTGGCCGAGGACTCGTCTCGCGCGGCGGGAGAGATTCGTAATATCATCGGGACGCTCGGCGAAAATGCCGACAACTCCGTGGCCTCCGCCGAGGAGACCGCCGAGCTCGCCAAGGACGCCGCCTCGGAGGTAGAGCGTGCCAGGAGCCTGTTGAACGAAGCCCTCAAGGCGATAGTCACCATCAACGAGTTGATGACGTCCATAGCAAACACGTCCGGAGAGCAGGCGACTTCCTGCGTCGAAATGGCCCGCGCCGTGGAGAAGGCGACCCTCGAGAGCTCCGTGATCGCCCGCAATGCGATGGAGATAAAGGACAGCGCCGAGGAGACCTCGAAGGCCTCGGAGAGCACCGCCCTCGAGGCGGAGGAGCTCAACACTCTCTCGCTGCGCCTGGAGGAGACCCTGTCCTTCTTCAAGCTTGAGGGCGGGACGCGGAACGGCCCGACTCGGCTGCCGCCGGTAGCGAAGTCGAGCCGGGCGAAGAAATCAGCGCGATAGTCCTCGACGCGCCCCGTCAAGGACGCGCCTTATCGCGGCCGCGGAGAGGCGTATGTCTTCCTCCGCGGTCGCCCAGTTGGAGACCGATATGCGCATGACCGCGCGCCTCTTCCAGACGTTCCCGCCCGCCCAGCAGGTCCCTTCGCGCTGCACGGCGGCTATGACGCGCCTTGTGAACTCGTCGGCGCCGACGCCCTCCGGCGGCCTGAAGGCAACCAGCACCTGGTTCAGCACCACGTCGTTCAGTATCTCGATTCCTGGATCCTCCGAGAGCAGCCGCGCGAACAGGCGCGCCTGGGTGCAGTTGCGCGCGACCATCTCGCGCAGTCCGCCCCTGCCGAGCGACCTTAGGGCGCAGTACAGGGGGAAGACTCTGCCCCTCCTGGAGGACTCCGGGACCCACGCCGACGGGTCGCGCAGCCCCTCCCCCGGCGCGAGCAGCGGGGCCTTCACCATCATGGCGCCCCTGTGGGCCTCCCGGTCCCTGACGATCACCAGTCCGGAGTCGTAGGGCACGTTCAGCCACTTGTGCGCGTCGGTGGCCCAGGAGTCCGCGAGGCCGATCCCGGCGGTGTGCTGCTCCAGCTCGGGCAGCAGCAGGCCCCACAGTCCGAAGGCGCCGTCCACGTGCACCCACGCGCCCCTCTCCCTGGCAATCGGCACGAGGTCGCGACACGGGTCGAACGCGCCGGTGTTGAGGTTTCCGGCCTGCAGGCAGACTATGAGCGGGCCGTTCACGCCCTTCAGGGCCTCCCGCAGGGCCTCGGGGATCATCCGTCCCTGCCCGTCCGCCGGCACGAGCATTGTATTTTTCTCGCCCAGGCCGAGCATCCTCAGTGCCACGAAGATGGTGGCGTGGGCCTCCTCTCCCGCGACCACCGCGACCTCGGGAGCGCCGAACAGCCCGTCGGCCTCGACGTCCCAGCCGGAGCGCTTCAGCACCTCGTGCCTCGCCGCGGCCAATGCGGTGAAGTTGGCCATCTGGCACCCGGTGACGAAGCCGACCGACGCCTCGGGCGGCAGGCCGAGCAGGTCCAGCACCCACGAGGCAACTATATCCTCCGTGACTGCGATGGCGGGCGAGGATGCGTAGAGGAAGCCGTTCTGATCCCAAGCGGAGGCGAGCCAGTCCGCCGCGAGGGCGGCAGGCAGCGACCCGCCGGTGACGAAGCCGAAGTAGCGCGGCCCGGGCGATGCGGCCAGGCCCGGCTCGACCGCGCGAGCGAAGCTCCGCACCACGTCGGCCGCGGACTCTCCATCCTCCCCCAGCGGGCGATCCAGGGCCCTCCTGAGCTCCTCCGCGGTCGCCGACGCCCCCGCCCCCCTGGACGGCAGCCCGCCCAGCCACTCCTTCGCTATTCCGGCAGCCTCGTCCAGCAGGGGAGTAAACGCCTCGAACAGCCTCATCCCAAATCTTCCCCGTGCAGCCAGGGGGCGTAGCTCAGGCCGATCAGCACACCCTCCGGGCTCATGAACCTTGCGACGATCTGCCCCCACGGCTCGGTCCGCGCCCCGTGCACGAAGTGGAAGCCCTTATCGCGCATACCGGCGGCCGCGACCTCGAGCGACTCGACGTCCTCGAGTTCAAACTCGACGGTCGACGACGGCACCGGGATCTCCTCCGGCCAGTCGTCGCATCCGAAGCAGGACCGCGCCGCCATCTTCAGCGACCATACTCCGAAGTGTCCCGCCACGGGAAAGTTCATCATCGAAAGGTAGCTCTCGTCCCCCTCCAGCGGCAACCCCAGGGCGTCCCTGTAAAGAGACGCGCTTGCCGCCGGGTCGCCTGTTATCACCGCGTAGCCAGCAATGCGCTCGATCCTGAATCCTTCCGTCAAGGCAATCACTCCCCGATTCGTTCTTTTGACCCGGCACGATTGTAACACCACCGGATCCGTGTCGAAGAAACACGGAAAGAAATCACAGCGCCGTGAGCTATAATTGAAAAAAACAGATCGGGGAGCTGTATATGAAGGGTCTTTTCATAACCGGCGGTACGTTGTGGAGCGGGAGCGCCTTTCTTCGAGGACATGCCCTGCTCGTCTGCGGAGAGCGAATAGTCGCGGCGGGCCCGGAGGAGTCCGTAAGGGCGGCGGTCCCCCCGGGGACCACAGAGTTGCGCCTGTCGGGCGAGTCCGTACTGCCCGGGTTCGTCGACGCCCATATCCATCTGACCACCTGGGCCAAGCAGAGGAGCCTGCTCGACCTCGGAGGAGCGCGCTCGCTCGACGAAGCGCTGGACATGGTCCGGGAGGAGGCGCGCAGGACGCCGCCGGACGGATGGATAAGGGGCTGGAACTACAACGAGACCCTCTGGAGCGGACGCCGCTCCCTGAAGGGGCCCGACCTGGATTCGCTGGCCATCCCCAACCCCGTCCTTCTGCAGCGGGTTTGCACGCACATAAACGTGGCCAACCGAAGGGCGCTGGATCTGACCGGCATCGACAGCTCGGACGGCGTGCTGGAGGAGCGCGACGCGGTCCACGCCCTTCGCGCGATGGAGAAGAGCGTCTTCTCCAGGCGAGCGCTGCTCGAGGCTCTCAAGACGGCCTGCGCGGAGCTCGCGTCGATGGGCGTAACCTGCGTCCATCCCTGCGGGGCGGACGACTACGGCATGGAGGAGGACCTGTCGCTGTACGAGGAGCTTCGCGCCGCAGGCGACCTGCCCGTGCGCGTGTTCAGCTACCACGACGCCCCCTCCTACCCGGCTATGCCGTCGGGCTTCGGCGGGGACTGGATCCGCTACCAGGGACTCAAGATCTACCTGGACGGAAGCCTGGGCGGGCGCACCGCGGCCCTGTCGGCCCCCTACTCCGACGCCCCCTCCACATGCGGCCAGCTCAACTGGACCATAACCCACGTGACCGACATGCTGCGCACCGCCCGCGAGAGGGGGGTGCAGACGCTGCTCCACGCGATAGGGGACCGGGCGCTCGACCAGGCTATAAGCTGCATCTCCACCGTGGACGCGGAGTTTGGACCGGCCAGGCTCAGGGACAGGGTGAACCACCTGATCGTCTGCCGTCCTGATCAGAGGGCGCGCCTGGCCGAGCTGGGCGTCTTCTGCGACATACAGCCGTCGTTCGTGCCGAGCGACGCCGCCATGGCCCCGCCGCGCCTCGGGCCCGACAGGATGAAATGGGCCTACAGGTGGCGTTCGATAATGACCGAGTGCGGGCCGGTCTCGGCGTCAAGCGACGCGCCGGTGGAGTCGGCCAACCCGATGCACTCGCTGGGGGCGCTGCTGGACCGGCCGGGTATGCCGCACTCCCCGGAGGAGAGGCTGTCGCTGGAGGAGGCCATCCCCATGTTCACCGAGAACCCGTACAGGGCGGTCGGCAGGAGCGACGGCGGGAGGCTCACCGAAGGCTGCCTCGCGGACCTGGCAGTGCTGGACAGGGACATTCGGGGGCTGACGGGGCCGGAGTTGAAGGATGTTGGCGTGATGTGCACCATCGCCGGCGGTCGGACGACCCACGGCGGCCCGCTAGAGGCGACCGACGGCCCCACCAGCGAGGCGCGGGTGATATGCCCGAGGCCGAGGGTCGCGCGATGAACGCGACGCCGCTGGACGGGGACGCGCTCTACGAGGCGTTCGGCGAGCATGACTCGTCGCTGGACGGGAGAGTCTTCGTCGGAGTCTCCTCCACAGGGGTCTACTGCAGGCCGACCTGCCGCGCCAGGAGGCCCGCCCGGAAGAACTGCTCGTTCTTCCCGAGCGCCGCGGCGGCGGAGGAGGCGGGTTTCAGGCCCTGCTTGAAATGCAGGCCCGAGCACGCGCCGGGACTGCCGTCGGGCGTGAACGAGCGGGCCAGGCGCGGGGCGATCCTGATGGACGAGATGAACCTTGAGGACGGCTGCATCGCAACGGCGGCGGCGGAACTGGGGATCTCCGCAGAGGAGCTGGACAGCGCCTTCGTATCCGCCTTCGGCGTGCCGGCGGACCGCTTCCTGGCCACCCGAAGGCTGCTGCTTGCGCGGAGCCTGCTGCTGGACACATACCTGCCGATCGACCGGATTTTCGAGGCCGCGGGCTTCGCGTCATTCTCCGAGGCGCTGGAACGACTCACCACCGGCTACCGCATGAGGCCGGGGTCGGCCGGCAGGGGGCGCGACCTCGTGCTCTACCTGGGCTACCGCCCGCCCTATCGATGGGACTGGATAATCTCATTCCTCGCCGACCGCGCGATACCAGGCGTCGAGGTCGCTTCCTCCGAGGGGTACGGCAGGACGGTGCGGCTTCGCAGGGCGGGGGAGGAGCATCGCGGATGGGTCTCCGTCGCGAACGACGCCAGGAGGAACAGGCTTGCCGTCGGCTTCTCCCCGTCGCTTCTGCCCGTGCTTCCGAGGGTGCTCGCAAGGATTCGCGGGGTGTTCGACCTGGACTGCGACCCTGCCGCCGTGACCTCGGCCCTGGCCCGAATGAACGACGACAGGCCCGGATCGTTCGTCCCCGGCGCCCGGCTGCCAGGCTGCTTCGACCCGTTCGAGACCGCGGTGCGCACCATCCTGGGCCAGCAGATAACGGTAAAGGCGGCGCGCACCCTCGCCTCCAGGCTGGTCGCCTCCTACGGCGAGGAGGTTGACGGCTGCGACGGGCTGGACAGGGCATTCCCCGCGCCCGAGGTTATAGCGGCGCTGGGCGGCGAGATAGAGGATCGTCTGGGCTCGCTGGGGGTCACAGGGGCAAGATCGCGCTCGATTAGGGCCCTGGCGACGGGGCTTGTCGATGGGGGCATAAATCTGTCCCGCTCCGCGACGCCCGAGGCGGAGATGGCGAGGCTGCTGAAGCTACCAGGATTCGGCCCCTGGACCGTGCACTGCCTGGCGATGCGCGTCTTCGGATGGACGGACGCGTTTCCGCACACGGACTACGGAGTCAGGAAGGCCCTCGGCGGGTTGAGCGACAGGGAGATACTCGCGCTGGGAGAGGAGTGGCGTCCCTGGCGCTCGTATGCGGTTATCAACCTGTGGAACGCAGCGGCTGCTCCTTGAGCGGTCATTCTTCGAGCAGCCCCTCAAGGTGCCTCGCCAGCAGATCGCGAAGGTTCCAGACGTCCAGCGGCTTGCCCAGGTAGCCGTCCATGCCTCCCTCCAGGCAGCTTCTTCGCGTCTCCGGCTGAACGTCGGCGGTGACGGCGATTATCGGAGTCCTGCGGCCCCCTCTCTCGAGCGCGCGTATCTCCGCCGCGGCGGCGATACCCTCTAGGCGGGGCATGTGAAGGTCCATGAACACAATGTCGGGATTCTCCTCCCTGAAGAGCCTGACCG
>JAKJGK010000045.1 GCA_022704435.1 Synergistota bacterium | reverse complement strand
CCACGCCCCCGGCAGATGCTTCCACGCGAGAAAGGCGGTCCCTGCCGACACAAGCCACGGGAGGACATCCCTCTTTCCGCGCCACATGTTGACGGCAAGGGCGGTGAACAGGGCTGTGAATGCGAAGTCCAGCGCGTACTTCTCCGGGTTTTCCAGCGTGAACCCCAAACTGTGCCCCACCATGACGCTGGAGAACCAGAATATGCCGACGCAGACCCCCCCTCCGACGAGGTGGTTCACGGTAACCTCGCTCCTCCTCCACTCGGCCATCGTGATCGCCCAGTTCTCGTCGGTCACGAAGTGCACACGCCACGCCCTGCCGAGCCACCCGACATGCTCCATCAGCGGGGCGACAGCGGCGGTCAACAGGAAGTAGCGCACGTTGACCACTGCGGCGGCCACGGCCATCTGCCACACGGGGAACCCGTCGTTCCACATCCCCACGATGACAGCCTGAGCCGAACCGGAAAAAACCGCCACGTTCATAAGGGCGAGCACGGAGAAAGAGAGCCCTGTCTCCGCGCAAAGCACCCCAAAAACCAAGCCGTAAGTCAGCACACCCAGGCCTGTCGGGACCGACGCCCTGAACCCCTTGTAAAAGTCACCGCCTTTGTCGAACACCAACCCGCCACCTCCGGTATCGCTCAATTTCACAACCCTTTTCCAAATCTGTCGAAACGGTACCCGGCACCGTGCACCGTGCACAGGAAACGCGGCCTGGACGGGTCGTCCTCGATCTTCTGGCGCAGTCGCACTACGTGCTGGTCCACCGTACGGGTGGTCACGTCGCAGTCGATGCCCCACACCTCGTCCAGAAGGTCGGCTCGTGAGAGCACCCTGCCCTCGTTATCGGCCAGACAGCGCAGCAGCGCCGCCTCCTTGGGGGTCAGCGGGAACTCCGCGTCCCCCTTACACCCGGTCATGCGGTCAAAGTCGACCCTGACGTCCCCGAAGGAGAGGTGACCGGCATCCCGCCCGCGGTTCGCCCTGGACAGCGCACCCCTGCGCAGGGCGGAACGAACCCTGGCCAGCAACTCGTCCATGCCGAACGGCTTCACCATGTAGTCATCCGCGCCCAGCTCAAGTCCCACCACCTTGTCGACCTCCCTGCCCTTGGCCGTGAGCATGATCACCGGCGTGACGCGATCCCCGGTCCTTATCTCCCTGCACACGTCGTAACCGTTCATTCCGGGCATCATAACGTCGAGGATCACAAGGTCCGGGTCGAAGTCTCGGTACATCTCGAGGGCGGCGACCCCGTCGGCGGCGGAGGCAACATGGTACCCCTCGCTCTCGAGCAGGTCGGACACTCCGGTCCGAATAGCGGCGTCATCCTCGGCGATCAGAATGCGTTCTTTCATCAGGGACCTCCTCCTTGTTGAACCGACGCGTCCCGCACCAGGGGAATGGACAGGGAGAAGACGCTTCCTCCCCCCTCGCGCGGGGCGTAGAAGACGTCGCCGCCATGGTGCCGGGCTATCGTACGGGCTATGTACAGTCCGAGCCCCGCGCCGCTCTTCGAAGCCGTGAGCGAGTCGTCTCCCCTGAAGAACTCCTGAAACACCTTCCCCCGCTGCGATTGGGCGACCCCGGGCCCTCTGTCCATGACCTCGACTACGGCCTGACCGCGGTCGCGCACGCACCGCACCTGGATCTCGCGTCCCTGGCCCGAGTACTTCTCGGCGTTGGAGAGCAGGTTCATGACAACCTGCCTCAGCGCACCCGGGTCGCCCAGCACGAGGCCCGGCCCGTCGGCGCTGAAGGAACAGGTAAAGCCGTTGTCCGACAGTCCCGGGTTCATCTGCAGGGCGGTCTCTCTTGCCAGCTCGGCGAGGTCGAGCGGCTCGAGGCTCGAGGCTCCGCCGCCATCGCGGGAGAAGGAGAGCACGTTCTCCACCAGCCTTGACAGGCGCTCCGCCTCGGACACCATCGTCCGGAGGTATTCCCTTCGCTTCTCCTCGTCCTTCAGCCTGCCCGACTGGAGCATCTCCGCGAACAACCTGATCGAGGTCAGGGGCGTCTTCAGCTCGTGGGAGACGTTGGCGACGAAGGTGGTCTTCCTGCGCGCCAGTCTCATCTCGGACGTCAGGACCCGGATCATGACGGCGCCTCCCACGGCTATCACGAAGAATAGGGCCCCCACCATCATCCATACGGCGCGCTCCGCCGTTCGCGCCCTGGAATCCGCCTCCGTGGGGTCGGTCAGCCACGCCCCGGCCTCCCATCCGGGCAGGCGCGGGGATATCTCCCTCGCGACGAAGGGCAGCCGCCATTCGGGCAGCTCCCTGACGGCAGGCACCACGAGGGGGTCGCTCCTCTCGTCGAGCACCGTCAGTATTCGCGTCCCGGTCAGTATCTCGGGGAGGGCACCGACAATCCTGTCCCTGACCGCGTCTCCGTCCAGCAGGAAGCCCGCGACCGTTCCGTCCGCTCGCTCGCTCCAGAAGAGCAGCTCCATCCCATCGTCCGTGATCCTTGGGAGTATTCCAGCGCCAGACTCCGCGCGGAGTTCTTCGAAGCTCCTTCCCCTGGACACGGTCTTTGAGGCCTCCACCTTCTCCTCGTCGGCCGGAGGCGCGGGCGCAACGGGGACGACGTTCCTCTGCATCAGCTCGAACCCCTCGCGCTCCGCCCTCCTGAGGACCTCGTCTCGTAGCGCAGAGTCGGCTGTTATCATGCTCTCCGCCACCTGCTTCTCGGCTCCCGGGGCCGCGGCGAGATCATGAAGTTCCTTGCGGTAAACCCCTGCTATGCCCTCGAAGAAGGGGATCTCGGCCTGTCCGCGCAGGAACGGCCCGAACACGGCCATTAGCCTGCGACCGGCCGAGCCGGAGTTCGCGGGGATGAACAGCTTTCCTCCCGACACCAGGAAGGGGCAGTCCGTCAGCCGCCCCCCGCCGTACCATCCTTCGAAAAGGGAGGGGTTGGAGGGGATCTCCGAAGCCTCTCCCTCCAACTCCCCCTCGATCGTGTCAAGCAGATCTGCGACCCTGTTCGCGGCCAGGTTGACCTCCGACATCAGAGATACCTCAAGTTGACGGCTCACCAGCAGAGCCTCTCTGTCGGCCGCCCTGAGGGCGAGCATGCTCAGCACTACGCTCGGCAGGATAACCACCGACAGAAATATGATCACCAGCGACAGAGATGTCGGTACCCCGGCCAGACCCGGCCTTGCTCTGCTCACCAACTACCGCCCCCCGTCTCGCGCTCCGTAAAGTATACCAGTTCACCCCTCGATTATGCGCTACTCGTCCTCCGGGCTCTCGGCATAGTCGTCGGAGGCCGCCTCGTCATCGTCGACCTCGTCGACCTCCTCGACGCGCGTCTGCTGATTCTTGAGAATGTAGGCTTCGTTGAGCATGTCCTTTCTCTTCTCGTTGGAGAGTTCGCCGCTGGAGGACAGGCTGTCGGCCAGCTCGTCGAACTCCTCCGATTCCCTCATCATCACAGGCGCCGCTGTGCCGGCCGCCGGGGCGAGCATCATCAGCTGCAACTTTCTTTCGTCCAGGATGCGGGCG
Source organism: Synergistota bacterium (assembly GCA_022704435.1). Lineage (GTDB taxonomy): Bacteria > Synergistota > Synergistia > Synergistales > Aminobacteriaceae > JAAYLU01. The sequence goes on along the minus strand of JAKJGK010000045.1, from coordinate 12,699 downwards.
GCCTCTTTCACCTTGCCCTCGTCGGCCAGTCGGACCGCCTCCTCCCTGATCTCGGCGTTCCTGGCCATCGCGGCCTGGGAGACTATCTCGGAGTTGCGGCTCTTCTCGACATCCGAGGCGTCCCCGGTGAACGCGATATTCAGGGTTGCAGTCCTGCTTATCCTCTCGCCGCTTTTCGGATCCTGGAACTCCAGGACCACTTCGGCGACCTCCGCGGTCGTGCCGTCGCCGCCCTCGGGCAGCTCCAGCTCGAACAGCGCGTACTTGTCAGAGCTGTACAGGTTGTCTATCACGACCTCCAGGGTGTCGCCGTCCAGTTCGCCGGCGCGCCCTATCGTCCTCCCGGGGCGAGCTCCGCCTCGGCCGTGCACCGTGACGCGCATCTTCCTCGCGGTCAGGGTGACGGCGTCCTCCATGTCGCGCGCAAAGATATCGCGCAGCATCCTCGAGTTGCGGGCGAAGTACGCGTTGCCCCCGCTCTCCGCGGCCAGCGCCGTCATGAGGTCCTCGTTGTAGTCGAGCCCCAACCCTATTGTAGTTATCGTCATCTCGTTTCGCGCAAGTTTCCTTCCCAATGCCGCGAGCTCCCTGGTGGTAGAGGGACCGACGTTGGCTATGCCGTCGGACAGCATGACTATGCGCGGTATGAAGCCCTCTCTGACGAACGACTCAAGCTGCTGCGCGCCCAGCACTACCCCGTCGTACAGTGCTGTCATCCCCTCCGGCTGTATCCTTGAGATCCCTCTGGCGAACACCGGTTCCCTGTCCCCTCTTCCAACCGGCCGCGCCCTGACCGCCACCCCCGCCCCGTCGGAGTAGACCACCACCGTGGCAATGTCGTTCGGGTCCAGCATCCGCAGGGCCTCCAGTGCGCCGAGCTTGGCGTTCTCCATCTTCCTGTCGGAGGCCATGGAGCCCGACTTGTCGAGGACGAGCGCCACCGCGAGCGGGGCGCGAGCTGCGACCTCGCCCCTTTCGGGCCTCACGAGCACCCGCACTATCACCTTCCCGCCCTCTCCGGCCATGACCACCGGAGTGTCGGCGTCCACCTCGAACGCCACCCTGCCCGCGTCCGCCCAAGCCGCCGTGCCTACCAACAGCAGCAGTACAAGGAGCAACCCGGCATACAACTTTGTGCAACTGGCTCTGTTCATCATAGCAACCACCTCCTGGATGAAAGTATGCCCCGCCTGCCCGAACATAGTGTCAGAGGGGCGTCAGGATGCTGTAAAGAGTGTGTAAAAATTCTTCGCCGGTCATCCAGCCAACCTGGCAGACGGAGAATACGACGACCTGGCCCGCCGTATTGCATAAATCCCCCTCTTTTGTTAGAGTATCATGTAAGTGACAATTCAGCTTTTTTTAACATGCCTTCAGGGCAGGGGGGAGGGGGTTGCGTCATCTGCCAAGAAAACGCTTTAACAGGCGATTTTCAAGCATGCGTCCGCGGAATCCGGTTTTGCGTGTCGCAACCGGGAGTTGTACTTGCAGAAAAGAAACGGAGGTATTGTAAATGATCGCTCGCTCCATGAATACCCGCGCCCGGAGGACCTCCCTGACCGCGGCGGTCCTCTGCGGCATATTGCTCGTCCTCGGCCTGGCCACGGCGGCCGCTGCGGAGCCCACGCTCCTCGAGATATTCGAGATAATCAAGAACAAGGAGTTCGTCGACCTCACCCATACATTCGACCCGAACATCCCGCACTGGCCCGGCTTCCCCGAGGAGAAGAGGGAGACCATCTACTGGTACGACAAGGGAGTCGGCACCATGGGGCACGGCTTCTTCGCCCAGGTGTTCTGCCACGTGGGGCAGTGGGGCACCCACGTCGACGCCCCCGCCCACTTCATCCAGGGGAAGAGGACGCTTGACCAGATAGATGTCAGGGAGATGTTTCTCGAGCTTGTGGTCATAGATGTCCACGAGAAGGTGGAGAAAGACCGCGACTACATGCTGACCGTCGAGGACATCAAGGACTGGGAGAAGAAGTACGGACCTGTCCCGGAGGGGTCCTTCGTGGCGATGCGGACCGACTGGTCGAAGAGGTGGCCCGAGAAGTCGGCCATGCAGGAGGCCGACGAGGATGGAGTAATCCACTATCCCGGCTGGGGAATCGACGCCATGAAGTACCTGTTCGAGGAGAGGAAGATAACCGCCTGCGGACACGAGCCGACGGACACCGACCCCGGCGTGCTCACTTCGAAGGGAGACTACACCTGCGAGACCTACGTGCTGGCCCAGGACAAGTACCAGGTGGAACTGATGGCCAACCTCGACAAGGTGCCGGAGCACGGCGCCCTGGTGGTCGTGGCGTTCCCCAAGCCATACTTCGGCTCCGGGTTCCCGGCAAGGGTGTTCGCGATACTGCCGTAGGCCAACGGCCGCGACGAGAGATTACGCCGGGGCGCGTCCGCCCCGGCGTTCTTCCCGGCGCTATACCCTTCTGGCTCCGTCTCCGGACTCGCTCCGAAAGAATGAGCAGTCGTGGCCGATGTACCTCCTGTAGCGCTCCCCGGTGAACCTCATGAAGCCCTCCGCCCCGTCCCTGTGCACAATGGCGAGGACGCAACCGCCGAAGCCGGCCCCGGTCACTCTCGCGCCGAGGCACTCCTCCCTCTGCCAGGCCAGCTCCGCGATGCAGTCGAGCTCCCTGCCCGTGCTCTCGTAGTCGAGCTGAAGGGACAGGTGCGACTCGTTCAGCAGTTTTCCAAACAGGTCCAGGCGTCCGGCCTCGAGGGCGCTCGCCGCATCGAGTACGCGCGCGTTCTCGAGAACCGCGTGACGGGCGCGCCTCCTGCAGACAGGATCGCTTATCGCATCCGACCATCGCCCGAACTCCTCGGGGGTGAGATCGCACAGGGACGAGGCCGAGGCCCCGGCGCGCCGCATGTCGGCCAAGGCCCGCTCGCACTCGTCGCGCCTGAGGTTGTAGTTGGACTCGGCCAGGGTGCGCCTCTTGTTCGAGTTCACTAGTATGATCTCGTGCTCGCCGAGGTTCAGGGGGATGAAGCGTCTCTCCAGAGTAGCGCAGTCCAGAAAGAGGGCCGAGCCTGCGCGCCCTAGCGCGACCGCGAACTGGTCCATTATGCCGGAGTTCACGCCGATGAAGGAGTTCTCTACTCTCTGCCCCAGTGCGGCCATCCTCGCGCGCCCCTCGTCGCCCTCCAGCCCCAGGGAGAAGAGGCCGGACAGCGCGACAGCGGTGACCATCTCGAGCGACGCCGACGACGACAGCCCCGCGCCGACCGGCATATCCCCTGAAACCACCATCTCGAACCCGGAGTCCACGGGCAGACCGTCGTCGCGGAGGACCTTGACCACCCCCTTGGGGTAGTTCGCCCAGCCGTGGGCTGGGTCGTTCAAGATCCCGGAGACGGGACAGCTCACCACGCCGATATCCGGGAAGTCGGCGGAGTACAGCCTCAGCTGCCCGTCGTCCCTCCTGCGGACGGCCGCGCAGGTGCCCATGGTCAGGGCGCAGGGGAGCACGTGCCCACCGTTGTAGTCGGTGTGCTCGCCTATGAGGTTCACCCGTCCGGGGGCGAAGAAGGCATCGCACCCGGACGAGTCGCCGAAGACCCTCTCAAAAAGCGCTGTCGACTTGCTTCTGCTCATCGCGCGGCGTCACTTCTTGGCGATGTACTTCCTGATGTCGAACGCTACCGCCGCGACTATGATCAGCCCCTTGACGATGAGCTGCCAGTAGGGGTTGACGCCTATGAATGTGAGGCCGTAGTTTATGACCCCGAAGATAAGGACCCCGGCGATGACCCCGGGCACGGTACCGACTCCACCGGTGGTGGACACTCCCCCCACGACGCAGGCCGCGATGGCGTCAAGCTCGTACATATTGCCGTAGTTGTTGGTGGCGCCCCCGGTCCGCGCGGCCTCGAGGACCCCGGAGACTCCGTAGAGCGCACCTGCTATCGCGTACAGGATGATGATTGTCAGCACCACGTTGACCCCGGAGACTATGGCCGCGTCCCTGTTGCCCCCGATGGCATACATGTTCATGCCCAGCTGGGTCTTGTTGAACAGGGTCCAGACGACCACCGCCACCACCAGGGCTATGATTATTATGATCGGCACGTCGAATACTCGCCCGGATCCGAGGAAGGTGAAGTCCGGGCGCAGCCCCCCTATCGGCTGGGAGTTGTTGGGGGCCATGTCGAAGTAGATCGAGTTGATGCCGTAGACCACCACCATGGTGCCGAGCGTGGTTATGAACGGCGGTACCTGGAGCTTTGCGACTATTAGTCCGTTTATCATCCCGAACAGCATGCAGGCGATCACTGCGAGAAGGATGGGCAGGAAGACGGGAAGATGTGGCAGGTCCGGGTAGAATCTCCTGGCATACTCGGGTATCTGCATCATCGACGCCGATATAACCGCGGCGAAACCCACCATCCTGCCGGACGACAGGTCAACTCCGCCGGTGATAAGGATGAAGGCCACTCCCAGCGCCATGATCGCGCGGGTCGAGCTCTGCATCAGCACGTCCCTAAGTATCGCGAAGGAGAGAAAGCGCGGGTCCACCGTGGCTATGACCAGCACAAGCACCACCAGAACGACGAATATCGCGTTCTGCGAGAGAAAATACAGAGATGATCCGATTACCGATTTCTTTTGCTCCATTGGAATGTCCTTCCTCCCTCATGGGCTCCGGCTACGCGACGAACTTCGTGGCGAGCCGCATAATCTCCTCCTCCGAGGTATCCGACGTCTTCACCACTCCCGCAAGGCGACCCTCGCTCATGACCAGGATCCTGTCGGTCATGCCCAGAAGCTCCGGCATCTCCGACGAGATCATTATTATGCTCTTGCCCTGCGCGGCGAGGTCGGACATTATGGAGTATATCTCGTACTTCGCTCCCACGTCGATGCCGCGGGTCGGCTCGTCGAGGATGAGGATGTCCGGGTCGATCAGCAGCCACCTTGCGAAGAGGACTTTCTGCTGGTTGCCGCCGGAGAGGTCCCTTATCAAGCTCCTCGGCGAGGGGGTCTTGACCGAGAGCTTGTCGATGCTGTCGCGCGCGTCCCTGCGCATCCGCCTGTGCTCCAGCAGCCTCATGCGGCCGATGTAGGAGCCCAGGTTCGCCGCGAGCAGGTTGAACTCCACCGTCAGCACGGGGAAGATGCCTGTCGCGCGGCGCTCCTCGGTCAACAGGGCCAGTCCGCGGCGCTTCGCCTTGATCGGGGTGGAAAGGTCGGCCTCTCCTCCGTCGATCATCACCCTCCCCGAGGCCAGGGAGCGAAGGCCGAACAGAGCCTCCATCGCCTCGGTCCTCTGCGCGCCGACCAGCCCGCCCACCCCGAGGATCTCGCCCCGCCGCAGCGTGAACGACACATCGCGGAAGGACTTGGCGTGGGTGGACGTGAGGCCGCTAACCTCGAGCACCGCCTCCCCCGCCGGCTCGTTCTTCCTGGGAGGGAAGCGGTTCGTTATCTCGCGCCCGACCATCCTCGATATAATGAGGTCGGTGGTCAGCTCGCCCGCGGGCCAGGTCCCGACCTTGCGGCCGTCGCGCATTATCGTGACGTCGTCCGCTATTTCGAGTATCTCCTCCATCTTGTGGGATATGTAGATTATGGATATCCCCCGGCTCCTGAGGCCTCGGATGATGTCGAACAGGCGGCTCACCTCGTGGCCGGTGAGAGACGAGGTAGGCTCGTCCATCACTATTATCCGGGCGTTGTAGGAGACCGCCTTCGCTATCTCCATCGACTGGATTCGGGATACAGACAGGGTGCGGACCAGGCTTCGCGGGTCGATGTCGAGCTCCAGCTCCTCCATGAGCTCCCTGGTCTTCCTCTCCATGGTCCCCCTGTCGATGAAGCGGATGCCTCCTACCTTTCTCAGCGGGGCGCGCCCGAGCCATATGTTCTCCATCACAGAGCGGGCCGGTATGGGGTGAAGCTCCTGGTGTATCATGGAGATGCCGAGGTCCAGAGCCTCGCGCGAGCTGCCTACCGTCACCGGCTCGCCGTCCAGCAGGACCTGCCCCTCGTCCAGGGTGTACAGCCCGAACAGGCACTTCATGAGGGTGGACTTGCCCGCGCCGTTCTCGCCCATGAGCGCGTGAACCGTCCCGGGGCGTACCTGCAAAGTTACGTCGCGAAGCGCCTGCACACCCGGGAAGGCCTTGGAGACGCTCCGCATCTCCAGCGAATATGTATCCTTCCGTTCCTCCACTAGACGCACCTTCCCTTCGCACTTTTCGGGCGTCGGAGCGCCAAGCCTCGCGGCGCAGAAAGAAAGGGGGCGCAAGCCCCCTTCCTCGTTTCGCCCGATAATAACTTACTTGAACTCCGCTACGTTCTCCAGGGTCACCTTCTTGTACGGGACCCACACGTACTGCCCGTCCGTGATCTCGTAACCGGCGTTCTCGGAGGTCGGGGTCTCGCCCTTCGCGAGCAGATAGGCGAGGTTGAACGTGGCTACGCCCTGGTTGACCGCGTCGTTGAGGACCGTCCCCAGAAGCGTTCCCTCCTCGAGGGCCTGGATCGCCGGGGCCGTGGCGTCGACTCCCACCACCGGCATAAACTTGCCATCCTTGAAGTAGCCGGCGGCCTTGAGGGCCTCGATCGCTCCAAGAGCCATGTCGTCGTTGTTCGCAAAGACCGCCTCGATCTTGTCGCCGTGCGCGGCGAGGAATGCGGCCATCTTCTCCTGCCCTCTCACCCTGTCCCAAAGCCCCGTGTCCTCGGCGAGCTTCTCGACCTTGATGCCCGCATCCGCCACGGCCTTCATCGAGAACTCGGTGCGAAGCTCGGCGTCCTGGTGCCCCGGCTCGCCCTTGAGCATGACGTACTGAAGGACGCCGTCGCCGTTCCTGTCGGCCTCGGGGTGGCTCGTCCAGTAGTCGACTATTATCTGGCCGGACATGGTGCCGGACTCCTCGGCCTTGGCGCCCACGTAGTAGACCTTGTCCCACTTGTGCATGTCCTCGGGAAGGGGCTCGCGGTTGAAGAAGACCACCGGGATGTTCTCGGCCTTGGCCTTGTCGATGATGACGCCGGCGGCCGTGCGGTCGACCGGGTTGATGGCCATCGAGTTCATCCTCTTCGTGATGAACATGTCGACCCGGTCGTTCTGCGTCGACTGGGAGTTCTGGCTGTCGACGATGTCGACCTTCGCCTTGTCCTTGGCCGCCTCCGCTATCGCGTTTCTGACCCCGGTCATGAACGTGTCGTCGAACTTGTAGATGGCGCATCCTATCTCGACGTCGGCGGCGAATGCGCCGCTAGCGAGCACCAGCAGACCGCAAATACCCATGAGCACGGCAATTCCAACACTCTTTCTCACTTTGAAAAAACCTCCCTTTCAAGATATTTGCGCCATGGCAAGCCATGCGCCTTTACGGGGGTTATCCCTTGATAATTCTAGACAAAAGGGGGCGGTCTGTCAATTATCCCGGCGATTTGCCCCGCTTGACTAATGGGCACGGGCGCGATAACCTATCAAATGTCATGCAATTACAGTAGAAAATGGAGGTGGATGCGGATGCCAACATCTCTTGTCTGCGGCGGCGCCGGGTACATCGGGAGCCACATGGTGAGAAGCCTGCTCGAGGAGGGCGAGCGGGTTGTAGTGCTCGACAACCTTTCCACGGGCCGAAGGGACTTCGTTCCGGCGGAGGCGCTGTTCATCCAGGGCGACGTGCGCGACGGGGAGCTGCTGGATCGCTTGCTTCCGCAGCACGACGTGAACGCGGTGTTCCTGTTCGCCTCGTTGATCAAGGTCGGAGAGAGCGTGAGCCTGCCGCTGGCGTACTACGAGAACAACTTCGTCGGTGCGCTGCGCGTCGTCGAGAGCATGGTCCGCTCTAGGACACCCCACTTCATCTTCTCCTCGTCCGCGGCGGTCTACGGGGAGCCCGAGGCCGTGCCGATAACGGAGGACATGCCCCTCAGGCCGACGAACCCCTACGGGGAGACCAAGCTGGCCGTCGAACAGATGCTACGGTGGGCGTCGGAGGCTCACGGGTTCACATACGGGGCGCTGCGCTACTTCAACGCCTGCGGCGCGATCGAGGACGCCACCCTGGGGGAGGTCCAGGAGCCGGAGACCCACCTGATCCCGCTGGTGCTCGACGCCGCGATCGGCGAGAAGGAGAGCATATCCGTATTCGGGGACGACTACGACACCCCCGACGGCACATGCGTCCGCGATTACATTCACGTCATGGACCTCGCGCGCGCGCACCTCCTGACGCTCGACGCCCTTCGGCGCGGCGGCGGGAGCAAAATATACAACCTCGGCAACGGGCGCGGCTTCTCGGTGGAAGAGGTCATCGACGCCTGCCGCTCGGTCACCGGCCTGCCCATAAAGGTCGTGCGCGCCCCGCGGAGGGCCGGCGACCCGGCACGGCTGATCGCGTCGTCGGACAGGGCCAGGCAGGAACTCGGCTGGACTCCGCACTACCAGTCACTGGAGTCGATCGTCGAGACCTCCTGGAGATGGCACAGGAAGAGAAGAGGGGGCCGGACGGCATGAGCCCGGACTCCGCGGTCAGGGCAATTGACGGGCTGGTCGACTACGGGCGCAGGATCGGACTGCTGGGGGAGCTCGACGACATAGTAGCCAGGAACTCCCTGCTGGGGCTGTTCGGGATCGACGAGCCCGTCCAGGGTTCTGCCGAGGATGAGGGCTTCGCCGACGAGATGGAGTGCATCGAGGGGTTGAGGCAATTCGCGGAGGAGAGGCGTATTCCCCACCTCGACCTCCCCCCGGAGAAGTTTGTCAGCCGAATAATGGGTCGCCTGACGCCGAGGAACTCCGAGGTCGCGCGGGACTTCCGCCGCAGGCTGAAGGACGAGGGCCCGGCGGCCGCGATCGACTGGCTGTATCGCTTCTCCACGGACACCAAGTATGTACGGATGGACCTTGTGTCGCTCGACAGGAAGTGGACGGCCGCGACCAGGTGGGGTGAGATGCAGATCACGATAAACCGCTCCAAGCCGGAGAAGGACCCGCGGGACATCAGGGCAGCGGTCGAGAGCGCCGGTGCCGAGCGCTACCCCAAATGCCTGCTGTGCGCGGAGAACGTCGGCTACGAGGGGCGCCCAGGGCACCCCGAGCGAAGCAACCACCGGATCGTGCCGCTCAAGCTGACGGGAGAGCGGTGGTACCTCCAGTTCTCCCCCTACGTCTACTACCACCAGCACTGCATCGTCTTCTCGGCGGAGCACCGGCCGATGAAGGTCGACGGCTCGGCCCTGTCACGAATCTGCGAGTTCCTGACGATCTTCCCCGGCCTGTTCATCGGCTCCAACGCCGACCTCCCGATAGTCGGGGGCTCCATACTGAGCCACGACCACTTCCAGGGGGGGGCATGGAAGTTCCCGATGGACGACGCGCCCCCCTCGAAGAGCTGGCGCGAGGGGACGGTCACGGTGGAGCATCTGCGCTGGCCGATGACCACCCTTCGCCTTAGGTGCAACGAGACATCTCTCCTCCTCTCCCTGGCGGAGAAGCTGCTGCTCTCATGGCGCAACCACGACGACCCCGAGAACGAGATCATCGCGAGGAGCCCGGAGGACGGCGAGCCGCACAACACGATGACCGTCATAGGCAGGCGCAGGGGGGAATCCTACGAGCTGGACCTCGTACTGCGAAACAACCGCTGCGACGCCCTTCACCCCGACGGGATCTTTCACGCGCATTCCGAGAGGCACCACATCAAAAAGGAGAACATCGGCCTGATCGAGACCATGGGACTGGCCATACTTCCGCCGCGTCTCGAGTCGAGCCTCGCCGAAGTCCAGTCGCTCCTGGGCGGTCAAAAGAGGCTCGCGGATCTGCCGGAGGACTTCCCCCACCGGGAGTGGGCTCGGAGTCTGCTCTCCGGCGCGGGGGGCCTCCTGTCCCCCGACGAGGCTCTGGAGAGGGTGCAGCACGAGGTAGGCGTCGTCTTCTCCGAGGTACTCGAGGACTGCGGGGTTTTCAAGCCCACTCGCGAGGGGGAGTCTGGGCTGGACAGGTTCCTATCCTCCTGCGCGACGGACTGGGGGCTGGAGCTGACGCCGGTCTAGGCCGGGGCGGCGCAACTCGACCGGTCGCGATGGCGGATTAAACGCGCAGGGCGGCCGGCCGCCCTGCGCTTATTCGAGCGTTAAGTTCGAGGCCTTGAGAGAAATCCCTCAGGCCTTGCCTATCATCATCTCCGGCAGCCATGTGATGATGCCGGGGAAGATAGAACAGATCACCAACACGAGCATGATGATCAGTATGAACGGGATGACGCCCCATATTATGTCCCCGATGGTCACTCCCAGCTCCTTCGGCGCGGTCCCCTTCAGCACGAAGATGGACATGGCCATCGGCGGCGTCTGGAAGGCCATCTGCATGTTGATGCAGACCATCATCCCGGCCCACAGCGGGTTGAAGCCCAGCGACTCGAGGATCGGGGAGAATACCGGCACCACGATGAAGACTATGCCGATCCACTCGATGAACATCCCGAGCAGGAAGACTATCGCCATTATCACGAAGAAGGACATCCACTTCCCGCCCGGCACCGACAGGATGAACTCGGCCACGACATCCCCGGCCCCGGCGTTCATGAAGATGCCGACGAAGGCGTAGCACATGGCGGCTATCGTGACCACGAAGGCGCTGACGCGCATGGTCTCGATCATCGCCTGACGCATCAGCCCCCAGCTGAACTTTCGGTAGGCGATCGCGAGCATTATCGCCGCGGTGCAGCCTACCGCCGCCGCCTCTGTCGGAGGGGCTATCCCTGCGAAGATGGTCCCGAGCACCGCTATGATCAGGAGAAGCGGCGGAACCAGGGACTTCAACAGTCGGAACAGCTTGGCCGAGTCGAACGGAGACATCTGGTCCTCCGGTATCGCCGGCCCTAGGGCGGGGTTGATCCTGCACCTGATCACCACGTAGAGAATGTACAGGGCCGACAGCAGCAGCCCGGGGAAGACCGCGCCCATGAACATCTGCCCCACCGACAGGCCCGCCTGGGGCGCGTACACCACCAGCATGATGCTGGGCGGTATCAGTATGCCCAGCGTTCCAGCGGCCACTATGGATCCCGACGCTAGAGACTTGTCGTACCCCCTGTTTATCATCGGGGCCAGCGCGATAAGGGTCAGGATGGTCACCGACGCCGCGATCACGCCGAGACAGGCGGCCAGGATCGTGCCGAAGATTATCGTGACCACCGCCAGCCCGCCCCTGAGCCTGCCCATAGCCTCGTACAGGCACTGGTAGAGGTCTTTCGTGACCCCCGAGTGTTGCAGGATCACCCCCATGAAGGTAAACAGGGGGACCGCAAGGTACGGGTAGTTGAGCGACAGGTCGTAGAAGCGGCTGTACAGTATGTGGAAGGTGACCGTCGGGCCGAATACCGCCAGTCCGGTGAAGAAGGCCACGCTCCCTATGACGAAGGCGATGGGGAATCCGGTCATCACGAGGACGAAGACTCCCCCCAGCATTAAGACGGTTATTGCCTCGGCGCTGAGTTCAATCAAGAGTCTCACCCCTGATGGTAAAGTATAGGTCCCTCGCGAAATTTGCGGTCCCCTGAAGCACCAGCAGCAACAGGCCCACCGCGAAGACAGTCCGGTACGGACCCGCGGGAGGGTACCAGAAGCTGTTGAAGAAGACCTCGTTTATCCTCCACGCCCGCACCGCCCAGGTGACGGACAGCCAGAGCATGACTCCCATGAGCGGGAAGAAGAGGAACAGGGAGCAGAGGACGTTCATGAACGCCTTCCCCCTGTCGGGCAGCATGTTGTAGAACATGTCCACGCGGGTGTGGGAGTCGCGGAGGTAGTCGAAGGAGGCGCCCAGCATGTACAGGGCGCCCCCCGCCATGCACAGGGTATCATACGCCCAGATGGTCGGAGCGTCGAAAAAGTGCCTGGCCACGGCCTCGTAGGTCCCGGCGAACACAAGGATGAGGGAGCACCACTTCCCCACGGCTCCCGACAGCTCGCTCAGCGCGTCGATTTTTTTAAGCAAACGTTTCAAAGAGGTCATTCCCTTTCTCCTTGCGTCCGTCCGTTGGCCTACCTCATGGATTCGTAGGACTCACCGTACTTCTTCATCGAGTTGTAGATCTCGCCGAAGATCGGGGGCTCGCTCGCGACCTTCTCCTCGTAGAACTTCGCGGCCTCGGCGGCCAGCGCCTTGTTGACCTCGTCCGGTATCTTGACGACCTTGTTGCCGGCCTCCTTGAACTTTTCGAGGGCCAGTATCGACTCGTACACCAGGAACTCGTGCTGCGCCTGGGTGTACTTGTCCACGAAAGTCTGGACCAGCAGCTGCAGATCCTTCGGCAGTTCGTTCCAGGCGTCCTTGTTGACGAAGAAGACCTGCGGATCGCACGGGGCGCGCACCGGGGAGAGGTAGACGTACTCGGCCACCTCGTTGAAGTGCATGTTCCAGTTGGAGGCCAGCGTCGAGTACTCGAAGGCGTCGATCGTCCCGCGCTTCATAGCCTCGTAGAGCTCGCCGCCAGGGATGATGACCGTGGCCATACCCATCCTCTGGAGAATCTCGCCTCCGTCGCCCATGCAGCGCGCCTTGATCGACTTCAGGTCCTCGACGCTCTCGATCTTCTTCTTCGAGTGGAAGAAGACCTCCTCGGGGAGCGGCGAGAGGGCGCCGGGGAAGGTCATCACGTTGTACCCCTCCATCATCTTGTTCATCAGGTCCGCTCCGCCGCCGTAGTTGAACCACG
>JAKJGK010000044.1 GCA_022704435.1 Synergistota bacterium | reverse complement strand
GCCTCATCCCGGTTATGGCCGCCAGGGACTCGGCGGTGTCCGCGGCCGCGGCCACTATGTAGCCGTTGCCCAGGCGGCGGAAGGCTAGCGTCTTCTCGGCGCCCTCGTAGGTGTAGGAGAACCTGCCCTCGTGCTCGTTCAGCATGGTGTCGGCGAAGGGGGCCAGCGAGCCGCCGGAGACCTCCCTGAACCCGGGGCCGTCGAAGGCGTGCACGGGGTGGTACAGGAACTTCATGCCGCGGTTGAGCAGCAGGGCGTAGCCGCGGTCGTATATCCTGACCCTCTGGAGCATCTGCCTGACGAAGGAGAAGTCGAAGGTCATGCCCGCCACCGCGACCACCTTGTCGTCTATCTTGACCGGCATGGCGTAGGTGATCACCTCGGAGCCGTCCTCCCTGCGGCTGATGTCGCCCCAGTGGGGGGCCCCGGTGTCAAGCGCGGACCAGTACCAGGAGGTCGTCTGGTTCTTTCGGTCGATCAGGTCGGAGGGGGAGAGAGAGTCCCCGCTCATGAAGGTGAACGGGGCATCGGGGTTGGCGCGCTCGAACCCGATCATGTAGGTCGCCTTCGTGCCGAAGATCTCCGGGTTGAAGATCAGGAACAGGCTTCGCGCCTCGGGCGACTGCACCCCGAGCTCGGAGATGTACTTGCCGTTTTGACCCGCGAACTGTCGCGCCACCACGTCCGCCACGTCGGGCTTGAGCATGCCTGAAGTCATCCTCGCGGTCATGAGCGCCGACAGGGCCTGCAGTATGCCGTCGAAGCGGTTGAACGTGGCGTCAAGCTCGAACGCTAGGGAACTCGCTGTCGCGATCTCGTAGTCGTTGACCAATTTCAGGATGCTGCCGCCCGATATGCCCATCGCATAGAAGGCTATGCCCCCCACCGAGGCCACAAGCAACGTTAAGACAACCACCAGAATCCGGACGCCAAGACGGTTCAACAGCATAAGACCTCGCCTCCTCGATAATTGCCTCTTTGCCATAATCTACCCCCTGGAAGGGGCGAAATCAAGCGCGACAGGCGGTCGGAAGCATCAACCTCCTCTTCGTCGAAACTCGGCGTACAGCTCGACGAGCCGGAACTGGTCCTCGGGCGACGGATCGTCGAACTCCACCCCTGCCGTGAACAGGCCTGCTTCCCTCAGGTAGACCTTCAGAAAGTGGCCGTTCAGTTGGAAGAAGCTTCTTCGCGAGGGGAAGCGAAACTGGCCCCCCATCCACTCGAAGAGCTCCGGGCGCAGTGTGCGCCCTCTCTGGAAGGGGTTGAAGCGAACCTTCATGCCGGCCACGCTCAGGTCAAGCACGTCCGCCCTGATCCAGTCGTCGTGGCTGCTCACCAGGAACTCCACGCCCATTATGCACTCCACCCGGACGAACTTCCGATTCTCCCGTCCGTGCGCCGCTGTCTTATCGTTCTGTGTGACTGGCCTGGTCGATCGCATTTCTCTCCCCGCGCCGGGCTCTGGCCTCGGCCTTTTCAATCTGTAATGGCATCTTTTGCGAGTTTACGATACCATAGACAGGTGAGAGTGGCTACCCAAATGCGAAGGGAAGTCGATTGTCCATGAGAGACCTTTTGGAGCGAACCGAGTATCTTCTGAACGGAGGTGTCCTCTCGCTGCTCTCGGAGAGCCTGGCCGCGCACTCCGAGAGGGGGATGATCCTGCGTCCGGAGGGGGAGGACATGGAGGTCCTGGAGGCGTTCGGCGCGTCGGTGGAGAGCCTGTTCATGAAGGGGAGGGCCGGGGAGATAAAGGGAGCCTTCCCTTCGTCGTCCGTTCGAGGAGATTACGACGTCTCGGCGGCTCGGCTGGACGGGGAGTGGCCGTGGGGCCTGCGCATCAGGGGGTGGGACTGGGCGTTCTACGTCCTGCTGTCGGATGAACCGTCCGCGAGCCTGATGGAGGATATGCCGTCCTTCGCCGGACTGATGGCGCTGTGGCAGAGGCACCAGAGGATCGTCGGGGTGGAGGAGCGTCTCTCCAGGCTGGCCTACATGGTGCTGGCGACGAAGAGCACCCTTGCGTCGGTGTTCGAGCCGATGGGACTGCCATATTTCGGGGCCTTCCTGCGCGACGTGGTGATGGAGAGCCTGTTCCCGTCGCGACTCTCCATCCTGCTGGACAGGGGCGGGGAGCTGTCGCTGCTGGCGGGGGAGGATCTGCCTCTGCCTCCGCGCAGCGGGATATTCGCAAGGGACATACTGTCGCCGGCTCTGGCGCGCATCGACGGGGCCTCGCCCGAATCCGTGGGGGCGGAGGTCTTCCGCTCGCTCTCCGGGGGGTGGTCGGCCATACTGCCGATAATCGGAGGGGATGCGAGGCTGTTCTGCCTGCTCAAGTGGGAGAAACAGCTCGGCGAGGAGGCCCTGAACTTCATAGAGCTGCTGGGGAACGTCGCCTCCAAGGCGCTGTCCATGGCGGCCATGAGGGAGGAGAAGGACCGCAACCTGAGGGCCCTGTCCAGGAGAGCCTTCCTTCTGAACGCCCTGTACGAGGCGGGGCTCAGGCTCCTGGAGCAGACGTCAAGGGAGACCCTGCTTCTTCAGGTGCTGGACATATTCTCCGAGATGTCCCACGCGGCGAGGACCGTGCTGGTGGCCTGGCGGCCCGATGCCGGCGGGTACGTGCTGTTAGCTGCGAAGGAGGATGGAGTGGTGACGCGCACCGGGCGGCCGCTGGGGTCGCAGGCGAGCGCATCGCTGGACAGGCGTCCGGAGTCGCTGACCGCGGACGAGTCTCGCCTCCTGTTCGAGGAGATGAACGTGTCGTTCCTGTCCTCCCCAGAGGTTATGAACGGAGTGGACAGGGTGTTCCCGCTCTGGGAGGGGGACGGACTGGCCGGTTTCGTGGCCGTCTCGGCCCCGCGCCCCGGCACCAACCTCATGGACGTGGAGACCCTTGAGATACTGGCCCGGTCGGCGTCCGCCGCCCTGCCCGGACGCGAGTGGGAGTCCTCCCGTCCGGGGAATCCGGAGTAGTCGCCCCTCCGGGCGAATAATGTACGTGTCAAAGAAAGGAGAAAAGACCATGATGAAAAGAGCATTGAGCGATCGCGTGCAGATGATGGGAGCGGTGGACTGGAACAGGCGCCTGTTCGACTCGCTTATCCCGCTGCCGGAGGGGACCAGCTACAACTCCTACCTCGTGAAGGGCAGCGAGAAGACGGCCCTGATCGACACCGCCGATCCGTCCCTGGCGCATATCCTCATGCGGCAGCTGGAGGACGTGGAGCGCATCGACTACATAATATCGCTTCACACCGAGCAGGATCACTCCGGCCTGATCCCGAGGCTGCTCCAGATGTACCCCGGGGCGAGGGTGGTCTGCTCGACGAAGGCGAAGGAGCTTCTGATGGACCACCTTCACCTCGACGAGTCGGTCCTGGACGCCATGGACGACGGCTCGGCCCTGTCGCTGGGCGACAGGAGCTTCACCTTCATCCATACTCCGTGGGTGCACTGGCCGGAGACGATGTGCGCCTACCTCGAGGAGGAGAAGATCCTCTTCTCGTGCGACTTCTTCGGGTCGCACCTGGCCACCACGGACATGTTCGCCGGCGAGGATCCACTGATCTACGAGGGGGCCAAGCGATACTTCGCGGAGATAATGATGCCCTTCCGCTCCATCGTCAAGACGAACATGAAGAAGGTCGAGGCGTACGACATCTCGATGATCGCGCCGAGCCACGGCCCGGTCTACGACAAGCCCGCCTTCATAATGGACGCCTACCGCGACTGGACCTCGGACAGGGTGGAGAACTCGGTGGTGATCCCGTACATCTCGATGCACGGCAGCACGGAGATGATGGTCGACCGCCTGCTGGCGTCGCTTGTCGAGCGCGGGGTCAAGGTGCGCAAGTACGACCTCAGCGTCACGGACATAGGCAAGCTGGCGATAGACCTAGTGGACGCGGCCACGGTCGTGATAGCCACCCCGACGGTGCACTTCGGACCCCACCCCGTCGTCTATTCGGCCACGCACCTGGCCAACGCCCTGCGCCCGAAGGTGAAGTTCGCGGCCATAATAGGCTCATACGGGTGGGGCACCAAGGCGGTGGAGCAGATCTCCGGGCTGATTCCCAACCTGAAGGTGGAGGTGCTCGGGACGGTGATGTGCAAGGGGCTCCCGCGCGAGGACGACCTGAAGGCGCTCGACGACCTGGCCGAGGCCATAGCGGCTAAGCACGCCTCGCTGGGGTTGTAGATCGATCGGCGCCCGAGGCTCTGGAGTTGGCGGCCCGGGCTCCCTTCGGCCTCCTACTTCAGAGTGTACAGCTCTGGGCGCCTGTCGCCGAAGACCGTGATCTCCCCCCTGGCCTCGTCGACATCGTCGAGCTCGATCGTGGCGAAGCCCGCCTCCTCCCCGTCGCGCCCCTCGTAGTAGACCTCGCCCCTCGGGCCGATTATCATGGAGCTGCCGGGGAACGCGGTCTTTCCCGACACTCCGCACCTGTTGCACGCCACCACGTACATCTGGTTCTCGATCGCCCTGGCCCGCAGCAGGGTCCTCCAGTGGTCCACCCTGGCCGAGGGCCACTGGGCGCTGACGAACAGCAGCTTGACCCCCTTCAGCGCATAGGTGCGGACCCACTCGACGAAGCGTATGTCGTAGCATATCACGCACCCGGCGGCGACGCCGTCGAGGTCGAACACGCACTCCTTCTTGCCGCCGGTGAAGTGCTCGTCCTCCTTCATCAGGCGGAAGAGGTGGGCCTTGTCGTACTTGGCCGCTAGCTTCCCCCCCGGGTTGATCACCTGGGCCCGATTGACGAGCTTCTTCCTCGTCGATGCCAGCACCGAGCCGCCAGCGAACCAGACCCCGTACTTCCTGGCCAGCTCCCCCAGGAAGGACGCGGCCCCGGTCCCCTCCGCGTCCGCCAGCTCCTGCGCCCGGTCCAGGGCGTAGCCCGTGTTCCAAAGCTCGGGCAGGACGACGGCGGTCGTCAAGTCGGACGGCACGTAGAAGGACGCCATCCAGTCCTCGATGTTCCTGTAGTTGTAATCCCTGTCGCCAATTTTTATATCAAGCTGCAGCACTCCCACCCGAAGCTTCATCCCTTACCTCCCCGTTCTCGGGCCTGTGTCGATCCGGCCGTTTTGTGGCTGACTTCGAGATATTTTCTTTTCTTTGCATATAAATAGTCCACAATACCTTGCTTGTCAAGTGGCAAGACGGATATATTCTCGCCACCGAAGGTGTCGGACAGAAAAGGGCTGAATTGCGAGGAGGCGGGGAGGAGGCTCCGCGGGTTGATCCGACGAAATATAAACTCTATAACATCCTGCGGTCGATCATCAAAAAGCTGCCTGCTTCTTGCTTGGCCCTGTTTTTCAGTTCCGCGCACATGTCGCAGACCTGCAGGACATTGGTGTAGTTGCGCAGGGACAGGTCCACGCCTGCGATGCTGATGGACATCAATGGAAAGCTGGTCTCCTCGCCCTTTCTGTTCTTCGAGGCTATATAGCCGTTGGCGCGGTCTCGATCGTTGTAGAACTCCCCGATCTCCTGATCGAATCTCTCGATGACCCGGTATGCGTAGCCTAGCGCCCTGTCCCTTTCCACTATCAGCACGAAGTCGTCTCCGCCGACGTGGCCCGTGAAGCCGTCCGCAATTCCAACCTCCTTCATGACGCTTTGCAGCAGGTTCGCGGTGTAGAGGATGACCCTGTCGCCATTCGCAAAGCCGTAGGCGTCGTTGTAAGCCTTGAAGTTGTCCAAATCAGCATAAAAAACATAGGCTTGCTGGTTGGTCTCGATCGCGGCGGTGATCGCGTTTTTAATGCTGTTGTTCCCGGGCAGACCTGTAATGGGGTTCGCATCGAGGGCGAGATTGTACAAACGTTTGAGCTCCATCAACGCCTCGGTCAGTTTAATCTGGTTTCGGATCCTGGCCAGCACCACGATCGGAACGAAAGGTTTTGTTATATAGTCCGCGCCGCCGATATTGAATGCCTGCGCCTCGTCCATGGATTCCGAGACGGCCGTGAGAAATATGACCGGGATCTCCGCCGTCTCGCCGTCCTTCTTCAATAATTTGCACACCTCGTAGCCGTTGATGGTATCCATCATGATATCCAGCAGTATTAAATCCGGCTTTTTCTCCCTGGCCTGCTCGATGCCTTTGAAGCCATCGGTCGCAAAAAACACGGTGTACTCCGGCGACAGGAGCTTGATCAGGATTTTGATCGCGTCGGCGGAATCGTCGATGATCAGAATCTTGCTCTTTTGCATGCTCATTCAATTCCCTCCGGGGACAACCCCATGATCTCCGTGGTCAAAGCAAGCTGCTGCAGCGCCGAATCAAACTGCAGATCATCGACAAGCGATCTTATCGCGCGCCATCTTTCCTTTTCCTCTTCCGGACTCATCTTCACTATCATTTCAATTGTATCGATAGCTTCCGAGTTGTAAGATTCAAGTTGATGATACAGGGAGCCTATCTCTTTTTCCAGCTGTCCGGGATCGGAACTGATCGTCTCCTCCTCCGGCGGCCGATAGCTGCTCAAAAAGTCTTGGATGCCGTTCAGTGCCGCGTCAAGGTCCCTTGAGAAGTCGGCGAGATCCGATTCAGAGGCAGTGCGGTTTCTGTAGCCCTCCTCCAGTTTCGCGGCGGACCGGTACAGCTCTTTCGCCCCGAGCGTTCCGCTGTTGCCCTTGATCGTATGCACGAGGCGCTCGTTCACGTCGAGACGCCCGGCCTCGGTGTTGGAGGCTATCTGATCCATGGCGTCGGAGTACAGCCTGCAGAAGGACCTTAAAAGGTCGATATACATCTGCTCGTCGTTCAATACGCGTTTCATGCCCTCTTCCACGTCAATTCCGGCGATTCGAATGGAAGTGCCGCTCGTAGTTTTAGTCGGAACCAGATCCTGCAAAAAGAGCCGCTTTTCACCAGCGCCCTTCGGAGGAATATGCTTGATCAATGCTGCAAACAGGTCCCCGATCTCGATCGGCTTGTTAACCTGGTCGTTCATTCCGCTGGCCAGGTTTTTTTCGATCTCCGTGCTGATCGCATGGGCCGTCATGGCGACGATCGGAATATCTCTGTACGGACTGTCCATCTCGCGGATTTTCATGGTGGCGGTCCGTCCGTCCATTACCGGCATCTGAACGTCCATCAGGATCAGGTCGTATCTTTTATCGTTGGAGGATGCGAGGAGCTCCAGCACTTCCATTCCATTGTTCGCGATTGTGACGGTCAATCCGGCTTGAGTCAGCAGTTCATACGCAACCTGCTGGTTGATCTCGTTGTCCTCGGCCAGTATGATCTCCGCTCCCTGAATGCAGCCGACGTCCACCAGTGTTTCAGCCTTGGCAATGCCGCTTGCTCTCTGGCTTTGGAACCCGAAGAT
The DNA here is from genome assembly GCA_022704435.1 of Synergistota bacterium. Taxonomy (GTDB): domain Bacteria; phylum Synergistota; class Synergistia; order Synergistales; family Aminobacteriaceae; genus JAAYLU01. The sequence continues at coordinate 9,184 of JAKJGK010000044.1, read as the reverse complement.
CTCCATGATCGTGTCGAACAGGTAAGACGGATTAACGGGCTTGTCCAGGAACTTCTCGACGCCCAGGTGTTTGGCGTCGAGCTTGACATCCTCCTTGGCAAAGGCGGACAGCATCATGATTTCCGGGACTTCTACCGAAACTCCGGATTCTCTGAGGCTTTTGATTGTCTCCAATCCATTCATCCCGGGCATCATGTAGTCCATAACGATCAGCTGCGGCGCAACTTCTTCGCTCTCAAGCATGCGGAGGGCCTCGTCGCCGGACTCCGCTTCGTACACGGTGAAACGGAACGACTCCAGCATGTTCCGAAGAATGTCCCTTGCGGTTTCGTTGTCGTCGACAATCAGGACCTTCAGCCCTTGCAGCTCCGGAGTCGAGATCAATGCGTTCGGATGCTGGTCGTCGTAGGTCATAAGGACATCGAAACAGAATGAACTCCCTCTTCCTGGCTCGCTTGTGACGGAGATCGTGCCGCCCATCATCTCGACGAGCTGTTTACTGATGGTGAGTCCGAGTCCCGTGCCTCCGAACTGCCTGCTTATCGAGGAATCAGCCTGGGTAAAGGGCTTGAATAGCTTATGCATCTGCTCTTGCGTCATCCCTATTCCAGTATCCCGGACCTCGAATTTCAGCCTGAGCCTTTTGGAATCCAACTCTTCCGATCGTATGGAAAGTATGATGTGCCCTTTTTCAGTGAATTTCATCGCGTTGTTCGTCAAGTTTACAATTACCTGGCTCAATCGAAGCTGGTCGCCGATCAGTTGATGCGGCATTGTTGCTTCGACGTCGAATAGAAACTCCAGGCCCTTTTCCTCTGCCTTAAGCGAAAAAATATTGGACAGATTGTGAAGCACTTCGTTCAGGTCGAATGGTTGATTGTCCAATCCCATCTCCTTCGCCTCGATTTTCGAGTAGTCGAGGATGTCGTTGATGAGTCCCAGAAGGTGTTTTGCGGAGCTGACGATCTTCTTTACGTAGTCCTTCTGCTTGGAGGACAGGTCGGTATTCTCCATCAGCTGCGAAAGCCCTATGATGGCGTTCATGGGCGTCCGGATTTCATGGCTCATATGCGCCAGAAATTCGCCCTTAGCAGCATTGGCGTTGTCGGCGTTTTTCTCCATTTCTTTCGAGAGTGCCAGCGCGCACTGCAGTTCCTCCCTTAAAGAAAGGAGTCGCATCATAAAGAACATTGCCAGGACGATGCCGATGTTTAGAATCAGCAGGAACCATTTGTACTGGATCACGATGTCCTTGATCGTGATCCGGCCGTAGTTCTCGTAAGGCCTTATCCTCAGGGCTTTCAGGGTGTTGCTGAGTTCGACGTAATTCTGCGGCACCGTCCATCCCGCGATATTGGCCGTCCTCGCCGCCCGGTCGTCCGGCTTCATCTGCATCATCGCCAGGGCGACCTCGTGCGCCAGGTCGTCATTCACATGTGCCAGTCTTGCGACGGGCCACTCCGGATAGATCTGCGTGGAGTGCAGGAACGGGAATCCGCAACCGGCGCATCTATTGATGATCTTGATGTCCGATATGTTGACCTTGCCGTCCCATGCCATCTGCTCCAGGATGCCTGTCCTTGTGGCGCCCGCGTCGTACTCGCCGTTCAGCACGCTGTAGACTGTCTTATCCTGAGTGCCTGCGAAATCGATCTTTGCGAAGTCTTTGTGCGGGTCTATGCCGTGGTCGAGGAACTCCTTCCATTGCATCTGCCATCCGCCTAAAGACTCCTTGTCGACCGCGACGAAGCTCTTGCCCTTCAAGTCCTCCAGCGTGTTCACCGCGATGTTGTCTGCTCTCGCGAAGATCACGCCGCCGAAATGGACCATCTCCTCCCCGAGAAGTTGGCTTTTCAACGTGATCAGCCTGCTGACTCCGTACTTGACTTCGAGCTCGACGTACATCGAGGGGTTGACCAGCACGAAGTCCACTTCTCTTTTCTCCACCGAGTCGTTGATCTCGTCGAAAGCCAGCGGGATAATAAAAAATTCGTGATGCGGAATTTTGTCATTCAAGTACTCGGCGGTTGCCCCCCATGATTTAATGCACTGTTCATAGCCGAGGTTGGCCAGCACTCCGATTTTTACTTCATAGCCGCCCTTTGACTGCGCATAGAAATGCTGCTTTGTATCAGTAATTATTGGTTCATTATGTACCGAAATAATGAGCGCACTTAGTACGACCATCATAATAGCTGTGAAATAAAAATAATACTTATAATTCTTCGTTTGCATTTTCATGTCCTTTGTGCAGAATATTTGTGTTTAATTGAGGCGGCTCATTTATGCACATGTCATGACAAGCATTATATAACATCTCGTTTCAATCTCGATACCTTGAGGTGAATCCATGGATTGTCTTCAGCTGCGGCGACCCGCACTGCGGCTATGTCAAGGGACAGGGAAAACGTCCGCACCCCAGGACATTTTCCCTGTCCCGTAATAAAAACCGCGCGCGGCTGTTGACAGTCGCGCGAACGTGTGATACTGTTTGCCGCAATCGAAGCCGGGAGGTTTTTCCCATGGTACGGATCAAAATGACTGCAATGTGGTCGTGGCGGGCTTGAATGCCTGCCACCGACGACCTTTGAAGCTCGCGGAACAGCAATAACGCGCGTTTTCTTGGCCGTGGAGGCAGGTCCCTTTAGGGATCCGACTCCGCGGCCTTTTTTTATTTTTCCCCCTGCGGGGGAGAGAGGCCGAAAAGGTTTCTCTCCCCCGCATATTTTTTGAAGAAGAGGAGGCAGCGTCATGTTTGCGAGGACTCTCTCGAAAGTGATGGATCGCAAGGACCTTGAGTACGAGGAGATGGAGGAGGCGATGGACGCCCTGGTCGGGGGCGATGTCCCCTCCGAGCAGTCGGCGGCGTTTCTGGCGGCTTTGAGGACGAAGGGGGAGACCAGGTCCGAGATAGGCGGGGCGGCGCGGGCTCTGCTGAAAAAGGCCCGGGCGGTCCCCGGGAGCCGTCCGCTGCTGGTGGACAACTGCGGCACGGGGGGCGACTGCAAGGGCACGTTCAACATCTCGACCGCCGCCGCGTTCGTCGTGGCCGGGGGCGGCATCCCCGTGGCGAAGCACGGCAACCGCTCCGTGTCCAGCAGGTGCGGCAGCGCGGACGTGGCCGAGGCTCTTCGCGCGGAGATGCCGGACACCCCGGAGAGGGCTCTCTCCTGCCTGGACGAATCGGGGATGGTGCTGCTGTTTGCGCCGCACTTCCATCCCGTGCTCAAGTGCCTTGCCCCGGTCAGGAAGAGCCTCGGCGTGCGGACGATGTTCAACGTCCTCGGTCCGCTGCTCAACCCGGCTGCTATCACGCACCAGGTGATGGGCGTGTTCGACCCTGGCGTCGCGCCCCTGCTGGCCGACGTGCTGCTGTCGCTTGGCAGAAAGGGGGGGATGGTCGTATCGGGCCACGGCGGCTTCGACGAGCTTTCGCTCAGCGGCGAGAACCGGGTCGTCCTCTTCTCCGAGGAGGGCGTAAGGGAGACGCTGGTGGCCCCGGAGGACGCGGGGCTGGCCCGCCGGGGCGGCGACGAGCTCACCGGCGGGGATGCGGGCAGGAACGCCTCGATAATCGAGGCGGTCCTGTCCGGGAGGAGGGGAGCGGCGCGCGACGCCGTGATACTGAACGCCGCGGCGGTCTTCCTGGCCTCGGGGGCGGCGACGGACTGGAGGGAGGGTTCGGCGCTCGCCGGGGAGAGCATCGACTCGGGAAGGGCGGCGGCGGTGCTGGAGAGGATCCGCAGGTTCTCGGAAAACGGGCGGGCCGTCCCGCGGTCCGCATAATACGAAGGGGAGGTAGAGGACATGATAATGCGGCAGATTCTGAGGCAGAAGGCGGTCGAGGTGGCGGAGATGAAGTCCCCGCGCAGGAGTTTGTCCGGGGCGCTGAAGGGCGACGGACTATCCGTCGTGGCGGAGATCAAGAGGGCTTCCCCGAGCGGGGGGACGATCAACGGAGACCTGGACGTTGCCGCGCAGCTTTCCGCGTACGAGAGGGGGGGCGCGAACGCCGTCTCCGTGCTGACGGACCAGGTGTTCTTCGGCGGCGGCCCGGAGGACCTGCGACGCCTCAGGGCCAGGACGAGGCTTCCGATGCTGAGGAAGGACTTCATAGTGAGCGAGGTGCAGGTGTACGAGAGCCTCTTTCTGGGGGCGGACGCGCTGCTGCTGATCGCGTCTGCGCTAGACAGGAAGAAGCTCTGCGAGCTCGCGGCGCTGACCGCTTCTCTCGGCATGGAGGCGATGATCGAGGTCCACGACGAGGAGGAGTTGCACGCGGCGCTGGAGGCGGACCCGCGGATCCTGGGCATAAACAACCGCAACCTGAACGACTTCACGGTCGACCTGCGCACGACGGAGCGCCTGATGGAGGCGCTGCGAGCGGCCGAGGGCGAGGGGGTGCGCACGGTGGTCGCGGAGAGCGGGATCAAGGACGTGGAGGACGCCCGCTTCCTCGCCGGAGCCGGGGTGGACGCGATCCTGGTCGGGGAGGCACTGATGCGCGCGTGCGACCCGGCGGGCGCGATACGCTCGCTCAAGGAGGGGAGGCGCGCCGCGTGACATTCATCAAGGTCTGCGGGGTTACCAGGCGGCAGGACGTGGACGCCGCCGCGGGGCTCGGCGTCGACGCGCTGGGGTTCATCCTGGTCGAGGGCAGCCCCCGGCGCGTACCCCTGGAGGAGGCCGTCTCGCTGGCCGGAAGTGTCCCTGCCGGGATTCGGCGCGTCGCCGTGATGATGAACCCGTCCCCCGGCGAGTTGGCGGAGGCAGCGGCGTGCGGGGCGTTCGATCTCCTTCAGCTTCACGGGGAGGAGACGCCGGAGATGGTGGAGGGCGCGGGGATCGACGTGATCAAGGGTCTATCCGTCTCCGGCCCCGCAGACCTTGAGAGGGCGGCGGCATACGGCGCGGCGAGGTACTTCCTGTTCGACAGCCGCAAGAGGGAGATGGCGAAGGGAAGTGTTTTCGACCACGAGCTGCTGTCCGGCAGGACGTTCGCGAGGCCCTTCATACTGGCGGGGGGACTTGGGCCGGACAACCTGGGGGATGCCCTCGTCGCCGTTCGCCCCTTCGGCGTGGACCTGAACAGCGGGGTGGAGGATTCGCCGGGGGTGAAGGATATCGGCAGGCTTGAGAAGGCCGTGGCCGTCGTGCGAGGATTCGACGAAACCGAAAGGGGAGAGCGGAGATGAAGACTTCAGTGTACTTCGGCGTGTTCGGCGGGCAGTACGTCCCCGAGACGCTGGTCCCGGCGCTGGACGAGCTGGAGGCGGCGCACCTGGCCTCGCTGGAGGACGAGTCCTTCAACGCCGAGCTGAACGCCCTGCTGAGGGACTACAGCGGGCGTCCCACTCCGCTCTGGCACGCGCGCGGCATAAGCGAGTCGCTGGGCGATGTGAAGGTCTACCTCAAGAGGGAGGACCTGAACCACACCGGGGCGCACAAGATAAACAACGCGCTCGGGCAGGTGCTGCTGGCGTCGAAGATGGGCAAGAGGCGCATCATCGCCGAGACAGGCGCGGGGCAGCACGGAGTGGCGGTGGCGACCGCATCTGCGCTTTTCGGGCTCGAGTGCGTGGTCTACATGGGGGAGGAGGACATCCGCAGGCAGTCGCCCAACGTGGCGCGGATGGAGCTGCTCGGGACGGAGGTCGTCCCGGTGCTCTCCGGCACCCGCACCCTGAAGGACGCGGTCAACGAGGCGATCCGCGACTGGGTGACCAACGTGGAGGACTCCTTCTACGTCATAGGGTCGGTGATGGGGCCGCACCCGTACCCCCTGATGGTGCGCAACTTCCAGAGGATCATAGGGGTGGAGGCGCGCGCTCAGATGCTGGAGCGGGAGGGGAGGCTCCCGGACCAGGTGGTCGCCTGCGTGGGGGGCGGAAGCAACGCCATAGGCATCTTTCACGCCTTCCTGGACGACCCGGTGGCCCTGGTCGGCGTGGAGGCGGCAGGCAGGGGGCTGGAGACCGGCCTGCACGCGGCGGCGGTCAGCGGCGGAAGGCCGGGCGTGCTGCACGGGTCGTACTCCTACGCCCTGTACGACGAGGACGGACAGATTCTACCGGCTCACTCGATATCGGCTGGGCTGGACTACCCGGGCGTCGGGCCGGAGCACAGCATGCTTGCCGACTCCGGCAGGGCGACCTACGTGTCCGCCACGGACGACGAGGCGGTCGACGCCTTCAGGCTCACCTGCCGCCTGGAGGGGATAATCCCCGCGCTGGAGAGCTCGCACGCGCTGGCCTACGTCTACCGGACGGCGGCGTCCCTTCCGAGTGGAAGCATAGTGCTGGTGAACCTGTCCGGACGCGGCGACAAGGACATGGACACCATTCTGTCGGTTGAAAGGAGCGTGCGGACATGACACGGATATCGAGGGCCTTCGAGGACAGGAAGGCGCTGGTCACATACATCACCGCAGGCGACCCGGACCTGGAGACCACGGCCTTCCTGATGAGGTTGCTCGACGAGTGCGGGGTCGACATCCTAGAGGTGGGGATACCCTTCTCGGATCCCCTGGCCGACGGACCGGTCATTCAGCGGGCGGGGCAGCGGGCGCTGCAGGGCGGAACGACGCTGAAGAGGATCCTCGACATGCTGAAGTCCCTGAAAGGGGAGCTCAAAGCCCCACTGGTCCTGATGGGCTACATGAACAACATAATTGCCTACGGCGCGGAGGCATTTGCGCGGGACGCGGCCGCCGCCGGGGTAGAGGGAGTCATAGTGCCCGACCTCCCCTTTCACCAGTGCGACGAGGTGGCCGGAGCCCTGCGCTCGCAAGGGGTCGAGTTCATATTGATGGTCACGCCGAACAGCACCGACGAGCGGATAAAGGCGATAGCCGACAGGGCCTCCGGGTTTCTCTACTGCGTCTCACTGCTGGGCGTGACTGGCAACGAAGAGAAGGGGAGCGCGCCGCTGGAGAACTACATCGGGAGATTGAGGGGCTTCACGGATTTGCCGCTGGCCGTAGGGTTCGGCGTGAGCACGCCGGAGAGGGCCAGGGCGGCGGCTCGAGCAGCGGACGGCGTGATAGTGGGCAGCGCCCTGATAAACCGCCTGGAACCGTGCGGCGCGGACAGGGAGTGTTTGAGGGCGAGCGCGACGGAGTTCATAGGGGCTTTTCGAGCCGCCGTGGACTCGGCGGGGTAGGAAATCGCAAGAGCAGGCCGGATCCCTCGCTCCGCTCGGGATGACCGTACTGTCGTCCCGAACGAGCGCAGCGAGGAGGGACCCAGCCAAGGAGCCGCCCTTGAATAGGAGGCCGCCCCGTAGCAGGATCCCTCACGTTCGTTCGGGATGACGTGAAACCGCCTCGGGATGGCAGTACTGCTTCACTTGGGATGACCGTATCGTCGTCCCGAACGAGCGCAGCGAGGTAAGCAGGCGACCGAACGGGCGGGTTTCCCGTTCGCGTCGTTCGCTATCCCGAGGAGCAAAGCGTCGAGGGGAGGGACCTGGGGAGGGTGCCGCCACGCCGCCCAGATCCCTTGGCGATGTGAGTGAGAGTCGCCCGTGGCGCCACCCCCTTGCGGTCTGCAACGCAAACCATGTCCTCCGGTTATCAAGGGAGGCTTCCCAAAGCTTCATGTGGCCAATTCGAGCGAGCGATGGTACAATTCGGAAAAGACCATGAGCGGCGCAGCTACGGCCGGGGTACTTCGAAGGAAGGAGGGGCGACTATGAGGATTCGTGAACCGGTCAAGGACAAGGGATTAGTTTTTGATGGCCTTGACAGAGCAAGAGAAGACCTGGCGGCGCTCGGAGTCATCTCGGTCGGTCTGTTCGGATCCTTCGCAAGGGGCGATCAGAACGACGACAGTGATGTCGACCTTCTCGTGGAGTTCGCCGAAGGGAAGAGGACCTTCGACAACTTTATGGAGCTTTCCTTTCTTCTGGAGGACCTCCTGGGCAGGAGGGTCGAGGTAGTCACGCGAGAAGGGATGAGCCCTCACATTCTGCCCAGGGTGCTGGAGGAAGTCGAGAGCTTCTATGTCGCATCGTGAGTAGGGAATACGGAGTGGACTACAGGATAGTGTGGAATGTTGCGGTCAACAAACTCCCGACGTTGAAAAGCGAAATAGCAAGATTGTTGACCGAATGAAATCGTAGACGGGCTTAAACCGAGATCCTTCGCGTTCGCTCGGGAAGACGAGAATCGGCAGCGGACCTCATAATGACGTTATTGTCGTCCCGAACCGAAGGGAGTGACCTCGCTTTGTTACTGCATCGTGGAGCACTTTCTGCGGTTCCATATCCCAGAGTACAATTCCTATGAAGGGGGGAGGTCACCATGAGATTATCGGCAAACGTAAAATCGGTGGGATATCTACAGGAAAATACAGACGAGATTATTCGCACCCTAAGTGAGCGAGGCGAGCCGCTTATAATTACCCGCGAGGGCGAGGCAAAGGCCGTGGTGCAAGATATAGCCGAATACGAGCGGACGCAGCAGACGCTCGCGCTCCTTAAAATTCTCTCTTTGGGCAGGCGTCAGATCGAAGAAGGAAGGGTCCGCCCGGCGGCAGAGGTTGTTTCATCCATTCGGGAAGGCCTCTGAAAGTGTCGGTGGCGTACGAGGTCTTGGTAACGGACGACGCTTATCACGACCTTGCGGACATCTGCCGCTTTATTGCTCGGAACGAAAGCACAGCGAAAGCGGAATACGTACTTGCGCAAATTGAAGACGCTTTCGGTCGACTCGCCGCATTTCCGTTCAGGGGTGCCACTCCATCCGAGCTGGTGGAGATTGGAGTGGTCGATTATCGCGAGGTGTTCTTCAAACCGTACCGGATTTTCTACACGGTAATCGAGAAAAGGGTCTATGTCGTCGCGGTAATTGATGGACGTCGTGATCTGCGGTCATTTTTGTTCAGCCGTGTTCTAAAGAATCGAGCGTAATCCCCTGTGTGCCGCTCGCTCTACCGCCCCTCGCACAACGAGATCAGCCGGTCGATCTGGTCAGCCATGAAGAGCGGGATGTTCAGCGTGTCGCCGTCCAGCTTAAGATTGCGCAACGAGAAGCGAATGCGAAGCGGGACGTCGGTGCCGTAGATCTCGGCGTATTTCTTCAGGCTGCGGCCCTCCACGTTTCCGCCTGCCTTCACCTCGACCGGGTAGACGGCGTTCTTGCGCTGGATGAGGAAGTCGACCTCGTACCTCGGAGAGCCCTCTT
>JAKJGK010000163.1 GCA_022704435.1 Synergistota bacterium | reverse complement strand
CGTCGTCGGACGCCAGGGCCTTGACGAAGCTCCGCGTCACCGCCATGAACAGGGCTGCGGGGATGCCCTTGCCCGACACGTCCCCTATCACCAGCAGAAGGTGGTCGTCGTCCGCGAGGAAGAAGTCGTAGAAGTCCCCCCCGATCTCGCGGGCGGGCTCGAGGCAGGCGTGCAGGTCGAAGCGCCGGTCATCGGGGAAGGGGGGGAAGGTGCGCGGGACCAGGCTCATCTGTATGGAGCGCGCTATGTCCAGCTCCCCGGCCACCCTCTCGCGCACGGCGATCTCCGTCTTGAGGCGCTCCAGGTGCAATACGAGGTCGTCCCTCATCGAGGCGAACGATGCGGTGAGCAGCCCCACCTCGTCGCGGGCCGCGACCGGCGGCAGAGGGGGCCCGAGGCCAGCCGCGCTGCGGAGTCCTTCAGAAGCCGCATCGGCCCGCTTATCCTGCCCGATATGAACAGGCCGGCGACCACCAGCGCGATCAGGCCGCCGAGGCCGAGAAGGCCCTGGACGCGGCGCAGGCGCGTGATGTCGGCCAGCGCCTCCTCCTCGGGGAAGAGGATGCCTATCGACCACCCCATCGCGCCGACCGGCCTGAAGAAGACCATCAGCCGCCCGCGAAGCGGGTCGTACAGCGAGGCGGTGCCCGTCTCGCCCCTGATCATCCTGCGCCCCAGGTCCACGAGGTCGGTCCGGTCCTCCATCTCCGCGACGGAGAACATGGTCTCGCGCATGAGCAGCTCGCGCCTCGGGTGCGACACGAAGGTCCCGTCCCCCGTGATCATGAACGCGTAGCCGCGGCCGCCGATGGGCATCGCAGAGAACACCCCGGCCAGGCGGTGAAGCTCGAGCGAGGCGCAGACGGTCGCGAGATAGCGCCAGCTCGCGTCGTAGACCGGTATGGCGTAGCTGACCATCAGCCCGCCTCCCTCCCCGAAGAAGGGCTCGGTCCACAGCGCCCTGCCCATCTGCAGCGGAAGCTGATACCACTCCTGGACGGTCCAGTCCACCTCTCCGGCGAGATCCCTTAGTCGGACCGATCCCCCCTCCCTGGACGCATCGGGGCAGTAGTTCCCGTAGCGCGGATCGGCACCCTCCCTGGAGAAGCCGATCGTCAGAGCGGAGATGTCAGGGTGGGACTCCAGCAGGCGTTTCATCGTCTCGGCGAGCTTCTCCGGCGGCGGAGAGAACTGGAGCAACACCTCCGCAAGGTCGCGGGTCGCGGACTCGGCGATGCCCGGAATCCGCAGAAACTCGTTCTCCGCGGCCCTGCCAAGGTTCTCCATCCGTTCGGCGAACTCGCGCTCGAGCGCCGCGCGCGAGGTGAAGTATCCGTACAGCACGATGGCGGAGAAGAGCGCACCGACGCCGAGTACTATCATCAGGGCCAGCCTGGCGGCTATGGAGACCCCCCTGCGGCCGTCGGGGAAGAAGGGGAACAGGCGGTCTATCATCTCCCGGACTCCAGGGGGCGGAAGGCCTCGTACGGCGCGGACTCGCCTGCCTCGACGAACACGGAGCGGACCAGCCCGGCGGCCCTCTCGTAGTCTTCGCGGGAGAGGACCCCCGGAGTGCGCCACGAGCCGTCCGCGAGTATCGAGGGGAGGATGCCGTCCAGCATCCGCCTCAGCAGCACGCGGTTGACCGTGTAGCCCGCCCTGTCCGCCTCCGCCAGGACGAGGTCCACCGCCTCCTCCGGGTGCTCCGCCGCGTAGCGCCAGCCCTCCATGGTCGCCTCCCCCAGGTCGCGGGCCAGCTCCGGGTCCTTTCGCCACGTCTCCTCGACGCAGTAGACGCCGTCCTCGGGGATGTCGTACCCCTCGTCGGCCAGCGAGATCACAGTCAGCTCCTCCGGGCTGCGCCCCGCGAGCAGGATGCGCTGGTACTCGTTGTAGCTCATGGCGCAGCAGGCGTCCACCCCGCCCCGCAGGAAGAGTTCCACCGACGAGAACTGGTCGAACAGCACCGGCCAGATGCCGCTGTCCGCGAAGGCCTTCTTGAAGGCGGCGGAGAAGTGGTCCCCCCACAGGCTCATCCTGCGCCCGTCGAGGTCCGCGATCTTGGAGACGCCGCGGTCCCGGCGAGCCACTATCAGCAGGTTGCCGCGGTTGACCACCTGGACGACGTTCACCAGCCTCAGGTCGTCCGCGCGGTATAGTATCCCGGCCGTCAGGAAGAGGGTGGCGAAGTCGGTCCTCCCCTCGCGCAGCTCCCTGATCGAGTCCACGTCGGAGCCTCCGCGCCTGATCTCCAGGTCGATCCCCCGCGCGGCGTAGAATCCCTTTGCCAGCGCCATGTAGTAGCCCGCGAACTGGGTCTGGGGGTACCAGTGCAGGGTCAGCACGGCCTTCGTCGCCGCCCCGGCCCGGGAGGCCACCAGCGCGACGAACAGGACTCCCGCCAGGGCGGCTCTCGCCCGCGGCCGCACGGCCGTCTACCTCCCCCCGGCGGTCATCACTATCCGCAGGCTGTTAAGGTCGCCCTTGCGCGAGTAGTGCACCTCGTCCATCATCCTGCGGATCAGCAGGATGCCGAGCCCTCCGGCGTCGCGCCCGTCCAGGGGCAGCGACACGTCCGGGTCGTCGACCGACAGAGGGTCGAAGGCGACGCCGTTGTCCAGGAACTCCACCGAGAATGCGTCGGGCGACTCCTCCACGCGGACGGTCAGCCTGCCGGGAGGGATCTCGTAGGCGTAGGAGCAGATGTTCACGACGATCTCCTCGATGGCGACATCCATGTGCGCGGCCCTGCGGGGGGGCAGCCGCCCCTCCGCGCCGTCCTCCTCCAGCACGAAGCTGCGGATGTCCGGCAGGGACTCGAGCGACGCGACGAACTCGCGCTCCCTGACCCCCACGGCTACGCCCCCCGTCCGGAGAGCAGAGACAGCCCCTCGTCCCTGCCGCTGGCCACCGGCAGGAAGCTGTCGAAGCCGGAGATGTCGAAGACCTCCTTCACGACTCCGGCCATCCCGCACAGGACGACCCTTCCGCTCGACCCGGAAAGGCGCCTGGCGAGCAGCAGGATCGACCGGAGCCCGGCGCTGCTTATGTACTCGAGCCCGGACAGGTCGAGCAGCATCCCGCGCTCCCCCTCGAGGCCGTCTGCCGCCGCCAGCGCGTCCCTCTCGAAATCCGGAGCGGACCTGGCGTCCAGCCGGCCCGAGAGCTCCGCGACCAGCCCGCCGCCCTCCGCAGCGAACTTCATCTCGAACATAGCACATCCCCCCTCGGCAGGAGCGTCCCGCGCACGGTGCGTCGAGACGGACCTCCCCGCCAAGCACAATTGTACAGAACAGCCACCGACCTGTCACTCGAACTTCAAGACGAAGGCCAGTCAATTTCAGGTCCCTCCGTCGCTTCGCTCCGTTCGGGACGACACAAGCAGGCGACCGAACGGGTGATTTTTCCGTTCGTGTCGATCGCTTGTGCGGCACGTTCCTGGCCACGAAGCAGGCGACCGAACGGGCGTTTTTTCCGTTCGTGTCGATCTCTTAGCCGTCATCCCTACTCCGAAGCAATCCCGTGCAGGGTCCCTCCGTCGCTTCGCTCCGTTCGGGACGACGTGTTGTCCGACGACCCGCGCCTTCCCTGTCATCCCGACGACCCGCAGGGGAGGAGGGATCTGACCTCGTTTGTGCGATTCCTCCCGCCGGCTATTGAAATTCGGGGTGTTTGGCATCATACTCTTTCCACTCAAACTCTGGAGGTGGTTCGGAAAAATGCGCGCATGC
>JAKJGK010000043.1 GCA_022704435.1 Synergistota bacterium | reverse complement strand
GCCAGGGGGCTGTACTGGCTGGGCGGCATAGTCAACGCCGCCACGGCACTGCAGCCGATCCCGATGGGGATCGCGGTGTCCGTGATAATGGGGCTGGTTCTGACCCTTCCGATAAGCAGCGCCGCCCTTGCGATCTCGCTCGGCCTGTCGGGCCTGGCCGCCGGTGCCTCGACGGTCGGGTGCTGCTGCCAGATGGTGGGCTTCGCGGTCGCCGGCTACTGCGACAACGGAGTGGGCGGGCTGCTGTCGCAGGGGTTGGGCACGTCTATGATCCAGATGCCCAACATCATCAGGAATCCGTGGATATGGCTTCCCCCGACCCTGGCGTCGGCCGCGCTCGGGCCGCTTTCGACAGTGGTGTTCAAGATGGAGAACAGCAGTATAGGCGCGGGGATGGGGACGAGCGGGCTGGTAGGGCAGGTGTCGGCGCTCGGGGTTATGGGCGCCGCGGCGTGGCCTGGCATAATCGCCCTGCACTTCGTCGGCCCCGCCCTCCTGTCGCTCCTGTTCGCGCGGGCCCTGAGACGGGTCGGGCTCGTCAAGGCCGGTGATATGAGGCTGTAGGCTGCCGGGGAAGGTCTAGACGAGACCCAGCGCCCAGCGCGCCACCTCGAAGTAGAGCAGCAGGCCCAGGATGTCCACCACGGTGGTTATGAGCGGTCCCGCCATGATGGCGGGGTCCGTCCCGCACTTCTTGGCGGCGAACGGGAGCAGCGCGCCGACCAGGTTGCCCATCAGCACCACTCCCACGATGGAGATGGCGACGGTCAGGGCCACCATGGGGCCTGCGCCCATGCTCCACGCCCGAAGCGACGCGAGGACCGCCAGCAATCCCCCCAGGATCAGCCCGGAGATGGTCTCCTTTCGGATCACCCTGCCGATGTCGGAGTCCAGAATCTCCCCGAGCGTGAGCCCGCGTACCACCAGGGTGGAGGCCTGGGTGCCGGAGTTGCCGCCCGTGCCTATCAGCATGGGGATGAAGAAGGCGAGCGCCACGACGCTCTCCAGCGCGAACGAGTACCTCTGCAGTACGAGGGTGGAGAAGAGCTGGGTGACTATGCAGATCAGGAGCCACGACAGCCTCTTGCGTGCGAGGGTGAAGACCCCGGCGTGCAGGTACTCCCGCTCGACCGGCCTTATGCCCGCCATCCGCTCGAAGTCCTCCGTCGTCTCCTCCTGGATGACGTCTATTATGTCGTCGAAGGTCAGGATCCCCACCATCTTGTCCTCGCTGTCCACCACCGGCAGGGCCTGCAGGTCGTAGCGCGACATGGTCAAAACCGCCTCCTCCCTGTCGTCGGAGGTGCGGACGAAGACCGGGGTCCTGTCCATTATCGCGGTCATAAGGGCCCTGGGGTCGGCGAGGATCAGGTCCTCCAGGTGGACCGCGCCCCTGAGCCGACGGTCCGATCCGAGCACGAACGATGTGTAGATCGTCTCCTTCTTGCCGGCCGAAGCCCTTATCCGGTCGATGGCCTGGGAGGCGTCCATCCCCTCCTTCAGTTCGATGAACTCGGGGGTCATTATGTGCCCGACCGAGTCGGGAGGGTAGTTCAACAGGGCGTTCGCCAGCTTCCGCTCCTTCGGGGACAGGTGGGAGAGCAGCTTGTTGACCGTCTTGGCGGGGAGCTCGTCGAAAAGGGCCGTGCGGTCGTCGTCGCTCATCTGCTCGATTATCGAGGCGACCTCGGAGTCGGTGAAGTGCGCGAGCAGCTCCTCCCGCGTCACCCCCTCCATGAACTCGAAGACCTCCACCGCCTGGTCCTTCTGCAGCAGCCGGAACAGGAACGCCCTCTCCGACGGGGTCTTCCCGGCCAGTATCTCGGCCACGTCCGCCGGCTCGAGCGCGCCCAGCAACTCCTTGAGGCTCTTGAACTGCTTGAGCTCGTAGAGCTTGTCGACGCTGGCGAGGAAGGACTTCCATAACTCGGCCACGGGAGCGCTCCTACGCGACCAGGCCGAGCAGCCGGCGGGCGACCTCGAGGTAGAGCAGCAGCCCGAGCACGTCGACCACGGTGGTGATAAGGGGGCCCGACATCACGGCCGGGTCCACCTTCATCTTCTTCGCCGCGAAGGGCAGGAACGCCCCCACCAGGTTGCCCATCATCACTACGCCCACCACGGAGATCGCCACGGTCAGCGCCACTCCCGGCCCCGTGCCCATGGTCCAGGCGCGCAGCGAGGCGAGCAGGGCGAGCACCGTGCCGAGCAGCAGGCCGGAGAGGCTCTCCTTCAGCAGCACGTGCCCCAGGTCGGCCTCCTCGATCTCGCCGACAGTCAGGCCGCGTATCACGAGGGTGGAGGCCTGAGTTCCGGTGTTCCCCCCCGTGTCGATCAGCAGCGGTATGAAGAACGCCAGGGCCACCACGCTCTCCAGCGCGAAGGTGTAGTGTTCCAGTATGGTGGTCGAGAACAGCTGCGTGACGATGCAGACCAGAAGCCAGGTGAGCCTCTTGCGCGACAGGGTCAGCACCCCGGCCTCCAGGTAGTTCTCGTCGACCGGCTGGATGCCGGCCATGCGCTCGAAGTCCTCCGTTGCCTCGTCCTGGATGACGTCCAGTATGTCGTCGAAGGTGACTATGCCGACGAGGCGCTCCTCGCTGTCCACCACCGGGAGGGCCTGCAGGTCGTAGCGCGACATGGTGCGGGCGGTCTCCTCTCGATCGTCGGAGGTGGAGACGAAGACCGGGTTCGTGTCCATTATGTCGGTTATGGGCACATCGGGGGCGGCCAGGATAAGGTCCTCGAGCTGGACGGTCCCCCTCAGGCGGCGGTCGGGCGCGACGACGAACGACGTGTAGATGGTCTCCTTCTTCCCGGCGGTGGCGCGGATCCTGTCTATCGCCTGGGAGGCGGTCATCCTCTCCTTGAGGTCGATGAACTCCGTGGTCATTATGTGACCGGCCGAGTCGGGGGGGTAGTTCAGCAGGGTATTTGCCAGCCCGCGCTCCTTGGGCGACAGGTGGGAGAGCAGCTTCTTGACTGTCTTGGCGGGGAGCTCGTCGAACAGGGCGGTGCGGTCGTCGTCGCTCATCTCCTCGATTATCGACGCCGCCTCGGAGTCGGTGAAGCTGGACAGCAGCTCCTCGCGCTCCGCTCCTTCCATGAACTCGAAGACCTCGATGGCCTGGTCCTTGTGCAGCAGGCGAAACAGGAAGACCCGCTCGGTGGGGGTCTTCTCGGCCAGTATCTCCGCCACGTCGGCGGCCTCCATGACCGCCATCAGCTCCTTGAGGCTCTTGAACTGCTTGCGCTCGAAGAGCTTGTCCAGGCTCGCGAGGAATTTTTCTTTCAGGTCGACCATGGCGACTCCTCCTTGTCCACGACGCTGTCGGGCGCCGGGCATGGACTCGCCGAAAGGGGAGGCCGCCGCAGCGCCGGTCTATGCTCTGCGATTTCTACTTAAAGGTTGCGGTCCGCTTTCCACTTGACCATCTCCTTCGGAAGAGAGCGGGGGATTTTGCAGTATGTAAAAAATACCACAAAGGTGGCGAAAAGTCGATAGCGTGGGCGAATATCGCGCTTAAAACAAAAAAACCGGCCCTCGAGGGGCCGGCCGGTCTCAAGCCTGCTTTTTGCGTCTTCCGCTGGTGAAGGCGGGGATCATGAGCAGCAGGGTGATTATCCACAGAGCTATGCACAGCGGCCTGTCGAAGAAGATCAGCGGCGACCCCTGGGACAGGATCAGCGACTGGCCGAAGCCCAGCTCTGCTATCGGGCCGAGGATCAGCCCGAGCACCAGGGCTCCGGTGGAGAAGCCTCCCTTCTCCAGGAAGTAGCCCGCGATCCCGAAGCCCAGCATCAGCCAGACGTCGAACATGTTGTTGTTGATCGCGTAGCTGCCTATCACCGACAGTATGACGATGCCCGGTATCAGGAGCGCGTTGGGCGTGCTGGTCACCCGTGCGAAATAGGGGGCGAGGTACAGCCCCAGCACCAGGAAGACCAGGTTGGCCAGGAAGAGCGAGAGGATGAAGCCGTAGGTCAGGGTCCCGTAGCGGGTGAACAGCTCCGGCCCCGGGATCAGCCCCTGGATCATCAGACCTCCCATAAGGGCCGCGGCGACGCTGTTGCCGGGGATGCCGAGGGTCAGCAGCGGGATGATGGAACCGCCGACGCAGCCGTTGTTGGCGCTCTCCGATGCAGCCACCCCCTTCGGGTTGCCCTTGCCGAACGTCTCCGGATCCTTCGAGCCCTGCTTCGCGAAGTTGTAGGAGATGAAGGCGGAGATGGTCGCCCCGGCGCCGGGCAGCATCCCGACTATGGTCCCGATTATGCCGCCCTGAACTATCGTCCCTCCGAGCCCCTTGGGGAGCTTGCTCCTCTTGATGCTGGAGAGGGAGGTCCCGTCAAGACCCTCCGCAATGCGGGTCTCGGCGGTGAGATCGAGGATCTGGCTGATGGAGAACAGCCCTATCAGGGCCGGCATGAAGGGGACACCGTCGTACAGGTCCACCTGACCGAAGGTGAAGCGCATGTAGCCGGACAGGGGGTCCATCCCCACCGTGGCCACTACCAGCCCCAGGAAGCCCGCGATCAGCCCTTTGACCATGCTGCCCTTCGTCAGGGTCACAATGCTCGACAGCCCCATTATGGCCAGCACGAAGTACTCCGGCGGGCCGAATCTCAGCGAGAAGTGCGCCAGGGTGGGCGCCATGAGCAGAAGGGCGAAGGTGGAGATGATGCCGCCCCAGAAGCTGGCCCAGGCGGCGATTGCCAGGGCCGTGCCCCCCTTGCCCTGCCGCGCCATCGGGTAGCCGTCGAACGAGGTGGCTGCCGCCGCCGGGGTCCCCGGCGTGGAGAGCAGTATGGCCGAGATCGCCCCGCCGTACATGCCTCCGCAGTAGACGCCGCCCATCAGCGAGAGTCCGTGCAGGGGGGGCATCCCGAAGGTGACCGGTATCAGAAGGGCGACCGCCATGGTGGCGGTGAGTCCCGGCATCGCGCCGACTATGATCCCCACGACCGTGCCTGTGGTTATGGTCAGCAGGACGACGGGGTCGAGCAGCGACAGGAACGCGGGAACAAGGTGTTCGGTCATGGCCTATCCCTCCCAAATGCCCATGGGCACCGGCACGCCCAGGAAGTATACGAACACGAGGTAGACGAACAGCAGTATGACGCCCGTCCCTATCGCTATGAACAGCGGCCTCCGGTAGTCGAGCAGCAGCGCCAGCACCGGCATGAACAGCGCGCTTGCGAGGAAGAAGCCAAGATACGGGATGGCCGCCCCGTAGCCCGCCATGGCGGCTACTGTGACTAAAAAGTGCCGTGGCGAGCGGATCCAACGATTCTGTGGTTCAGACTGGGCCTCGCTCCGGAAGAACATGATCACGGAGAGCAGCGCCAGGACCCCGGCCAGGAAGAATATATACCGGGCCGCCGAGGCGGCCCGGTCCGGGAAGTCCTTCGCCCCCAGGAAGAGGGTTGCGGCGAGACCCAGCCCCGCGGCCGAGAAGAGCCGGTTCGTGACTGGGTTCATGTCGAGTCCTTCCGATCTACCAGGGGTCCTTCTCGTAGGCCTTGTCGGTCACCTCGAGAAGATCCACGAGATACTGCCTGTACTCCTCCGGTCCCATGAAGTTCATCTCCAGCTGGTCCTTGGCCGCCGCGAGGAACTCCGGGTCGGCGAGCACCTTCTCGAACACGTCGACTATCATGGCGTAGGCGTCCTCGGGGAAGCCCGCGGGCGCGGCGAATCCCCTGGACGAGTCGGAGACGACCTTGTAGCCCAGCTCGGCGAAGGTCGGGATATCCGGCACGCTCGGGTGCCGCTTGGTCGTCATCATGGCCAGGATGCGGATCTCGCCCGCCTTGTAGTTGGACTCGATCTGCGACAGGTTCATGAAGCCCATCGACACGTGGCCCCCCATGACCGTGGCCTTCGCGTTCGACGAGCCGGTGGCGGGCACGCTCTTCACAGTGCAGCCCGTCGCCTCGTTGAACTGGGCCAGCGCGAACGCGTCGTCGCTGCCGGGACCCGAGGTGGAGCCTGTCAGGGAGCCGGGATCGGCCTTCTCCGCCGCGATGATGTCCTCGATGGTGTTGAAGGGGCTGGAGGCCGGGACGACGAGCACGCCGGGGTCGGTCACCAGGTTGTAAAGGATGGCGAAGTCGTCGATGGTGTAGTTGGCCCTCTTGGCGGAGATGTGGGCCGTGAAGTGCGGCGTGTAGATGGTGCCGATCGTGTAGCCGTCCTTCTTGGCGCGGGCGAGCGCGTCGAAGCCCCTCTGGCCGCCTGCGCCGTCGATGTTGTTGATGACGAACGGCTGCGGGAAGTATTTCTCGGCGAACTTGGCGAACAGTCGCGCCATGGTGTCGGTGCCGCCGCCGGCGTTCGAGGCGACGATTATCGTGACGGGCTTGGTCGGGTAGTCGGCGGCCATGGCCGAGACGGCGCCCAGGAGCGTGCACAGCGCGAGCAACAGGATAAGCGATTTTCTCATTACACAGATCTCCTTTCAGATATGAGAATCAGCGGAATCCGGGGCTGCAACCCCGGGGCGAGAGGCGCAGCTCACCCCCCTTCGGATTGTTGGAATATCCTACGCCCTGGCGGCGGCGAGAGACTTCTTCTTCGCCTCTATTATCGGCTTCAGTCTCTCCCCCACCACCATGAAGTAGACTCTCTCGGCCACGTTGGTGGCGTGGTCGCCTATGCGCGCGAGGTGTCGCGCGATCCACAGCAGGCCGGCCGCGCGCTCGGCGGTGGCCTGGTCTCCCTCGGCATTCCTGCCCAGGATCTCGATGAGCTCGTCGAATATGGCCTCGTACAGGGCGTCAAGCTCGTCGTCCCTCATGCAGATGGCCTCCGCAAGTTCGATGTCGCTCTCCTCGAACGCCCTGAGCGAGTCGCTCACCATCTCCGTCGCGATATCGCGCATCCTGGGGATGTCCACCAGGGGCTTCAACAGCGGGTACTGGTTCAGAAGCCTGGCCTTCTTGGCGATGTTGACCCCCTGGTCGCCTATGCGCTCCAGGTCGGTGATGATCTTGAGGACGGCGAACACGAATCGCAGGTCCTCGCGGACCGGCTGGCGCATCGCTATCGAGCTGAGGCACTCCTGGTCGATCGCGGCCTCCATGTCGTCGATGGCGTCGTCCTCCCGTATGACCCTGTCCGCCAGCGAGTCGTCCCTCTCCTCCAGGGCCCGGACGGCCCTCCTGAACGCCTCTCCAGCCTTCTCTCCCATCTCGCGGACCATCGCAAGGATCTTCGCCCTGTCCCCCGTGTAAAGAAGGGATTCGACCTTGCCGGTCTTCTTTCCGAACATACTCTACTCCCCCTCGCAACTGTCACAGCCTGTCCGTCTATGCCTTCCATGGAATCGATGATATTAGAGGATACGACAAGGTTATTTAAAAGTCAATTAACGCCGCAGCGAGCAAGAATCGGCGAAAATCGTCGATAAAACGCCATTTCCTCCCCCATAATCCGCGCGGATCTGGTATCATATTATGCACTATGCATATGATTTATTCCACGTGAAGGGGGCTTTTCCGAATGAAAAGGACATTTGTGCGATGCGTGATCCGCGGGGAGGAGAGGCTCGCCATGGTCGACGGCGAGGAGCTGTTCGACTTCGGCGGCGCCGCGGGCGAGGGAGCGGTCCGGGGAGGGCGCATAGGGGCGCTCGGCGAGATAGACCGCTACCTTCCGCCCTGCTCGCCGTCGAAGGTGGTCGCGGTGGGGCTGAACTACAGGGATCACGCCGAAGAGGTCGGAAAACCCCTGCCCGAGGAGCCGCTGCTCTTCCTAAAGCCCTCCACCAGCGTAGTCGCTCACCTCGACCCGGTGGTCTATCCGCCGGTCATGACGAGAAGGGTGGACTACGAGGCGGAGCTGGCCATCGTGATAGGAAAGAGGTGCAAGGGCGCGCCGCCGGAGAGGGCCCTCGATTTCGTGCTGGGCTACACGTGCGCCAACGACGTGACCGCACGCGACCTTCAGGGCAGGGACGGCCAGTGGACCAGGGCCAAGTCCTTCGACACCTTCTGCCCGCTCGGGCCGTTCCTGGTCTGCGGGGTCGATCCGTCCGACCTCGAGGTGAAGATGCTGGTCAACGACAGGGTGGTGCAGCGGTCGCGCACCAGCAACCTGATATTCCCGGTCCCGGTGCTGGTTAGCCATATCTCGCACGTTACGACCCTTCTGCCGGGGGATGTGATAATCACCGGCACTCCGTCGGGCATCGGCCCGGTGAACAGGGGCGACGTCATGCGGGTCGAGATAGAGGAGCTGGGCGCGCTGGAGAACAGGGTGGAGTAGGGCGGGCCTGGATTTCGCCCGTCCGTTCGGGATTTTCTGTTCCAGGTTGCCGGGTCGCCTTGGATTTCTCATCCAAAAGGACTCGGCAACCGCGGCAGGGAGCGCATAAAAATTCCCGGCCCTCCTCGAGAAAACGACCGGGCGGGTCGCCTTGCGGGAAAACCGGGACAGTCGGACGAAAAACCACCTCATCCTGCCCTTGGGCAGAAAAGTTCCTTGGTTGGCGCTATTGTTCCTTCGAAACTATGACCTTGTGCGTAATACCCTGTGCCTTCTCATCCTTGGTGGCCCTGATTATCCCGTAGATGACCCCCGGATCGCTCCTGTCCCATGCTATCCCCTGCCCGCGGATGTTGAGGGGAATGATCTCCACGAGCTCGATGACCGAACCCATGCTGGGCAGTTTGCACTTGTAGACTTCCGCGGGATCGTGCCCCGACAGATAAAGAAACCCGTCAGGACCCCAGGAACCTCCCGAGTTGCTCATATCCTCAAGCCTTTCAAGAATGGCCTTGGGAAGTGTCCAGGCCTCCAGCCACTGCCAGTTTTCCGAGAACTTGACCACGGTAGTGCACACTTTGTGCCCGTAAGGTGTTCCTTCCGGTCCGTAGGGCTTGTCGTAGTTTGCGAACGCGACCCACCAGAACCCGTCGTGCAGGTCGACCCACGTGGCGGATCCCCAGTGTATCCCGAAGCTGTGGTTGGCGACATGCTCCATAGTGTCGGCATCCCAGACCTCTATGGAACTGGCCATCGGCCACTCGTTCCAGTTGGAGTGGGCGCAGTAGATCTTTCCGTCGATGAGAGCGGCGCTGTCAAGGTGGATGATCGGACCGTCCTTGGGCCCCTCCCACTTGGCCACGAGTTCCCCGGTGTTCTTGTCGTATTTTCCGATCTTCTGGTTGTCGATCGCGTAGAAGTACTTGCCGTCGACGCCGATTCCCTGGTTGGCCTCGGGGGCGTTGAATTCGGCTATCTGCTTGAACTCCGCCGCCGCCCCTGTCAATGAGGAGAGGGCGAACACCGCGCTTAGGAATAGAATACCCGTCTTCTTCATCGCTGCTTACCTCCTTGATACAGTATGGTCTGGCATTTCGTCCGACTGCCCCGTAAGAAACCGGACTCGCGGAAATCTCGTCTCGCCTGAAGCGACTTGACCCGTAGCCCGTGTTTCTTCTGGAAGTCAATTATAACATGCAGGATGTTTTTAAGATACGATATACTAATAATGCTTTCCAGCCTTCAGTGTCGTCTTGCGTCTATTTCGTAAATACCGGGCGCTCTCGAGATGAAAAAGCGGGCCGTCTCGGCCCGCCTTCTGTATATTCTCCCGGATCGTCAGATCCCTGCGCCCATTCGAAACGCCCGGTCCAGGGCCTCCCTGTTCTCTTTCACCGGCCTCGGCCCGGAGCATACCCCGAGGCTCCCCGCGAAGTCCATCCGCAGGTAGGAGCATATCTCCCTGAAGGAGCTCTCCGCCAAGGCGAACCCGCTGTTCGGATCCTCGTCCATGTAGGTCGACAGAAGATAGAACTTCTTCCCGCTCAACAGGCTGTAGTCCAGCGCGTAGAGCCTGTCCTGGAATACCTTCGTCTGGGCCGGCATCGTCCACCAGTAGACCGGGAAGGCCTGTACGACGGCGTCCGCCGCTACTATGTCCCGGTACAGCCCGGTCATGTCGTCGTCGTGGACGCACTGCCCGGAGCCCTTTTGCCTGCAGTATCCGCAGCCGTTGCAGTACTCTATCCTCTTCTCGTGGAGCCGGACCATCCTGGTCGAGTGCCCCTTGGACTCCGCTCCCGCGATGAAAGCGTCCAGAAGCGACGCGGTGTTTCCATCCTTCCTTGGGCTTCCCAGCAGCGCAAGACAGTTCATGCGACAACCTCCTGTCAGTAGATACGAGGGGCTTGCGGTCCCGGGCGTGCGCTACCTGCGGTCTCCACGCCCTCCGCGCCGCCTCCTGTCCTCGCGGATCGGCTCGAATAGGTCGTCGTCCACGCTCCCGACCGTGCGGAACGCCTCCACCGCCTCGCCCACCACCGTGTAGTTCAGCCTCGTGCCCTCGCTGTCCGCGACGTAGTCCACCGCTCTGTCGGGCGCGATCCCGAAACGCCCGGCGGTCGCGACAGAGTCGATGTTAGCGCCGAGGAAGACGAACTCCCATCCGTAGCGCGATTTCTGCCGCTCGATCAACTCCCGAACCTTCTCGACCGAGTACTCGCGGCTCGAGTTCTCCTCGCCGTCGGTTATTATAACAAAGATCACCCTCTCGGCGCGATACTCCTCGGACGTGTGCTTCTGCGCGTTGCCGATCTTGTGGATCGTCCTGCCTATCGCGTCGAGAAGGGCGGTCGACCCGCCCACCTGGTACTCCCTCTCCGTGACGGGGCGGACCCCGCCGAGGTCGGCCCGGTCGTGAAGCAGCTCGTAGCCGTTGTCGAACAGCACCGTCGTTATACGGCACTCTCCCTCCACCGCCTGCTGCTTTGCCAGCATCGCATTGTAGCCGCCTATGGTGTCGGACTCCAGCCCTCCCATAGACCCGCTCTTGTCCAGGATGAAAACCAGCTCCGTCAGTCCCTTTTTCATCTGCGATCGCCCTCCCTGAAGTTTTGTGGCTCAAGGATAGCGAAGAAGGACGAGGGGGTGGTCGCCTCGAAAGCGACAAAAGCGTCCGGCGCGGGGGAGGGCTCCGGCTCAGGCGGCGCCGCCCTGCGCCGACCCGCCGAGCAGAGGCTGGTCGTACTGGAACAGCACCTCGTTTATCTCGAATATGTCGTACCTGCCGTTTTCGATGAAGTACTCGACTATGACGTCGAACTTCACCGCCCTGGACAGGGCGTAACCGGCCCGCTCGAGCAGGCGCGCCGTCTCGTCCCTCGTCAGCCGCAGTGCCACCGCCAGCGCTATCACGGTGCGCTTGCCGGGCGTGTACCCCCTGCCGCTCCTGATCTTGGAGAAGAGCTTTCGGTCTATGTTGGCCCTCTTGTAGACCTCCACGTCGGTCATCCTTTTGTCGTCTATCATGCGAAGCAGCGCCAGGGAGAACGGCTCGTCGAGGTCCTTCACGAGGTCGTCGAGAGGCGCCGACGGGGCGGCCAACAGCTCCTCCGGAGGGCAGAGCGCGCTGCGCTCCACGTCCAGCAGCTCGCGCGCGCGAGCGGGCGCGCCGATGTAGCGCTCGTCTATGTAGCTCTTGACGGCCCCGACCAGGCCGCTCGCCGCCGCGAACGCCGACTTGTCGAACACGGCGAGGGTGACGTCGAGATCGTGGTCCGACAGAAACTCCAGTATCGCGGAGGTGGCGACGCGCAGCGCGACGTCCTTTGGAAAGCCGTACAGGCCGCTCGAGATAAGGGGGAAGGCCACGGTCTCGCAGCCGCTCTCCACCGCCCTCCTGAGGGCGTTCGTGTAGGCCGAGCGGAGCAGCCTTATGCTCCTCTCGGGGTTCTTGCCGGAGTAGACCGGGGCGGCGGCGTGGATGACGAACCTGGCCGGCAGGTCGAAGCCAGGCGTTATGACCGCGTCGCCCGGCTCGATCGGGGCCAGCCTGGCGCACGCCTCCCGGAGTCTGTCCGCTCCCGCGGCCTTGAAGATGGCGCCGCAGACCCCGCCGCCCATGCGAAGCTCCGTGTTCGCGGCGTTGACGACGGCGTCGACCTCCATCTCGGTTATGTCCTGTCGAATTATGGTAAAAGGCATGACAGCCCGCTCTCACCGGCGACCGTTGATCGCCTGTCAGGAACCGCCGCGCGTGCGCGGCCGTCTTCCCTTGTGCTCGGCGTAGAACTCCCTCAGTGACCTCTTCGTCTCCTCGTCGAGCAGGTCCTTGCGAACGCCCCGAACCGCGCCCTCCAGCGCGGACAGCCTGGTCATTCAGGCGGACGGGTCGCGCTCGAGGATGCGGAGCCACGCCTCGCGGCTCCCCGCCCTCCTGAACTCCTCCTCGGTGGCGATCCCGGCGCCCGCGAGCTGAGCCTCCAGCTTCGGGCCGATGTTCGGCAGCTTCGACAGCTCTCCCACCATCTTCAACCTCCCTTTCCGACTGAAAAACGCGGATGATTTTCGATGCTCGGATTATTATAGCAAATCAGCTTCGGCAGAGGGATCGTCCGTGCGTCGAAGCCCCGTCTGGCGGGTGGGAGTGAAATGTTCTTCGCGCTTTTTTTACGGCCGAATCGTGCAAAAGACGCGAATAAAGTGTAGTATTGATCTGTCCGCGAGCGACGCCGTTCTACCCGGCGCATCCCGGGGACTCCACTCAAGGGGGCGAGGTTATGCCAAACAAACAAAACAGGCCCGCGGCGCGGCTGTTCAGCCGCCTCTTCTCGGAACTCACCGGGTTTTTGATAGTGCTCGGGCTGTCGGCAGTCCTGCTCCTTGTCCTTGAGTCCACGCACAGGGAGGAGGCCCGGCTGAAGCGCGAGCTGGCCGACTGGGGCGCCAGGATAGCGATCGGGATCGGAGACAGGCCGCCGTCCCTCGACGACGAATTCGAGAGGAGATGGGCCCGGAGGCATTTCGCGACGCTGAAGGCGGTATACCAGGACCTTCGGGCCATCCGCTTCGTCGAGGTCGGGGTCGACGGGAATGTGACCGTGCGCGAGCGCCCCGGGGACGAGGGCGGGGGGGCGTCCTCCCTCCGAGGCGCCCTTCCCGAGGAGTTGCGAGCCACCGCGCTCGAGGCCGTCGAGGGACGCAAGGCCGGCGTTGTCGTGCCGCGCGGCTCGGACAACGAGAAGGGTATCGCGGTCTTCGCGCCGCTGGGAGGCGGGCGGCATCCTGCCCTCGACGCGGCCCTCTGGCTCGATGTGGATCCCTCCATTATCCGGCGTCAGATATGGAAGGCCGTCCAGCTTCCCGTGGCCGCAGTGGGGGCCCTGTGCCTCCTGGCGATCATAGGGGCGTCCCTGTTAAGGGGGCGAAGGACCGGGGGCATAAGGACGGAGGCTGTGATCGCCGCCCTGGCGTGCGCCATCGTGGCCCTCACTTTCTTCTTCTCCCAGCGCCGCCAATCCGCCGCGGAGTCCAACCTGATATTCCACAGGCTCGCGGAGAGAAGGGCCAACCACGCGACGAGGCTGTTGAGAAACGTCTGCACGGTGAAGCTGGAGACTCTGGCGTCCTTCATCGAGACTCGGGGCGAGGTGGACGAGAGGGAGTTCGACGTCTTTTCGGCATTCCTGGTGGACGATCCTATCGTGAGCCGCTGGGAGTGGGTGTCCGCGGTGCCGGCGCGGGAGCTTGAGCAGTTCGTGGAGAGGATGAGGTCGACTGGTCGCCCCGGCTTCGCCGTCTGGCAGAGGGACGCTCGGGGCGGCAGGACGGACGTCGGCGACCGCGACGACTACTACGTCGTGACCTTCGCCTCCCCCGTAGAGAAGGAGTATCTCGCCCTCGGCTACGACATGGGGTCGGAGCCGGTCCGCAGAAGGGCGATAGAGGATAGCGTCGCGGGGAGGATGACCCTCGCCACCGACCCCGTGACCCTGATACAGGATGCGCCGGAGGAGAAGGGGCTGCTGGTCCTGAGGCCCGTGTTTCGCCCGGCCGGGGGGAGTTTAAGAGGGTTCGTCCTGGCCAGGCTGGCCCTTGCCGATCTTCTGTCCTACTCGGGCGAGATGTCGGGCGACGACGACGAAGATATTTCCATCGCAGAGATATACCTCGCCGGCGGCGACGGACCGCCGGAGCTCCTGGCATGCTCGGCCCCCGGCCACGTATGCTCCCTCGAGGGGGGCGCGCTGAAGGACGAGGACACCTTCACACTTCCACTGCGGGTCTTCGGGAAGACTTTCATCGTGGTCGTTCACAAGGGGCGTTTCTTCGACGCCGTCTACCCCTCGGACTCGGGCTTGGGCATCCTTGTGGCCGGGCTTCTCCTGGCATTCGCCGTGTTTTTCCTGGTCTCGACCCTGGCCGGCAGAGGGGAGGCGCTCGAATCGCTGGTGAGGGAGAGGACCAGGACCCTGCGCGACAGCGAGAAGATGCTGAAGGAGGCCCAGGAGATCGCCCGGCTGGGGAGTTGGGTCCTCGACGTCCCGTCGGGTGCGCTTGCCTGGTCCGACGAGGTCTACACCCTGTTCGGCATCCCGGTCGGCTCCCCGCAGACCTACGAAGTGTTCCTGGAAGCGGTGCACCCGGACGACAGGGAGGCCCTCGACGCGGCCTACTCCTCGTCCGTGGCCGAGGGACTGGACGGATACGAGTTCGAACACAGGGTGATCAACAGGGAGACCGGCAGGACCATCTACCTCCACGAGCTGTGCAGGCACTACAAGGACAGTGTCGGCAGGGTCGTCCGCTCGGTCGGCATGGTGCACGACATAACGGAGCGAAAGCTCTCGGAGATGGCCCTGGAGAGGGCGGGGGAGGAGCTCGCCGCGGCCAACGCCTCGCTGGAGAAGGCCCTGGACGAAGCGCGGGAGATGGCCCGGATGGCCGAGGCGGCGAACGTCGCCAAGGGGCAGTTCCTGGCGAACGTCAGCCACGAGATCCGCACCCCGCTGAACGGGGTGATAGGCATGACGGACATACTGGAGGAGACCCCCCTGACGGACGAGCAGAGGGAGTATGTCGCCCTTCTGAAATCGAGCGGCAGGCACCTTCTCGCGCTCATCAACGACGTGCTCGACTTCTCCAAGCTGGAGGCCGGCAAGCTTGAGACGAGGGAGGAGGAGTTCGACCTCCGCGAGTTTCTCGACGAGATATTCGCCTTCGGCGCGGCCCGGGCCTCGATAAACGGACTGGAGTTCCGCGGGACCGTCTCGCACTCGGCGCCGTCCTGCGTCGTGGGGGACAGGTTCAGGATAAGACAGATACTGACCAACCTGCTGGACAACGCCGTGAAGTTCACCGCCGCCGGTCGAATCACCGTTGCAGCGACCAGCGAGGGGATTGACGAGGATGGCCGGGCGACCCTTCGCTTCAGCGTGGCGGACACAGGCATCGGGGTGAGCGAGGGGGCGCTGGGTCACCTGTTCACGGAGTTCTCCCAGGTCGATCCCTCGCTGACCAGGAAGCACGGGGGTACCGGCCTGGGCCTCGCCATCTCGAAGGAGCTTGCCGAACTGATGGGAGGCGAGATAGGCGCGTCGAGCCCGTCCGGACTGGAGGGGGGCGGCCCGGGCACGGAGTTCTGGTTCACGGTCAAAGTAGTTGTAATCTCCTGCCTGGAGGTCGACGCGGAGCCGGAGGATCGCACCGTCGCAGGGCTGGAGGCTCCGCGCGATGCGAAGCCCGGCGGTCTGAAGGTCCTCGTTGCCGAGGACAACGCCATCAACCGCAGGGTGATCGCCGCCATCCTGTCGGGGGCGGGAATCAGGGCCGACCTCGTCGAGGACGGCGCCAAGGCCGTGGCGGCCATGGAGTATGGAGACTACGACGCCGTCTTCATGGACGTGCAGATGCCGGTGATGGACGGCTTGGACGCAACCCGAGAGATCCGCCGGAGCGAGCGTGCCAGGGGACTTCCACCGATCCCCGTGATAGCCCTGACGGCACATGCTATGCCGGGGGACCGGGACAGGTGCATGGAGGCCGGGATGGACGAGTACGTCTCGAAGCCCATCGACCGGCAAGTCTTTCTTGAAGCCCTTTACAGGCTGCTCTCGAGGGGAAGGCGTCCGGACAGGATGCCAGAGGAGAGGGCGGATGAAAAATCCGCCAGGGTGTTCACCCCGGATCTTCTGATGAAGAACCTGGACGGGGACGCCGAAGCTGTCGCCGAGATACTGGCGAGTTTCTCGGAGGACCTGTCCGGGGATGTGGCTGGATTCAGGGAGCGGGTGGAGGCGGGGGACGCCGCTGGAGCCGCCAGGCACGCCCACACCCTGAAGGGGGCCGCGGGGGGCGTCGGAGGCGAGGAGGTCAGGGAGCTCGCCTTCAGGGCGGAAATGGCCGGGAAGGAGGGAGACCTGGAGTCGCTTCTGCTCATCATGCCCGACCTGGAGCGGGCTTTCGCCGATCTCGGCGACGCCATAGCCCGATATTTGATTTCATAGTATCATATGCATAATAGGCAACATTACTTTGAAAGGGGATGAGGCTTTGAAGCGTCTGCTCGTGTTCGCACTGATGGTGATGGTCCTTCTTCCCGTCGGCGCGGCGTCGGCGGTCGAGGTCGAGGTGGAGCTGCAACCCATCACCACCCAGAAGGAGAAGGGGCTTATCGACTGGACCCAGAACTACATCGAGGCCACCGGCATGGCCGTGGCACCCAAGGGCGCGCAGGGCGCCCAGGCGAAGGCCCTGGCGCGCCGAGGGGCGATCGTCGACCTCCAGCGCAACCTGCTCGAGTTCATGGGCGGGGTTCAGGTCGACGCGAGGACGACCATGGACGATTTCATGGCCGAGGACAGAGTCCGTTCCGAAGTGCACGGCATGATCAAGAATGTGGAGCTTCTCAAGGGCGAGTGGGACGGGGAGGCCTATACCGTTACCGGGCGGATCAAACTCGCCGAAGTGCGTTCCATCGTATGCCCCAGGGTT
>JAKJGK010000162.1 GCA_022704435.1 Synergistota bacterium | reverse complement strand
GGAGCGCCCCCTCGGGGTCAGGGTCGGCCAGGCCCTTCTCGGCCGAGTGCTGGACGGCCTCGGCATGCCCCTCGACGACCAGGGGCCGGTGATCTCCTCCGACTTCTACCCCCTTCACGCCGAACCTCCCCACCCCCTTCGCCGCAAGATGATCTCGTCCCCCCTCTCCGTGGGAGTGAAGGTGATAGACGGAGTGCTCACCCTCGGCACCGGACAGCGCATAGGCATATTCGCCGGCTCCGGCGTGGGCAAGAGCACCCTGCTCGCGATGATGGCCCGCTACACCGAGGCCGATGTCAACGTCATAGCCCTTGTGGGGGAGCGCGGCCGCGAGGTGCGCGAGTTCATCGACAGGGACCTGGGCACGGAGGGGTGCAAGCGCTCCGTCATCGTCGTCGCCACGTCGGACCAGCCGCCGCTCATCCGGCTGAAGGCGGCCCTCACGGCCACCGCCATAGCGGAGTACTTCCGCGACCGCGGCAAGAACGTGCTGCTGATGATGGACTCGGTCACCCGCGTCGCCAGGGCGCAGCGCGAGGTCGGCCTGGCGGTGGGCGAGCCCCCGACCACGCGAGGCTACACCCCGTCGGTGTTCGAGCTCCTGCCACGCCTGCTCGAGAGGGCCGGCGCGGGCGAGAGGGGCAGCATAACCGGGATATACACGGTCCTCGTGGAGGGCGACGACATGAACGAGCCGGTGGCGGACACGGTCCGCGGAGTGCTGGACGGCCACGTGGTGCTTTCTCGCAAGATTGCCGCGAGGAACTTCTACCCCTCGGTGGACGTGCTGGAGAGCGTGAGCCGCGTGATGCCCTCCATTGTGGACGCCGAACACCTCGAGGCGGCGGGCAGGCTTCGCGAGCTGCTGGCCGTCTACACCGAGGCGGAGGACCTGATAAACATAGGCGCCTACAAGAGCGGCACCAACCCCAGGGTCGACTGGTCCATAGCTCACCTGGAGAAGGTCCGCGGCTTTCTCAGGCAGCAGGTGGACGAGCACTACTCGTTCGCCGACACCGCGAGCGAGCTTAAGGCGCTGATCCCCTGACGCCGGGCCGTCAAGAACAGGGAGAGGAACGCCGAGACATATAAAGCGAGCGACATCCGGAGGACGACATGAAGGAAAAAGTCGACAGGTTCGAGCGGATACTAAAGACCAGGGTAAAGAGCAGGGAGGAGGAGCAGCTGCTTCTCGCAGACCAGAGGAGCGAGGAGGAGAGGCTGATGTCGTGCCTCGAGGAACTTCACTCCGAGAAGAAGAGGGCGTTCGACTCCTTCCGCATGCAGCAGGGGACGCAGCTCACGGTGCGCGACATGTGGCTTGGCCGCCGGTCGATCGACGTCGCGGAAAAGCGGATATGCGAGGGCAACTCGTCCCTTTGCGACATCAGGCAGGCCATAGAGTGCACCGAGGTTCGCCTGACCGAGAAGCATCGCGAGGTGAGGATCATGGAGAACTACATCTCCTCCATAGTGGACGAGTGGCGCGCTGCGACGCTGAAGAGCGACCAGGACGAGATGGACGACATAGCCGGCATACGCCACTCCAACGGAGGCGCGAGACGACCGTGAGACCCGACCTGTCCGCCGTGACCCGCATCCAGGGGAGAATAGAGGAGATCGAGCGCAAGGTCCGCCCCAGGAGGGAGGATCCTCCGCCGGTCGAGAGGGAGCGCTTCGTCGACGTGCTGGCCCGCGAGGAGGCCGCCTCGCCGGCGAAGGCCGAGAAGGCCCCGCCCCCCCAGACAGCCGCAGCCGCGGGCGATTGGGAGGACCACCTTCCGGAGCTCTCCGACAGGTACGGGGTCGACCCCGACCTGGTCAGAGCCGTGATCCGCATGGAGTCCGGAGGCAGGGCCGACGCGGTGTCGCGAAAGGGCGCCATGGGGTTGATGCAGCTCATGCCGGGGACGGCGAGGATGCTCGGGGTCGACGACCCGTTCGACCCGGTGCAGAACCTCGAGGGCGGCATTAAATACCTGTCCATCCTGTCCGATAAGTACAGTGGGGACCTCTCGAAGACGCTCGCGGCATACAACGCCGGGCCGGGGAGGGTCGACGCCTGCGGTGGAATCCCGCCGATAGCCGAGACCCAGGGGTACGTGAAGGGAGTCCTCGCCCGGTATGAACGAAGCTCGAAGGGAGAAGACTGATGCCCGAGGAGATGGAGGGGCTGGAGCAGGAGCAGGCCGCTCCCGAGTCCGAATCCCAGCCGCAGAAGAAGCCGAAGACAAAGAAAAAAAAGGCGAAACTCGGCAAGTTCGCCTACCTCCTTCTCTTCATGGTGATCCTCGCGGGAGTCGGGGCGGGAATGCACATCGCCGGGGCCTGGGATGCCCGCCCGCTGATGTACGAGGCCGTCCCCAGGATACCTTGGGTTGGAAAGAGGCTGGCCGCGTTGACCGGGATACCGGAGGAGTACACCCTCACGATCGAACAGCGCAGGAGGCTGGAGCTGGAGAGGTGGAACAAGCGGCTCGACGACAGGGAGAGGGATCTCAGGCAGAGGGAGGAGAGCCTGGAGGCCCTCTCGTCAGACCTCGAGGCCAGGGCGATCGCGGTAGAGAGGGCCGAGGCCGAGATGGCGGTGAAGGAGACGAAGCCGCCCGAGAGTCCCCAGGAGGAGAAAGCCTACCTGGACATGCTCATGAAGACCTATCAGGACATATCGCCCAGGCGGGCGGCCCTGATAATGGAGCAGCTCAGGGAGGACCTGGCGGTGAAGATGCTCGCCGCCATGCCTCAGGACGCGAGGGCGTCGATATTGGGCCGCATGGAGGCGGTCATAGCAGCAAGGCTGACGGAGCGGCTGGCGGCCGGAGGGTCGCGGTAGAAGAACGGGAGGTGCTGCTTCATGAGTCCAGCCTTGTTCCCCGTGAACAATGACGCCGTGTGCGACGTGACGGCCGCTACGAAAGCGGCGGTCGGCAGAACTGCAAGCGACGAAACCAAGGGGGATCGCTTCGCCAAATTGCTCTTCTCGGCCGTCGAGAAGCCGGCGGGAGCGGAAAAAAGGAACGAAAAGGACGCGGAGGAGAGCTTCGCGAGCCTCCTTTTCCCGGCCTTCGTGACGAAGCCGGTGCAGGAGACGGCGTTTCCAGCCGTGGCAGGTGATGTGGAGCAGGCCGGTCAAGTCGACCGGACGATGTCCCTCGACGTTGCCTCCGACGGCATCCAGGGCGCAGGAACGCTGATGGCGACAGGCGGCGGCGAAACCTCCTTAATCTACGACTCAGGGGAGGAAGTACCCCGCGCGACCCTTGCGGGTCAGGAACTTCCAGCTGCACCGACCGCTGCAGGTCTGCCCGGCAGCGAGGCTGCGCCGGACTGGATGCGCGGCGTGCTACCAGTGCCTGCGCGCCCCGAACCCGAGTCGATTCAGCCCGTCAGGAGGGCCCCCGTGCTCGAGGGTGCCGGGGTCGCGCTAGGCGGTCCGACGGAAGACCAGTCGCCCGTCCAGGAGGCTCCGAAGGCCCCCGTGCTCGAGGGTGCCGGGGTCGCGCTAGGCGGTCCGACGGAAGACCAGTCGCCCGCCCGGGAGGCCCCGAAGGCCCCCGTGCTCGAGGGCGTCCCCCTCATCGACGCCCCGCAGTTTCGGGCTGAAGCGGCCAGGAACGCCATCCAGCCAGATCCAGCAGTGCCCGTTGTGCGGCGAACAGACGCAGGTTCACCCCTGGCCGAGCCTGCGGTGATCCGCGTGGACGCCGGCGCTCCACTGCCGGAGCGAACGGCATCGGCGGAGATCTGGGCGCAGCTACTTCCCGCCGCGGCC
>JAKJGK010000161.1 GCA_022704435.1 Synergistota bacterium | reverse complement strand
GGAGGGCGGACCCGGTACGTCATCGAGCCGAGGGCTCCTGAGGGCTGACACCGGGAAATTACGCGCTACTCCCACTCCTCCTCGAAGGGATTCCTCCGGGATGACTTCACCGCTCCCCGCCTCTTCTTCTTCCTTGATCTGACAGCCTTTGCGGAAGCCGGCAGGCCTGTGACGACCACCCTCCCGGGCGGGGGCGGTTCCAGGGCCCTGTCCACGATCTCCTGCAGCTTCCTGAGCGCGAGAGTCCTGTTCATGCCCTGCGTGCGGTGCGTTTCGGCCTCGACCACGATCACGGACTCCCCGTCGCGGGTCGTGGTCGCGACGGCTGCGAGCAGCACCTTCTGCGCGTCCGTGAGGAATCGCGACGCGGCGTAGCGGTACACGAGCCTCACGGCCGTGTTCACCTTGTTGACGTTCTGCCCTCCCGGCCCCCCGCTCCTGCAGAAGCGGAACCTCAGGTCGTCGGGGTGTATCTCGAGCGGCATCGCGGCAGCCTCCCGGCGTTCTTCCGGCCTGTGGACCCGTTCCGGTCCCGCGGGGGTATATTCCGGCACGTGGTCTTTGTCCAGCGGGCGCGACCCGCGGAGCGGAGAGCGATGATCAGGCACGTCGTGATGTGGAAGGTCAGGGAGAGCGGGGAACCCGGCACCGGGCCGGTGAACGCCCTGCGGGTGAAGAGGGCGCTCGAATCCCTGAACGGGCGGATCCCCGGCCTGAAGAGGCTCGAGGTCGGCGTGGGGGCGTCCTCCCAGCCGGAGTCGTCCGAGATAGTCCTGTTCTCGGAGTTCGAGTCTATGAAGGCCCTGGAAGGATACAGGGAGCACCCGGCGCACATGGCCGTGGTGCCCATCGTGAGGTCGGTGTGCAGCGAAAGGCGGAGCGTCGACTACGAGGCCGACTAGGCCCGCGCGTTCCGGAACGGGAGGCGGAATGAGAATACTCTTCGCGGCTCTTGCGGTTGCCGGGCTGTTCGCGCAGGCCGGGGCGTCCTCGCTGGAGATCATCAACAGCACGGGGGGATGGGACGTGATGACAGTCTATGTCTCCCCGTTCGGTTCGACCGGCTGGGGTGAAGACAGGCTGGGCGATTCCACGCTCACCGAGGGCGAGTCCCTGACAATCGAACTCCCCACCGGTATCTACAGCATCAGGCTGATCGACGAGGACGGGGACACCTACACCCGCATGAACACCCCCGTGATGGGTGCATTCGAATGGGCGGTGACCCTGGACGATCTGGACGGCTCCGCGACCTACTCCACCGGCGGTTGAGGCGGCTGACGGGGCTCCCGGTGGGAGCCCGGGACCGGCGATCATTTTCGCCGGGCCTCTCCACCATCGAAAGGAGGGTGTGATGCTCAAGGAATTCCGTGACTTCGCCATGAAGGGCAACGTTCTCGACCTCGCAGTGGCTGTGATAATCGGCGCGGCCTTCGGGGCCATCGTGTCATCGGCCGTCGAGGACGTGATCATGCCTCCCATCGGATTGCTGGTCGGCGGCATGGACTTCTCCGACCTCACGCTGACGATAGGCGAGAAGCCCGCTGCCGAGGCGGGGCTTCCCCCCGTGCCCGTGACAATCAACTACGGCATTTTCATCAACAAGCTGGTGAACTTCCTGATCATAGCGTTCGTGCTGTTCATGCTGGTCAGGTCGATGTCGAAACTGATGAAGAAGAAGGAGGCGGCGCCTGCGGCTCCGCCCGAACCCCCGGCCGACGTGAAGCTGCTGACCGAGATAAGGGATCTGCTCAGGCAGAACCGCTAGAGCAGCTGAAAAGGGGAGGGGCCTCCCGCGGGAGGCCCCTCTTCCGTAACCTGCGATCCGCATTGCCTCCGGGTCGTCCCCCCGGCGAGGCGTCAGACCTCCGTCAGTACGTATTCCCTGGATCCCAGACCCAGCATCTGTGCGGTCTCGAGCTGCAGCGTCCCGTCTATGTCGGGCCGGAAGGCCCTGAACTTGTCCACTCCGACCCCCGCTCCCGCCGCAGGGGATCCCTCGGCCGATACCGCTCCGGTTACGAGGTCCAGGCAGGCCTGGTCGAGAGAAACCGGGTCCGTCGAGGCGAGGATGCCTATGTCGTCGACGAGCAGGCCTCCCTGGTCGTCGAGGCAGTCGCAGTCCCCGCTTATCTTCGTTAGAAAGTTCACGAAGACATCGATGCGTGTCACGGATACCGCCGCGATCGCATACTCCACCATCCTGCGGACGAATACTTCCTGGTCCTGGTTCCAGTTAACCCCGACCGCGCCTTCCGGACACCTCTGGATGCACTCTCCGCAGCCGATGCACAGGGCGTCGGATATCGAGGCCGGGCCGTCCGAAAGCGAGATCGCGCCGGCGGGGCAGTGTGCGGCGCAGAGTCCGCATGACACGCACTTCTGCGTTCGGACGACCGGCTTCACGGAGGAGTGCTGGTAGAGCTTCCCTCCACGCGATGCGCAGCCCATCCCGAGGTTCTTTATCGCTCCCCCGAAACCGGTCAGCAGATGACCCTTGAAATGGCTTAT
Source organism: Synergistota bacterium (assembly GCA_022704435.1). GTDB lineage: Bacteria > Synergistota > Synergistia > Synergistales > Aminobacteriaceae > JAAYLU01. The sequence continues at coordinate 1,264 of JAKJGK010000161.1, read as the reverse complement.
CACGGTCATCCGGTCGGCCTCGGAGATGAGCCTTGCTATCCTGGCGGTCGTCCCTTCGCAGCAGGAGGGCAGCTTGACCGGGATCTCGTCGGTCCCTCTCAGGCCGTCGGCCACCATGAAGGGAGGTGTGGCCGGGAGCCCGAAGCCGTGCTCGAAGGCCAGATGGAGATATGCGGGAGCCGTGAGCCGTCTTCCGCGGTAGAGCACCGTCGTGTCCGTCAGGAACGTCCTGTCTGGCGGGAGACCCAGCGCCCGGACGACCGAATTGACGCTCGACGGAGGAACGAATCTGGTGTTGCCCTGCTCGCCCGCATGGATCTTTACCGCATGAAGCCCGGTTCCGCCATCGTCGCCGGGGGCGAACCTCGAGAGCAGCGCACTCATCGACTCCGCTCCGCAGTCCGTCGATCTTGTGAAGAATACCTCTGACATGATCACCTCCAGGGAGTGCAGTTATAACCCCTGGAGACCTCGGGTGCACGGCCGGGTTGTCCCGGTTCCGGACGACCTGATATGCTTTCGCCATGAGCGCGGGCGATCTGGTCTGGGTGGAGCTGGACGCGGGCGCCCCGGGGCACAACCTCGCCGAACTGAGGCGCGCCGCGGGGGGAAGCCCGATGGTCTGCGCCGTGATAAAGAGCAACGCCTACGGCCACGGACTCCTCGAGACGGCCACGCTCCTTCCCGATGCCGACTGGTTCGGAGTGAACTGTCTGGACGAAGGGCTAGCGCTCCGTGCCGCCGGCGAGGAGCGCCCGATTCTGATACTCGGGCATGTCCCGCTGAACAGGCTCCGCGAGGCTGTCTCCGGCGACCTGCGCATGATCGCCTACAACTTCGAGACCCTGGAGGCGCTGAGGCACTGCGGGTGCGGCACCTCATCGTCCCCTGTCCGGCTGCACCTGAAGGTCGAGACGGGAACCGGGAGACAGGGCATCCACCCCCGCGACGCCCGGCGCTTTGCGGAGATCGTCCGCTCCAGCCCGGGCATCGAGCTGGAAGGGCTCTCCACGCACTTCGCCAACATCGAGGATACGCTCAATCACTCCTATGCCGAATCCCAGCTCGCAATATTCAACGATGCGATCAGGGATCTCGGAGACCTGCGCCCTCCCGTGATCCACACGGCCTGCACCGCGGCTGCGATACTGTTCCCCGAGACCTCGTTCGACATGATAAGGGCCGGGATCGGCATCTACGGCCTCTGGCCGTCGAGAGAGACCTTCCTGTCGGCTAGAATGTCCGGCCGACCCGTGCCCGACCT
>JAKJGK010000160.1 GCA_022704435.1 Synergistota bacterium | reverse complement strand
GCCCGCCGATCGCAGGGGGGAGCTGTTCGAGTCGCTCAGGGGCTTCTCCCACTCGGTCGCGGGCGAGAATGGCGACGCGGTGATCATTGAGGCGACAGGCACCGGGGAACAGCTGGACAGGTGCCTGGAGAGCGTGAGATGCCACGGCCTGGTAGAGTCGGTCAAGAGCGGGCCTCTGGCCCTGGACGCGCGCAACGGCGCTACTGCGTTTTAATATTTCATTCTGAGAGGGAGTTGGATTTCATGGCAAAGGCACTTTACGACAGCGACGCGGACATGGGGCTTCTGAAGGGAAAGACCGTTGCGGTGCTCGGCTACGGCAGCCAGGGGCACGCCCACGCGCAGAACCTGCGGGACAGCGGTGTATCGGTGGTCGTCGGCCTGCACGAGGGAAGCAGGTCGCGGTCCGTGGCCGAAGGGGACGGCTTCAGGGTCTGCTCGGTCGCCGAGGCCACCGCGCTGGCGGAAGTGGTGATGTTCCTGATGCCCGACCACGTTCAGGGCACCACCTACCGGGAGCACGTGGCGCCCAGCCTGAAGAGAGGGGCGGCCCTGGCCTTCGCTCACGGCTTCTCCATCCACTTCAACCAGGTGACACCCAGGGAGGACAACGACGTGTTCATGGTGGCCCCCAAGGGGCCGGGGCACCTGGTCCGCAGGATGTACGCCGAGGGGAGAGGCGTTCCCTGCCTGCTGGCGGTGCACCAGGACGCATCGGGCAGGGCCCGGGATCTCGGACTGGCGTACGCGTGCGCCCTGGGCGGCGGGCGCGCGGGTGTGCTCTCGACCACTTTCAAGGAGGAGACGGAGACCGACCTGTTCGGAGAGCAGGCGGTCCTGTGCGGGGGGATAACGGAGCTGATCAAGGCCGGGTTCGAGACGCTGGTCGAGGCGGGCTACCAGCCGGAGATCGCCTACTTCGAGTGCCTCAACGAGATGAAGCTGATTGTCGACCTGATGTACGAGGGCGGCATTGGATGGATGCGCTACTCGGTCAGCGACACGGCCAAGTACGGCGACCTCGTGGCGGGTAAGAGGGTCATCGACGGCCGGGTGCGCCAGACGATGAAGGAGCTGCTGGAGAGCGTGCAGGACGGCTCCTTCGCCAAGGACTGGATGCTTGAGAACCAGTGCGGCAGGCCGCGCATGAGAAAGTGGATGGAGCGGGAGAGGGCGCACCAGATAGAAGAGGTCGGCAGGGAGCTTCGCGCCATGATGCCCTGGATGGACGCCAAGTCGGCGCCATCGGTTTAGCTGGACGGAGAGGGAAGGGGGAGGTCATCATGAGGATGAACGGGGCGCGCATGGTCGTGAGGGCACTTGAGATGGAGGGAGTCCGATGCGTGTTCGGCATTCCAGGGGGCTCGGTGATTCCCCTGTACGACGCCCTCTACGACGCCACCTTCCCTCACATCCTGGTTAGGCACGAGCAGGCCGCGGCTCACGCCGCGGACGGCTACGCAAGGGCGTCGGGGCGGCCGGGGGTGTGCGTGTGCACGTCCGGCCCGGGCTTCACGAATATCCTGACCGGACTGGCCACGGCCTTTTTGGACTCCGTGCCGATGGTGGCGATCACGGGGCAGGTCTCGACCTCCCTCCTTGGGGCGGATGCATTCCAGGAGGTGGACTCCTTCGGCGCGAGCCTGCCGACGGTGAAGCACAGCATACTGGTGCGGTCGGCGGAGGAGATCCCGTCCGCCGTCAGGGGGGCGTTCGAGCTCGCGGCCTCGGGGCGGCCGGGGCCGGTGCTTGTCGAGCTTCCAGTGGACGTCCAGAGGGGCGAGGGGGAGTTCTTATGGCCGACAGACGAGGTCTTTCCGAACCACCACCTTAAACAGGCGCTGGACCTGTCGCGGCTCGAGGATGCGCTCGCGCTGCTGGACGAGGCCGAACGCCCGGTGATTCTGGCCGGGGGAGGGACGGTCTCGTCGGGGGCGTCCCGTCGGCTGCTGCGTCTGGCGGAGAGGGGCAACATCCCCGTGGCGGTCACCCTGATGGGCAAGGGCGCGTTTCCCGAGGATCATCGCCTGTCGCTGGGTATGGCCGGGATGCACGGGACCCCGGCCGCAAACACCGCCCTGTCAGAGGCGGACGTGGTGCTTGCGATCGGGGCGCGCTTCAGCGACCGGACGACCGGAAAGGTGCAGGACTTCGCAAAGGGGGCGTCGCTGATCCACGTGGACATCGACCATGCGGAGATCGACAAGATCGTGAGCTGCGACGTGGCGCTGGTCGGCGATGCGGCCCTCGTGACGGGGCTGCTTGCCGACGGAGCGAGGGAGGCCCGCCGGGACGACTGGACCGAGAGGCTCCGAGATCTGGCGGATGAGATGCCGCTGTTCGACTCCGGGGATTGCTCGTTCTCCCCTGGAGCGATCTTCGAGGCAGTCCGGCGGCGCGCGGACGGGCACACCATCGCGGTCACCGACGTCGGGCAGAACCAGATGTGGGCGGCGCTGCACTGGAGGGCCGGGGGGCCCCGGACCTTCCTTAGCTCGGGGGGGCTCGGGACGATGGGCTTCTCCCTGCCCGCGGCCATGGGCGCGTCGTTCGCCTCTGGCGAGGCCCCAACAATCTGCTTCGCGGGCGACGGCGGCTTCCTGATGACCTGCCAGGAGCTTGAGACCTGCGCGCGCTACAGACTCCCGGTGAAGGTGGTCCTGCTGAACAACGGCTGCCTGGGTATGGTGCGCCAGTGGCAGGAGCTGTTCTGGGGCGAGCGCTACTCCGCCACCACCCACGCCCCGGCGTGCGACTTCACGGCCCTCGCGTCGGCCTTCGGGGTACCGGCCCGCGCCTGCGACGACCTCGACGGCCTGGAGGGCGCGCTCGACTTCGCATTCGACATAAGCGGCCCGACCCTGATCGAATGCCGCATCCCGCAGGGGGAGCTCGTCATGCCAATGGTCCCCGCGGGGACGGCTCTCAAGGACTTCATGTACAGGGTGAGGGCTTAAGGAGGCCCCCCGCGTCTCGCGCACCGCGGTCACTCCGGTCGGCCGGGTCGTCCCGGTGCGCGTCGCGGCTACTTGCGCCCCCTCAGGTACTCGTACAGCACGCGGGCGCCGAGGACGATGTCTCCGGTATCGGCGTGCTCGTCCGGGTTGTGGCTCACCCCCTCCCTGCACGGGATGAAAAGCATCCCGGTCGGCAGGTGCGGGGCGATGTTCATGGCGTCGTGCCCCGCCCCGCTCGGCATGACCATGTAATCGATGCCCATTCGCTCCGCGGCGGAGGACAGGCCGGTCATGACCTCGGGGTCCATGGCGACCGGTCTGGAGGCGGCAACCTCCTCCAGCGAGAGGGACACCCCCCGCCTGCGGCATATCTCCGCCATCTCGGCCTTGATGACGTCCGCAGTCCGGCGAAAGCTTCGCTCGTCCGTGCCGCGTACGTCCACGCCCAGCGCGGTGCGCCCCGGCACGACGTTCATGGCGTTGGGCTCGTTGCGAATTACCCCCACCGTGGCCACGGTGCCAAGGGCGCTCTCCGCGGTCCCGCAGCGCTCGGCTGCCAGGACCGCCTCGGCCGCGGCACACAGGGAGTCGCTCCTCATCCCCATCGGGGTGGCGCCCGAGTGATCCTGCCTTCCCTCCACGACCGCGCGGAAACGCACAGCCCCGGCGATGGCGGACACGACCCCGAGCCTGACGCCGGAGGACTCCAGCACGCGCCCCTGCTCTATGTGCAGCTCAAGGTACAGCTCCGCCTCCAGAGGGGCGGAAGCCGCATCGGGCGAGAACCCCCTCTCCTTTATCGCATCGCGCAGGCTTCTCCCGGCCGAGTCCTTCGCCCTCAGCAGACTGTCGCGCCCGGGCGCCCCCGTGAAGAGCAGGCTCCCTATGGTGGCGGGTCCGAACG
>JAKJGK010000159.1 GCA_022704435.1 Synergistota bacterium | reverse complement strand
TGACCGCCACTCCTAAGCACAACAACGGGGCGATCTTCGTGCAAACGATCTCCGACTACCCTCTGGTGGAGGCTATCTGCCAGAACGTGGTGAAGCATCCGGTCCTGCCCGACGCTCCAAGCCGTGCGAAGTTGTCCGAGAAGCAGAGCGCGAAGTTCACGGAGAAGTACGCCGACTACCTGGAACTCGGCGTGGTCGAGTGGCGGAAGGCGTACGAGGAGCACCAAAAGATGGGGAAGAAGGCCATTCTCTTCGTCATGACCGACGACACGCGGAACTGCGACGAGGTGGCGGAATATCTGGAGAATCGCTACCCGGACCTGGCCGGAGCGGTCCTCGTCATCCACACCAAGAACAACGGCGAGATCTCCGAGGCATCCACCGGAAAGGGCAGGGAGGAGCTGGAGCTGCTTCGCCGGCAGTCCAATGAGATCGACTCCGCGGAAAGCCCGTACAAGGCCATCGTATCGGTGCTCATGCTGAAGGAGGGGTGGGACGTGCGCAACGTGACCACCATCGTCGGCCTGCGGGCCTACTCCGCCAAGAGCAACATCCTGCCGGAGCAGACACTCGGGCGGGGGCTGCGCAAGATGTATCCCGGAGACGCGGAGGAGTACCTCAGCGTCGTGGGAACGGACGCCTTCATGGACTTCGTCGAGTCGATACAGGCCGAGGGAGTGGAGCTTGAGAGAGGCGCCATGGGAAGCGGGACCAAGCCGAAGACGCCGCTCGTCATAGAAGTCGACGGCGGAAGCAAGGACATCGAGGCGCTGGACATTGAAATTCCGCTGCTCTCTCCGAGGGTGTACAGGGAGTACAAGAACCTGGAAGAACTGGACGAGACGCGCCTTGAATTTCAACCTGTAGAGTACCGGCAGTTCAGCGAGGAGGAGCAGCGCGAGATCGTCTTTAAGGATGTCGCTACCGGAGAGGTGGCTCACACGACGGTACTGGACGGCGCGGCGGTCGCCGATTATCGCAGCGCCATGGGATTCTTCGCGCGGTCGATCATGAGGGAGCTTCGACTTGTCAGCGGATACGACACGCTCTACGGCAAGGTGAAGCGATTCGTTCGGGATTCGCTTTTCGGGAAGTCCGTCGAACTCGACTCGGCGAACACTCTGCGCAATCTGTCCGAGCCGGCCGCCACCAAGACTGTCATAGAGACCTTCAAGCGTGCCGTCAACGAGCTGACGGTCCGCGACACAGGGAACGCAGAAATCCGCGACACGATCAAATTGCGGAGGACACGCCCGTTCGTTGTCAAGGATCAACCTTACATAAGGCCCAGGAAGTGCGTCTTCAACCGAATAATCGGCGACAGCTCATTCGAACTGGAGTTCGCCGCCTTTCTCGAACAATGTCCCGATGTCGCCGCCTACGCGAAGAACCATCTGGCGGTGCACTTCACGCTGGACTACGTCAACGCGAACGGCGAAATATCCAACTACTATCCGGACTTCATAGTGCGACTGACCGACGGCCGCGTGATCGTCGTCGAGACCAAGGGGCAGGCGGATCTGGACGTGCCGCTTAAAATGGCGCGACTGAGGCAGTGGTGCGAGGATGTGAACAGAGCCGGTTTCGTCGCGACGTTCGACTTCGTGTACGTCGACGACGAAAGTTACAGAAAGTACCCGCCAAGGACGTTCGCCGACGTGCTGGCGACTTTCACCGAGTACAAGTCCGGGAAGTAGCGGACCAAGAGAGCATTGAATCAGCCCGGAAGGGGAAGCGCCATGGACAAGATGGACGACAGGACGAACTCTGAACTGGAGAGACTGGCAGGCAAGTACATCTGGTGGAAAGCTCCCGCCGAGGCCGTCAAGACACCTGAGCGAGTGCTGGCGCAGGTGATGGACATCGGAGTCTGGCAGGACATGTTCCTCATCAGGGACCTGTTCGGAGAGGAAATACTGCGCGCTGTCCTTCGAAATGCAGAGGCGGGGTGGTTCAGAGGGAGGTCTTGGCACTACTGGCATTATGTTCTAGGACTAGCAAAGGACTCAAGCGACATTCCGCCCCTGCCAACAAGGAGATTCGACGCACGATGAACGACAGTTTGCTTGTCCCCAAAACCGACATCTTGCCGCCGGCTCAGAGGAGACTCTGGCCGCTTCTTGCACCGACCCTTTCCCTTGGTTACGTTTTATACGGGGGCACTGCAATAGCTCTCCGTCTCGGTCATCGGGAGTCGGTGGACTTCGATTTTTTCACCGAGGCTCGATTGTCGCAGGATGCCCTTTATGATCGGATGCCGTTTTTGAACGAGACAGAAGTTGTCAAACAGAGCAGGGACTCGCTGACGGTGATGGTTCCACCGACAGATAGTTCAAATCAGACTGTCATGCTCTCATTTTTCGGCGAAATAAGCTTTGGAAGGTTCGGAGAGCCTTCCGTAACGCATGATGGCGTGCTTTACGTCGCGTCTATGATCGACCTTTTGGCCACCAAGCTGAAGGTAATCCTGCAGAGGGCCGAATCCAAGGATTACAGGGCCATAGCCGCTATTTTAGAGGCTGGAACAGATCTCGCCCGCGGGCTGGTCGTAGCCAGATCCATGTTCGCCCCGACATTTCAACCGAGTGAAAGCCTCAGGGCCTTGGTTTTTTTCGAGGACGGCGACCTGGTGAATCTATCCGAAGGCAATAGGAGTATTCTCGTCAAGGCAGTTCACAAAATACAGGGAGAGGACCTGGAGGAGCGCCCAGGGCCCGTTTCCAGGGTTCTCTCAGGAAAGTAAACGGCACCCCGGCCGAAAGCCCGGTTCATCGGACTCCCGACCGCGGTAGTCAGCACCTTTCGGCCGATGCCGAAAGAACCGGTCCATGTGGAGGCGAGATAGAATCATGAAGAGGGTTGTTGCTCTTGCGTTGGCGTGCCTGCTGCTGATCGCGGGCGCGGTCGGGTGCGAGGCCGGCGGTTACGACGCCACCGCGGCTGTTGTAAGGGAGGCCGTATGGAAGGCGCTCACGAACGGCGGGGGAAGTTCGGCGACCGTGGCGGTCATGGACGGAGGCAGGATAGTCTACTCGGAGTGCTTCGGCGCGGCGGATCGCGAGACGGGGCGTCCGGTGGAGAGCGGGACGCGCTTCAACATAGGCTCCACCAGCAAGATGTTCGCCGCGGTGGCGATCCTTATGCTGGCGGACGAAGGCAGGCTGTCGCTGGACGACCCGGTGGTAAAGCACCTCCCAGAGTTCGTCATGCGCGACGGACGATACAGGGACATAACAGTACGGATGCTCTTCAACCACTCCTCCGGACTCCCCGGCTCGACCTTCCTGTTCGAGTACGAGCCAGGGTACGACCCGCACGAGCTTCTGCTCGACGTGCTCCGCGACTCGGACCTGAAGCACTCGCCCGGCGCCATGGGCATCTACTGCAACGACGGCTTCACGCTCGCGGAGATGATCGTCGAGAGGCTCTCGGGGAAAAAGTTCGTCGACTTCGTCGCGGAGCGCATCTACGAGCCGCTGGAGATGAAGCACAGCGCTGCGAGCGTGGGCGAGACGGGCGGGGACGTGGCGGTCTACTACGACATCCCGACCGGCAAAAAGTACCCTCTCGAGACAGTGCGGGTGCATGGGGCGGGGGGACTCTCCTCCACCGCCGAGGATTTGTGCCGCTTCGGGGACAGCTTCACGCCCGGTGGAAAGCATATCCTGAGCGACGCCGCCCTCGAAGAGGCCCTGAAGAGCCAGCCAACCGGCTTCACAAGGCACCTGCACGGCGCGCCGATGCTGGACGCCTTCGGGTGGGATTACGCATGGATCCCGGCGTACCGCGACAGGGGCGTCCAGGTGCTCGGCAAGAGCGGAGGTACGATGTTCTACTCCACGAACCTGCTGGTCGTACCGGCGGAGC
>JAKJGK010000158.1 GCA_022704435.1 Synergistota bacterium | reverse complement strand
CTTGACGTCGGCGGCAGTGAAGGGATCGCCGTTGTGGAACTTGACTCCCTTGCGGAGATGAAACTTGTAGGTCACGTCGTCGAGCTGTTCCCAGCTCTCTGCCAGAGTCGGCACCAGGTTGTTGTCGTCGTCCAGGGAAATAAGCGTGTCGTAGATGTGCAGACACATTCCGGAGGTTGCAACTTCGTTCTGGACGATCGGGTCCAGCGTGCGCGCGTCGTAGATGTTGGCTACCACGAGCGAGTCCTTGGCCAGCGCCGGCGCCGTGAACAGGCCGACGAGCGCGAGCGCAAGCATAACCTTCAAAACCTTCTTGGTGCGCGTACTTCTGATCATCATTTCATCTCCCTTTGAGAAATTTGGCACGCGGGGCTGGCCCCTGAGTGCTTGTGCGTATGTTAGAGGCAGGCGTGCGGTTTTGTCAAGAACCGCTTTGTATACATGGAAGGGGTCATATTTAAGGGAGACAGCATTTTTCACGTCCGGGGGTTATAATCCGCAGTATTCGAGATCGCGATGTCATTCCGCGAGCAGGGAGGGGTCGCCTTGATTACACGATCGCTTATAGAGCTGGTCTTCTCCGCCGCCAACATGGAGCGGTGGAACGACCACCCGCGCCCGGCTGTGTTCACCGAGCTGGGCAAGCAGGCTCACAAGATGATAATGGCGTGGGTCATCGCCCGGTACGAGTCCGAGGTGCGCGGCGCGGCGCTCGACTGGACCGCGCTTATCGAGGGGGGCATCTTCGAGTTCCTGCACCGGGTGGTGCTGACCGACATCAAGCCCCCGATCTTCCATAAACTGATGCAGGACGGGGAGCAGCGGCGAAAGCTCAACGAGTGGGTCGCATCGGCCCTCTCCTTCGACCTCGAGAGCCTGTCGCCGGGCTTCGCGGCCCGCTTCCGCGACTACATCTTCGGGCCTGAGGAGGCGACCCTGGAGCGCAAGAGCCTGCGCGCGGCCCACTACCTCGCCACCAAGTGGGAGTTCGACTTCGTCTACCACTGGAGCAAGACCAAGTCCATGTTCGGCCTGGAGCAGACCAACGCAGAGATATCGCGCCAGGTGAACGAGCACCGCGACCTGCGCGCCATCGACGAGATACTCGCGGCGCGCGATCTGCAGGACCGCGACATGGGGCTGTGGGGCTTCCTGTCGCTGGTGGGCCAGTTGGGCTTTCAAAAGCGCTGGGCGCAGACGCCGCGGATCCCCCAGACATCCGTCCTGGGACACCTGCTCTTCGTGGCCGTGATGGCCTACTTCATCTCGCTGGAGATCGGCGCTTGCCCGCGCAGGAGGTACAACAACTTCTTCGGCGGGCTGTTTCACGACCTGCCGGAGGTGCTGACGCGCGATATAGTGGCCCCCGTGAAGAAGTCCGTCACCGGCCTGGACGAGCTGATAAAGCAGCTCGAGAAGCAGTCGATGGAGGAGCGGATTCTACCGTTGCTCCCCGAGGCATGGCGCTCCGAGATCCGCTACTTCACGGAGGACGAGTTCGCGGGGAAGATTCGCCCGCCCGGCGCCCCGGAGCCCGTTATCCTGAAGCAGGACCTGGGGGCGGAGCAGAACTCCGACGACCTCGATCCGCTCGACGGTCGAATAATCGAGGCCTGCGACAAGCTGGCCGCCTACATGGAGGCATCGCTTTCAATACGCCTTGGCGTCGCGCCGCAGGCCCTGGTCGACGGCAAGCGCAACATGTACACCCGCTTTCACCGGTCGGTGGTCTCGGGCTACCCGGTGGGGCAGCTTTTCGACTACTTCTGGTAGATTTGTCCCGCCCTCACGGCCAGCCTGGCCAGGATGGCCGCTCCCGCAGCCAGGGCACGTTCGTCCGGGTCGAATCGCGGGCTGTGCAGGGGCGCCTCCTCCCTGCCGTCGCCGTGTCCGACCCCGAGCATGAAGTAGCAGCCGGGCATGCGGCGCGAGAAGTGGGCGAAGTCGTCCACCCCCATGCTCGGCCTCGTCGGGCGCACCACCCCTACCTCGCCCAGAAGCTCCGAAGCTACCTCCGCGGCCAGGTCCGCGAGAGCGGCGTCGTTAACCAGCGACGGGTACCCCTCGGTGAATACGACCTCCCCGGTCGCGCCCAGCACGTCCGGGATGTTCATCACCGTCCTTCGGATCCTCGCCCTGAGCCTTGTCCTCGTATCGTCGTCCAGCGTGCGCAGAATACCGGAGAACTCCGCCAGCTCCGGCAGCACGTTCCGGGCGTTGCCCGCGTGAAAAGACCCGATGGAAAGCACGGCCGGCTCAGTCGGGTCCACCGTCCTCCCGACGAGCTGCATCAGAGCGTCCACAGTCCTGCAGGCTATAGCGACGACGTCATCCCCCCTGTGAGGCTCGGCGCCGTGCGCGCCCCTCCCCTGGATCGCGCAGTCGAACATGTCCGACGCGGCGCGGACCACGCCCCTGTGAACCCCCACCCTGCCGGCGGGCAGAGAGGGATCGCAGTGCAGCGCGAACGCCGCCCTCGCGTCAAGCCCGTCGAGCAGCCCCTCCTCGATCATCGGCAGGGCCCCTCCCGACGTCTCCTCCGCCGGCTGAAAGACCAGCAGCACGTCGCAGGGCAGCTCAAACCCTCTCAACAGCTCGGCCGCCCCCAGCAGGCAGGCCGTGTGCACGTCGTGCCCGCAGGCGTGCTTCGCCCCGCCGTCAATCAGGAGGGCGTCCATATCCGCACGGAGCAGCACCGCCCCTCTCCCCGCCCCTGGAAGGAGTGCGGAAATCCCGGTTCCAGCCACGCGCCGACTTGCAATCCCAAGCGCAGCAAGCCGCTCCTCCACGATCGCAGCGGTCTCGTCAAGGTCGAAGCCTAGCTCCGGGCAGGCGTTAAGCCTGCGGCGCAGCGCGACCAGCCCCTCCCCCGCTCCCGGATCGGACCACAAGTCCAACATGCTATACACCCCCTACGCCATTCTACCGAAAAACTACTTGGGAGGGGGAAATTTCCGATGGACACCCCTTGACTTTCGCCCTTCAATCACTACAATACCAGTATGTTTTAGCCTGACAAAATACACTAGGGAGGGATCATGATGAACCTATCTAAGATGGTGCTGTTTTTCACCGCTATCCTGGCAGTCTACCTGCTTCTTCCTTACTCGGCCGGCGCCTCGGAGCCGCAGAAGAAGCCGACTCTCGTCGACCTGATGTCCCCGTCCTGACCCGCCTGCGCCGAGATGGCCAAAGTTTTGGCCCAATTCGATGAGAAGCACGGCGGCGCGATAGACGTCCAGCAGATCGATGTCCGCGAGAATGCCGAAGCCGCCAGGTTCTACCAGGTCAGGTACGTGCCCACGCTGGTATTCCTGGACGAAGGCGGGGCGGTTCTCGAGAAGAAGGTAGGCTACATGCCGCTGGAGGCCCTCGAGAAGGAGTGGGAGAGGCTCGGGTACAGTCTGGAGGGCGGGGAGCGGACGCCTCGATGAGCGAGCTCTACTCGTCGCTGTACTCGATCTTCCACGGGAGCGGATCCCTGGCCTACGCCGCGCTGTTCGCGTGGGGGATTCTGGGGATGACCCTCAGCCCGTGCAGCGTGGCCACGATTCCGCTGGTGGTGGGGTACATCGGGAACTCCGCCTCGCCCGACTTTCGGTCCGCGCTGAAGATCTCCGCGGCCTTCTCCGTAGGGGTGTTCGTGAACCTCGCCTTCCTCGGGGGGCTTCTGACCTCCGCGGGCCTCTTCCTAGGCGGGATAGACCGGTACACCAACTACATAGTGGCGGCCACCTTCCTGGTCTTCGGCCTCCACCTGCTGGGAGCGATCAACATACCCTGGTTCCGCGGCCCGTCCGGCGCCGACACGAAGCACACCGGCATCAGGGGCGCGCTGGTGCTGGGCACGGTTTCCGGCCTCGCACTCGGCCCGTGCAGCTTCGCGTACTCCGCCC
>JAKJGK010000157.1 GCA_022704435.1 Synergistota bacterium | reverse complement strand
CCCTGAAGAGCCAGCCAACCGGCTTCACAAGGCACCTGCACGGCGCGCCAATGCTGGACGCCTTCGGGTGGGATTACGCATGGATCCCGGCGTACCGCGACAGGGGCGTCCAGGTGCTCGGCAAGAGCGGAGGGACGATGTTCTACTCCACGAACCTGCTGGTCGTACCGGCGGAGCGGATCGCAGCGGCGACGAGCATCACCGGCAGCACCGACGCCCCGGGGATCACCCGCGCGATACTCGACGCCCTGATGAAGGAGAAGAGGCTGCCGTTCCCGGCCAAACCCGCCCTTGAGAAGCCGTGCGACGGGGAGCCTATACCCTCCGATCTGTTCGCTTACGAGGGGGTTTACGCCGACGCAAGCAGGGCGGTCCGCCTGGCATTCGACCGGGAGAAAAAAACGCTTAACATCCACCATCTGCTGCCGGCGCCCCTCGAAGGGGAGCAGCTTCCTCCCACGGTCGCCCTGACCTACTGCGACGGCCTGTTCCGCGATTTCGACAAGGGGACTTCCTACTACTTCGTCTCCGAGGGGGACGACGTCTACCTGATGCACAAGAACATCCCCGGCTACGGCATGAACGCCCTCGCCTATCAAAGGCTGAAGGAACTGGAGTCGCCGAAGCAGCTCTCCATAGACATGAACGGCGTGCTCTGGATGATGCGCAACATGCTTCCGCAGGCGCAGATCATGAGCGGCATGCTGATGGGGCGATCCTCGGTAAGCCCCGACCTGCCCGGCTACGTGTTCTGCTTCGGTCTGCAAATGATCGAGGACTTCGGGTACGCGAGCATTGCTGCCACGGCGTTCCGCGACCAGACGGCCCTGCGGCTCTTCCGCAAGGACGGGGAGATCAGGGCGCGGAGCGGCCTATTCACGCTCTCCCGCGCGGACGAGGCGAAGGAGCTCGCCGAGGGCGCCAACAGCGTCGTCATCGGCCCGGACGGCGAGAACGAGTGGAGAAGGGTCGGCAAGGCGATGATACTGACCTTCGCCAGGCCGGAAAAGGGACGGGTCCTGGTGGTCGACCCGGACGAGGACGCCGCTCTGCTCTACGACAGCGTGGTGGACGACGGAGAGTTCCTGGCACCCGAGGGAACGTTCGTCTTCTGCGCCGGCGCGCCGGGGGACGAGTTCGGGGTGGAGGCGAGGTAGGGTGCAGGCGACCGGCAACGGCACTGTCGTCCCGAACGAGCGTAGCGAGGAGGTAAGCAGGCGACCGAACGAGCGCTTTTTCCGTTCGCGTCGATCGCTTACCCTGAGGAGCGAAGCGACGAAGGGACCCTGCCAGGGAGCCACCGCTGAATTTGAGGCCGACCCTAGCAGGATCCCTCGCGTTCGCTCGGGATGACTACTCCGGCAACTTGGCCCCTCACTTTCTCCCCTTGTGCTTCTCCGCGCGGTCTAGGAAGCGCTCGGGCAGGGACGGGTTCGAGCCGAAGTGGACGGTCAGGAAGCTCGCGAAGGCGCTCTTCCTGGCCAGCCCGTCGCGGACGGTGCTCTCGCCCTTCTCTAGGCGCATGGAGAACAGGTCGTCGTTGCCGCCGCTGTCGTAGGAGAAGTAGTGGAACATGCGGCCTCGAAGCTTCGTCCCCTTCGCGCCGGGGAGGGCGGCGCGCTCGAACCTCCCGTCCCAGTAGCCCAGGGCCTGGCGGCGCTCCTCCGACCGCGCGGTGCCGGGGAACACGCCGGCCATCTCGTGGACGGCCCCGGAGCCGTCGACAAGCCGCTCCACCAGGTAGACCAGCCCGGCGCCATCGGCAAGCACCGGCATCCCCGCGTCCGCCGCCGCCCTCAGATCCGACCTCAGCGCGGCGTTGTCCTCCAGCCCTTGGGCATACTCGTCTGGCATGCCGCCTCCGATGTATACCCCTCCGACTCCGGAGGGGAGGGATCTGTCGCTCAGGGGGCTGAAGGGGACCAGCTCCGCCCCCAGATGCTCCAGTATGTCCAGGTTGTCGCGGTCGTAGAAGCTGAAGGCGTCGTCCTTTGCGATGGCGATACCGGCCCGGACTTCCCGCGCTGGGCCGGCGAAGACGGTGGCGCGGAAGGGCGGCAGCGAGGGCGACTCGCGCGCGACCTTGAGCAGAGCCTCAACGTCCACGTGCTTCGCGATAAGGTTTGCCGAAGCCGTTATCAATCTGTCGCCGCCCTGCGACTCGTCGGGAAGGGCGAGCCCCATGCGGCGCTCCGGCACGACTATTCCGGCGTCCTGAGGAAGCCAGCCCAGCACATCGATGCCGACGTCCTCCTCTATGACGTGTTTCAACAGACGGTAGTGCCCCTCCGAGCCGAGGCCGTTCAGTATCACGCCGTAGAGACGCACTTCGGGGTCGAAATCCGCGAAGCCGAGCACGACCGCCGCCGCGCTCCGTCCCATGCCGCGCCCGTTCACCATCAGCACCACCGGCGCGTCCAGCTCCCTGGCCAGGTCCGCGGTGCTTCCGCGTTCGTTCGGAGGGGCCGCGCCGTCGTACAGCCCCATCACCCCCTCGATCACGGAGAGATCCGCCCCGGTCGCGGCCCGCGCGAACAGCTCGCGAACTCCGTCGCCGGAGAGCATCATGGTGTCCAGGTTGCGGCAGGGACGCCGCGCAGCCAGCGTGTGGTAGGCCGGGTCGATGAAGTCCTGCCCGGCCTTGAACGGCTGCACGGCCATCCCCCTCGAGCGCAGCAGGTCCAGCAGCCCGGCGGTGAAGACGGTCTTCCCCGAGCCGCTGCACGTCCCGGCTATCACGAGGCGCGGGAAGCTCACTTCTCTATCCCCCTTCGGGCCTGCACGCCGGCGGAGAAGTAGTGCCGAACCTCCCTCATCTCGGTCACCAGGTCGGCGCGCCCGGTCACGGCCTCGGTCGCGCCCCTGCCCGTGAGCACGAGCTCCACCCCGGACGGGCGAGCGTCGATCAGGGCGAGCACGTCCTCCTCGGAGAGCACGCCGATCATCGCAGCCACGTTTATCTCGTCCGCCACCACGAGGTCGTAATCCCCCGAGGCCAGAGCCGACCGCAGGAATTCGAGCCCCTCCGCGGCCTTCCGCCTGTCCTCGTCGGTGACGGGCGAGCCTATTCTCCTGTCCCCGCCGAAGGTTCGGATCGTCACCAGATCCCCAAGGGACTTCAGCGCCCTGTGCTCGCTGTAGTCCGGATTTTTCAGAAACTGCACCAGCAGCGCCCTCATCCCGGCTCCCGCGGCCCGCAGGATCAGGCCGAGCGCGGCCGTGGTCTTGCCCTTTCCGTTGCCCGTGTACACCTGGACGTATCCCGTCTTCTCCATCCGCATCCCCTCCCTTTGCTCGCACCATTATACGGCCTGCGGAGGGCTTTCGCACTTTTCTGACGAACAGAGTACGACGCGCTGCTTCTGTGATACAATGCGATCATCGAACGGAGGGGGCGAGCGCGTCTATGGCGCAGCGAAGAGCCGCGAGCGTCTATGGCGCATCCAGGGGACGCGCGCGTCCCGAGCGCCGCACCCCCGTCCAGTCCAGGCATAACGAGGAGGGATTTGTATGAGACGGAAGTCGTCGCCAAAGTTCGCGGGGCGGGCGATCCGCGCGGTCGTGCTCGCGAGCATGCTCGTGCTCTTCGCCGCGTTCCCGCAGGAGTGCGCCGCCGCGCCGAAGAAGATCGCGCTCTCCGAGGTGGAGCTGAAGGACTTCTCCAGCGTCCCGGCGAAGGTTAAGCTGACCGCCAAGCCCGCGTTCAGCGACTCCGCCTTCCCGCTTGAGAAGGCGATCAACCTCAGGCAGGTCGAGGAGATGGTGGGCAAGCTGACGAAGGCGCAGAGGGAGGCGCTGCAGAAGAACCGCTTCATCCTGCTGTCGAAGAGAGCCTCGTGGCCATTCCCCTCCTACGGCATGAACGACGAGATGCTCAGCAACTTCGAAGGTATCGGCGGAGTGGCCGACCCG
>JAKJGK010000042.1 GCA_022704435.1 Synergistota bacterium | reverse complement strand
CGAACAGCAGGGGGATCTCGGCCACCACCCATCCATCCAGGGCGGCCGCCATCCTCTCCATCTCGTCCATGACCGCCGGGTGCACCAGGTCGCACAGGCGGCGGTATTCGACGGCGTCGACGAACGCCCTGTCCGCGACCCTTCCCGGCAGCACGGCGCCTCTTTCGTCCAGGATGCCCTCCCCCCACAGGGATACGGCGCCGGAGACGATCTCCGGGCGGCGCCAGGCCTCGCGCACTATGGCGTCCGCATCGATGACCGACGCCCCGGCCCGCCTCCAGCAGGCCGTCAGTGTCGATTTACCAGCCCCAACGTCTCCTGTTACCGCCGAAACCAGCATGAGGCCTCTCCTCCTCGCCCCTGTCGTCGACCGTCTTGAACTTGTCCGGGACCTCCCACAGGAAGCGCGACAGGCCGTTCCTGAAGGTCGTTCCGAACAGCCTTCGAGAGCGAGCCCCCGACAGGTACAGGCGCTCCTCTGCCCTGGTCATGCCGACGTAGCACAGCCTACGCTCCTCCTCCATGCTCTCCCGGTCCTCGAGACACTTGAAGTGAGGGAACACCGCCTCCTCCATGCCGACCAGGAAGACCACCGGAAACTCCAGCCCCTTCGCCGCGTGCATGGTGAGCAGGTTCACCGCGGCCCCGTCCCCGAAGTTGACCGCCTCGAGGTCGGTGAAGAGGGCCGCCTCCGCCAGCATCTCCGACAGGCTCCCTCCGGTCGGGACTATCGACCTCAGCTCGCGGATGTTCTCCGCCCGCTCCTCCCACCCCTCCGGGTCGCCCCTTCGCAGCTCCTCCTCGTACCCGACGACGTCGAGTATGTAGATCAGCACGTCGTTGAGATCCTCGGACTTCTGCAGGATCCGCGTCATGTGGCCGGCGAGCTGCCTGAAGCCCTCCCCCGCCTTGCCCGGTATTGATTTGTCGGAGGCCGCCCGGCTCCAGAACTCCTCCGGGGGGAGCCCGGCGGACGAGTCGATGACGGCTTGGACCTTCTCGAGAGACTTCTTCCCCAGCCCGCGAGCCGGGATATTGGCGATGCGGGAGAGGGAGACCCTGTCGGACGGGTTTACCGCCGCCCTTAGGAAGGAGAGGACGTCCTTGACCTCCTTGCGCTCGTAGAAGGCCGTCCCCCTCACCACACGGTAGGGGAGCCTGCCCTCGAGGAACTTCTGCTCGTAAACTCGGCTCATCGCGTTTATCCTGTAGAGCACCGCGATGTCTCCGTATCCGTACCCCTCGCGGTCGTGCAGGCGGCGTATCTCCCCTGCCAGGAAGTCCGCCTCCTCGTACTCGCTCCTGCCGTACATGGCGTAGATCTTCTCCCCCATGTTGCGGGCGGTCCAAAGGTCCTTCTTGCGGCGCGTCGAGTTGCCGCGTATAAGCGCGTTGGCGCCCCCCAGTATGTTGCCGGACGACCGGTAGTTCTGGTCCAGCACCACCACCCTGGCGGACGGGAAGTCCTTCTCGAAGTTCAGTATCATGCCCATGTCGGCCCCTCGCCAGCCGTAGATGGACTGGTCCGGGTCGCCCACGACCATGATGCGGTTCCCCTCCCCGACGAGCCTGCGAAGGAGCAGGTACTGGGGGCGGTTGACGTCCTGGTACTCGTCCACAAGGATCCACGACAGGCGATCCCGCTCCCTCCTCCTGAGCTCCTCGTCGCGGGAGAGCATCTCCAGGGGGAGGAGCAGCAGGTCGTCGAAGTCCACGGCGTTCTGCCTCCTGAGCTCCTTGCCGTAGGCCGCGAAGATGTCGCCGTAGACCCCCTCCAGGAGGGGGGAGTCAGCCCGGTTCTCGTTCTTTACTGTCGAGATCCTCTCCAGGACCGAGGGTGCCTCGAACTGCTTCGAGTCCAGGCCGAGGTTCTCCACGATCTCCCTGACGAGAGAGCGGCAGTCGTTGCGGTCGAAGACCGCGAAACCCTCCTGCAGGCCCGCCAGAGGCAGAAGGGAGCGGTTGCGGAACAGGAAGCGCAGGCCGAAGGAGTGAAAGGTGGAGACCTGCATATCGCCGCCGCGCCCGGGAAGGAGGCCCTTCACGCGCTCCTTCATCTCGTTGGCGGCCTTGTTGGTGAAGGTGACGGCGAGGAAGTCCCACGGCCTGGCCCTGCCGGAGGCTACGAGGTACGCGATCTTGTGAGCCAGGACCCTCGTCTTGCCGCTCCCCGCGCCCGCGAGGACCAGCAGGGGACCGTCGCAGTAGCTGACCGCCTCCCTCTGGCGCGGGTTCAGCTTCTCCAGTATCTCCCGCTCCTCCGGAAGGACCGGGGCAGCGCCCTCTCCTTCAGCGTACATTCGCCCTCTTCTCCCTGGCCTTGAACCTGATGAAGTCCACCCATTCGGCTATCCCGGCCCCGGATATCGAGTCCGTCCTGAACACCGGGACGCCGGGGTTCAACCTCTCGACGTCGGCGTCGAACATGCCCGTGTCGAACGAGAGATGGGGCAGCAGGTCCGTCTTCGTCAGCAGCACGGCCTTGGCCGAGGCGAACAGGAAGGGGTACTTCAGCGGCTTGTCCGCCCCCTCCGGAGCGCTCAGGACAGCTACCTTGAAGTCCTCTCCCAGGTCGAACTCCGCCGGACAGACGAGGTTGCCCACGTTCTCGACGAACAGCACGTCCAAGGTGTCCAGCGGGAGCGAATCCATCGCCCTCTCCACCACGTTGGCCTCCAGGTGGCAGCCGCCCCTGGTGTTTATCTGCACCACGGGGACGTCCAGGCGCGCCATCCGCTCGGCATCCCTGTCGGTGGCCAGATCCCCCTCGATCACGGCCATGGCAAGGCCCGCATTCAGCGCGGTCCTTTCGAGCAGGGTGGTCTTGCCGCTGCCGGGCGAGCCTATGATATTCACCATGAGAAGCCCCATACGGGCATTCCTCTCCCTGATGGATGACGCGAATTTCTCGTCCTCGGCCATTACCGACTGTTGAAGTGTGATTATCCTGTTCACGGCGCCTCTACCTCCACCGATTGAATTTCAAGCTCCATGCCGGAGACGGTCTCGCGCCTGAAGGAGCCGCACAGCGGGCAGACCCCGGTCTCCTCGGCCCAGACAGAACCGCACTCCCCGCACCTCCAGGAGAGGGGGACCTCCTCTATCTCAAGGGCCGCCCCCGAGAGGGGGGTGTCCTTCACCAGGGTCTCGAAGGCGAACCGGAGCATCTCGGGGAAGACCTGGCGAAGGGCGCCGACGCGGAGGTTCACCACCCTCACCGCTCCCCACCCCTCCTCCTCGCACTTCTTGACGAGCGCCGACACGATTGCGTCGGCCAGCGACAGCTCGTGCATCACCGATCCCCTCTTCCAGTGAGAAAAGGACCCTTTCGGGTCCCTTTCGTACTGTTCGAAACGAGGGCCGCGAGGAACCGCATCCGCCGCCTCACTCCGTGGGCTCGAGGAGCCCGTAACCCCCGTCTTTTCTCTTGTAGACGACGTTTACTCCGCCGTACTCCGCGTTCTTGAACAGGAAGAACTCGTGTCCCAGGAGCTCCATCTGCATGGTGGCCTCCTTCGCGCTCATCGGCCGGAGCGGGAAGCGCTTGACCCTGACTATGTCCTCCACCGGCGGAATGGGGAGCTCGGGCTCCACCGCCGTGATCTCGAAGGAGACGTCGTGGGTCTTGAGCTGCGCCCTGTCCTTGAGGTAGCTCTTGTGCCTCTTGATCTGGCGCTCAAGGTTCTTGAGCGCCTGGTCGAAGGCCTTCCTCATGTCCGAGTCATTCTCCTGCCCCCTCATGATTACCCCGTTCGCGTTGGAGGTGATTTCCACGGTGTACAGGCCCCGCCCGAAACTGACGACGATCTGGCTGTCTATGATGCGGTTGAAAAACCTCTCCAGCTTGGACATCTTGCTCTCCATGTAGTCCTTCAGATCATCCTTCATGTCGACTCCGCGGGTCACGAAACGTATGTCCATGCTACCCCCTCCAATCAGACTCGTAGTGTGATATTATTCTAGCACCCGGGAAAGGGAAGGGCAAGAAAACCCGGCACGATAAAAAAACCGCAGGCCCGCGGCGCGGGCAAGGAGGCGATGTTCATGCATGTGTCGGCCAGGGCCCGAAACATGGAGCCCTCCGCGACTCTCGCGGTCTCCGCCAAGGCTAAGAGCCTGAAGCGGGAGGGGAAACCGGTCGTATCTTTCGGCGCGGGGGAGCCCGATTTCAACTCTCCGCCCTCCGCCATCAGGTATGCGGAGGAGGCGATGCGAGGCGGCCAGACTCACTACACCCCTGGCGCGGGAATACCCGAGCTCAGGGAGGCGGTCTGCGCCTACTACAAGGATAGATTCGGCCTGGAGTACAAGCCCGCGGACGTGGTGATCGGGGCCGGGGCGAAACCCCTGCTGTACGAGGCGCTGGGCTGCCTGATCGATCCCGGCGACGAGGTGATTGTCTTCACCCCGGCCTGGGTGAGCTACGTCGAGCAGATCCGCTTCTTCGACGGCAAGGCCGTCCTGGTCGACACTTCGAACAACTCGTTCATACCGCGGATCGAGGATGCCAGGAGGGCGGTCACGAACAGGACCAGGGCGATGATAATCAACACGCCGAACAACCCCACCGGCGCGGTGTACGACAGGGATTCTCTCGCGTCTCTGGCGAAGCTCGCCGTGGAGCGGGACATAACAATACTCTTCGACGAGATATACGAGAGACTGGTCTACGGCGACTCGGTCCACCACCAGGTCCTGAACCTGGTCCCGGAGGCGCGGGACCGCACGATCATAATCAACGGGGTCAGCAAGGCGTTCGCCATGACGGGCTGGCGGATTGGCTACGCGCTCGGCCCGTCCGGCATAATGGGCTACCTGAACGACCTGCAGGGGCATATCACGTCCAACGCCTGCTCCGTCGCCCAGTGGGCCTCCCTCGGCGCGCTGAGGGAGGCGGAGGCGGACGTGGTCGCCATGCACGGCGCCTTCAGCCGCAGACGCGACCTCATAGTCGACCTGATGAGGGAGATGCCCGGAGTAACCTTCACCGAGCCCAACGGGGCCTTCTACGTCTGGTTCAACGTGGAGGGGCTGATAGGGAGGTCGTGGAGAGGCGAGATCATAGTCGACGACGCGGCCTTCTGCAGGATACTGCTCGACTCCAAGTACGTGGCGCTCGTCCCGGGAAGCGCGTTCATGGCGGGCGGCAACGTGCGCGTCTCCTACGCGAACTCCGAGGAGGAGATTCGCGAGGGCATGCGCCGACTCAGGGAGTTCCTCGAAGAGATCGACTGACGCAGTGAAAAGGGGGGGCCTCGAAAGGCCCCCCCTTTTTTACTATCTTCCGTCCAGGACCTCCGGGTTCACCACCGCCGAGGGTCTCCGCCCCTCCAGCGCCGCGAGCAGGTTCTCGACGGCCAGCCTCGCCATGGACTCCCTGGTCCTTACAGTGGCGCTGCCGAGGTGCGGTATGGTCGTGACGTTCTTCAGGGTCAGCAGCGGCTCGTCCAGCGGCACCGGCTCGATGTCGAACACGTCGAGGCCTGCGCCGGCTATCCACCCCTCGGAGCAGGCCCGGTACAGGGCCCGCTGGTCCACTACCGGGCCGCGCGACGTGTTTATCAGGTATGCGGTCTTTTTCATGGAGCGCAGGGTACTCTCGTTGAACAGTCCGCGGGTCTCGTCGCTGAGCGGACAGTGAATCGAGATGAAGTCGCTCCTCGCGAGAAGCTCCTCGAACGCGACCCTCCTGGCGCCGAGCTCCCGCTCCGCCTCCTCCCTCGGGGAGCGGTTGACATACAGGATCTCCATGTCGAACCCCCTGGCCCTCCGAGCCACAGCCTGACCGATCTTGCCCATGCCGTATATTCCGAGGACGGCTCCGGACACGTCGGCGCCGAGAAGCAGGTTCGGCTGCCAGGTCACCCACTCTCCCGACCTCAGGAACTCGTTCCCCTCGACCAGCCTGCGCGCGCTCGCAAGCATGAGGGTGAAGGCTATGTCCGCCGTGGCGGCGGTGAGCACGTCCGGCGTGTTGGTCACGACCACGCCCCTGTCGGTCGCGGCCCGCACGTCGATGTTGTCGTAGCCGACCGCGTAGTTGCTGACCACCTTCAATCCGGGGCAGAGCGAGAGGAGCTCGTCGTCTATCCTGTCCGACAGGGTCGCGAGCAGGCCGTCCGCGGCCGCGGCCTTCCGCAGCAGCTCGCTCCTTTCGACCGGGCGGTCCTCCTCCCACACCTCGTACTCCACCCTGCCATCCAGCAGTTTCATGCCGGAATCCTGGATCCTTCGCGTGACGTAGACCTTCGGGAGAGTCATCCTGTACACCTCCATGCCGTCCAGGCCGAGGCTCGGCCTACTCCTCCATTATCTCCTTCTCCTTGACCTTGAGGACCTCGTCGACCCTCTTAATGAACTCGTCGGTTATATCCTGCACTTCCTTGGTGAATTTTTTGAGGTCGTCCTCGCTGATCTCGGAGCCCTTCTCCTTCTTCTTCAGGACCTCGTTGGAATCCCTGCGGATGTTTCTCAGGGCCACCCTTCCCTCCTCGGCATACTTGCCAACGAGCTTCGTGAGCTCGACCCTCCTGTCCCTGGTGAGCTCGGGCAGGTTGACCCGGATGATCTCCCCGTCGCTCTGCGGGGTCACCCCCAGGGACGAGGCCAGTATGGCCTTCTCGACCATCTTGAGCGTGCTGCGATCGAACGGGGCGATCGCGATCTGGCGTCCCTCCGGGATCGATATCGTCGCGACCTGTTTAATCGGGGTGGGCGTCCCGTAATAGTCCACCTTGATGTCGCTGACCAGTCCGGGGTGCGCCCGGCCCGTCCTTATGGCCAGGAATTCGGTGTCGAGGTGCTCGATTACCCTCTCCATTCTCTCTCTCATCTCTTTAAGCTCGGTCCTAGGCATTACGGTATCCTCCTTCAATCCAGGGTATTTCCCCGCGCAGGCGGGGTCACTCGGAGACTACTGTGCCGATATCCTTGTCCAAAACCAGAAAATCCTTCAGGTTGCCCTTCTTGAGCATGTTCATGACGACGATGGGGATCGAGTTCTCCATGCACAGCGAGAAGGCCGCCGCATCCATGACCTCCAGCCTGCGTCCCAGGGCCTCCATGTAGGTGAGGCGGTGCAACAGTACCGCCTCCGGATGCTTCCTAGGATCCGCACTATATATACCATCTACCTTGGTCGCTTTCAATAGGCAGTCGGCGCCGGTCTCCGCCGCCCTCAGGGCCGCCGCCGTGTCGGTTGAAAAGTATGGCGACCCGGTGCCGGCGGCGAAGATCACGATCCGCCCCTTCTCGAGGTGCCGAAGCGCCCGGCGGCGGATGTAGGGCTCGGCCATCTGCCTCATCTCGATCGCGGTCTGCACCCTGGTCGGGACCCCGCACTTCTCGAGCACGTCCTGCAGGCAGAGGGCGTTCATGACAGTGGCCAGCATGCCCATGTAATCCGCCTGGGAACGTTCCACCCCGAGGGCCTCGAGGTCCCTCCCCCTCAGCATGTTACCTCCCCCGACGACCATGGCGATCTGCACCCCGGCCCGCGCCACCTCGACAATCTCCGTGCCGATTCTTCGGACGGCATCCAGGTCGAAGCCGAACGCCTGGTCGCCTGCAAGTACTTCTCCGGAGAGTTTCAATAGGATTCGTTTGTATTTCAAATTTTCCCGCTCCTTTCCGGGTTTTCGGGCATGAAAAAGGCGAGGCCCTGGGCCCCGCCGTTATTTCGAGAAATTCTACTCCCCTATGGAGAATCGAGAGAAGCGCCTGACCACGATGTTCTCGCCGAGCTTTGCTATCACCTCGACGATGAGATCCTTGATCTTTTTATCGCCGTCGCGTATCCATGCCTGCTCGAGCAGGCAGTTGATCTCGTAGAACTTGTTTATCTTTCCGTCGGCAATCTTGTCCACGATGTTCGCCGGCTTGCCCTCCTCCAGGGCCTGCTGCCTGTAGATCTCGCGCTCCCTTTCCAAGACGTCCGAGGTGACCTCCTCGGGGGTAAGGAACTGCGGGGCGGCAGCGGCTATGTGCATGCAGAGTTCGTGCCCCAGCTCCTGGAACTCGTCGGTCTTCGCGACGAAATCCGTCTCGCAGTTGAGCTCGATTATCGTCCCGAGCTTGCCGTTGGTGTGTATGTAGGAGAAAATCCTCCCGTCCGCGGCGGTCCGGGATGCCTTCTTCGCCGCCTTCGCAAGCCCCTTCTCGCGGAGATAGTCGATGGCCTTCTCGATGTTTCCCGCATTCTCGACCAGGGCGTTCTTGCAGTCCATCATTCCGGCGCCCGTCCGCTCGCGGAGCTCCTTTACAATGCTTGCGCTTATTTCCATAACATGCTAGCCTCCTGTTCAGTAAGAAAAATCATTCCGACAAAGTCGCGCCGTTTTAATCCTCTTCGTCGGGGCTGTCGTATGCCTCGTGCAGGCGCTCCTTTTTGTCGATGAGGCTGACTTCCGGCTCGGCATCATCGCCAGCCTCCGCCTTTTCGAGGATCGCCGCGTCCTCGCCCTGCTTGCCCTCGATGAAGGCGTTGGCCATGAGTCCGGCGACGAGCTTTATGGCGCGGATGGCGTCGTCGTTCCCGGGGATGGGAAAGTCGATGACCTCGGGGTCGCAGTTAGTGTCCACGATCGCAATCACGGGGACGCCCAGCTTCCTGACCTCGAGGACGGCGTTCTCCTCCCTCCTCGGATCGATGAGGAAGACAGCATCCGGGATGTTCTTCATGTTCGTTATTCCCTTGAGGTTTTTCTCGAGCTTGGCCAGCTCTTTGCGAAGGATTATTATCTCTTTTTTCGGAAGGTCGCCCCAGGCGGACTCGTCCTCCATCCTGCGCAGCTCCACCATCCTGGCGACGCGCTTGCGTATGGTGGCGAAGTTCGTCAGAAGGCCTCCGAGCCAGCGCTGGTTTATGTAGAACTGCCCGCAACGCTCGGCCTCGTCCTTGATGGTATCCTGGGCCTGGCGCTTGGTGCCCACGAACAGAAGCGTACCGTTGTTTCTTGCTACCTCCCTGACGTAGTCGTAGGCCTTCTCAAGGCCGCGGACTGTCTTCTGAAGGTCGATGATGTAGACGCCGTTGCGCTCCGTGAAGATATACGGCTTCATCTTGGGATTCCAACGACGGGTCTGGTGTCCGAAGTGGACTCCGCACTCCAAAAGTTGCTTCATACTGACGACTGCCAAAATAACCCCTCCTGTATACTGATGGTTTTCCCTCCACGACCATCTTTCAAGCCGGGAGCCCCCGAGTGGGGCACCCCCCGGCCCGTCAGGCCGTGTGTGTGATGAGGACGTGTGATTATAACATAAATGCCGGTTGACCATCAACTTCTATTGAAGTAATATACCCTGTATGGGAATCACAGTGAAAAGAATTGGGGGTAGACTGGCAATGTCAAAGGACTCTCTGATCGAAAAACTCGACAACCTGCCCAAGGAGAAGAAGGCGCTGTTGAACCGCCTCCGTCGCGTCGAGGGGCAGCTGCGTGGCATACAACGCATGATCATCGAGGAAAAACAGTGCTACGACATCCTGTTGCAGCTATCCGCCGCCAGGAAGGCCATGCAGAAGGCCTGCATCGAGATTCTGAAGAACTACCTGCAAAAGTGCGTCCACGAGGCTCAATCTCCCGACTTCGACAACCTCGAGAAGCTCGTGGAGGCCCTGATCGAACTATCCCCTTCGAAGGGCGGCCAGCCCGACGACGAGGAGTGACAAACTCGATTCAGACAGAGCGGCCGCCTGCGGGAAACCCAGCTTCCCCGTGGCGCCCGGAGGATTCCCCTTACTGCTGCTCCCTTCCGGGCCTGACAGGATTCGGAGGCCTCCGCCGCACGGGACTGGATTCCCCGCAGGCGGTCGCTCGCGCATTGCCGCGATGCAAGCATTATTATAACACGGGCCGCCCCCGGTTGCCACGGGAGAAGGTGACTATCGTGACGCCGAACCCTCCCTCCCCCATCTCGCCGAGCCTATAGGAGTCCACGTATTTCAGCGAGGCGCAGAGGGCGTGGACCTCGCGGCGCAGGATTCCCTCCCCCCGGCCGTGGATCACTACTACGCTCGTGTGGCCGGCCCTCATGGCGCGATCAAGGTAGCGCTCGACCAGGGGAATGGCCTCCTGCACGTTCATCCCCCTCACCGCGATGGAGGAGGGCACGGTCTCCGCCACCGATAAGTTCGCAGACGCATCCTGTGGAATTGTCGCCCCCCTGGGCTTCTTGTCGGTCCTGACCAGCTTTCTCGCGTCCACGTCCATCTTCATCGCTCCGACCCGCAGGATGGCCTTGCCCCCCGCGATCTTCTCGACGACCCCCACGTAGTCCGTCCCCGCTATCTGGGCCACCGACCCGGCGACCGGCGAGAACGCCTCGCGGACGGCCTCCTTCAAGGCCCTTCTCTCCTGGCTCTGCTCCAGGGACCTTCGTTCCTTTCGAATCTTCTCCGCCGACCTCGCCATCTGCCTGTGCGCCTCGGGCTTCGACGCCTCGCCCAGGCTCCTTATCAGCTCCTTGCCGGACTCCTCGGCGCGGAGAAGTATAGCGTCGGCCCGCCTCTCGGCCTCGGACAGGATCCGGTCCTTCCGGGACTCCATCTCGTGCAGGCGCTCCCTCAGAATTTTTCTCTCCGCCTCCAGCGTCCCGCGCAGCGAGCGAAGTTCAAGCTCCTCCCTGTCGAGCCATGCCTTCTTTTCGTTCAGCTCGCTTATCAGCTCCTCCACCGGAACCTCCCGTTCGCTCAGAGCCCTTCGCGCCCTTTCAAGCACCGGCTTCGGCATTCCGTAGCGACCCGCGATCAGGAGGGCGTTGCTCTTCCCCGGAACGCCGAGCAGCAGCCTGTAGGTGGGGGACAGTGTCTCCGAGTCGAACTCCATGCTCGCGGTCTCGACTCCGGGAGCGGTGAGGGCGTACTGCTTGACCGGGTTGTGGTGGGTGGTGGCCAGGGTCAGCCCCTTCTCCCTGGTGAGGGTGTCGAGCAGGGCTATCCCGAGGGCGGCCCCCTCCTGCGGGTCGGTACCCGCTCCGAGCTCGTCCAGAAGCACCAGGGATGTTCTGTCCGCCCGCTCAAGGATCGAGATGATCCCCTTGACGTGGGCGCTGAAGGTCGACAGGCTCTGCTCTATGCTCTGCTCGTCCCCTATGTCGGCGAATATGCCCCCGATGTTCCCGACCCGGGATCCCTCCTCAGCCGGTATCGGTAGGCCGCACCAGGCGAGGAACACGCACACCCCGGCCGTCTTCAGGACCACGGTCTTTCCGCCGGTGTTGGGGCCGGTGATCACCAGGCTTCTGAAGCCCTCCCCGCACCTTACGTTCACCGGGACGGCTTCCTCGCCCAGCAGGGGGTGCCTCGCTCCGTGCAGGTTGAACAGGGTCTTCTCCTCCACCTGCGGGAGCTTCCACCTCAGCCTGTTCATCACTTCGGCGGCACCGAAGAAAAGGTCGAGCTCGGCGAGGACATCCTGCGCCTCCAGCAAGGGCTTCTCGCGCGACAGGACAGTCGCGGTGAGTCGTCGGAGTATCCGGCTCTCCTCGTCCTTCTGGTCGCGCAGGCGGACCGCGAGCGCATTGTCCAGGGGGGCGAGCTCGATGGGCTCCATGTAGACCGAGCTGCCGGAGCCGGACCTGTCTACCACGATCCCCGGAAAGCGGTTGACGCAATCCTGCCGGACGAGGAAGACGAAGCGGTTGTCCCTGTAGGCGGGAGTCCTGCTCTGCAGCATCTGGGCTATTGACGAGGACTCCAGTAGGGACTGCGCGGCGCGGCGCAGGCGTGCCCGCAGGGACTCCACGTCCTGGCGAATGCGGGCCAGCTCGGGGGTTGCCGTGTCGAATAGCTCTCCGTTGTCGTCCAGGACGCCGAGGGCCTGCAGCTCCGACGAGAAGTCCCTGATGCGCCTGTAAAGGGCGTCGAAAGCCGGGTAATCGGCTCGCGACTCGGCCAGGACCTCTCTGGTGGCCCCTGCGAGCGTCAGAAGTCTGGACACGGAGAGGAGCTCCATCCCTGACAGCATACCGGAGCGCTTTGCGTCACAGAGCATCCCCGTGACGAGGCAGACCTTGTGACTCCATGGCCAGACACCCCCCCTGTCCTGGAACTCCATGTAGGCGCGGAACAGCTCGTGCCTGTCCAGGAGCGCGGCCAGGCTCGATTGGGGCTTGAGCCTGTCAAGGGCGTACTGGCCCAGTTCGCTGCGTACGTGCGACGAGTAGACCTTCAGTATCTTGGGTATCTCGAGTATTCGTGAGACGTCTTCCGAGATCTCCATTCACGAGCGCCTCAGTCTGTATCTCCGCCGCCGGAGAGAAGTGAGGGCAGGTCGAGCTCGGGCAGGGAGAAGTCCTCCGGAAAGATCCCCCAGTCCCTCATCTTTGACTGCACGGACGGCCACAGGGCGTGCGCGCTCCTCATCACCACGCTGCCCTCCATCCACTCGGATGGGAGAAT
The DNA here is from genome assembly GCA_022704435.1 of Synergistota bacterium. Lineage (GTDB taxonomy): Bacteria > Synergistota > Synergistia > Synergistales > Aminobacteriaceae > JAAYLU01. The sequence goes on along the minus strand of JAKJGK010000042.1, from coordinate 5,094 downwards.
CGGGGAGTAGGTCGTTATGCCGACGTAGAGAAACATGACCAGGGCGGCACCCTTGAGCAGGCCGGCGAAGGCGCCCAGCACCCTGTCGGCGAAGGCGAGAGAGGTGAACTTTAAAAAGGCCCGCACCATCTGGCACATGATGGCGGCGCCGACCACGGAGGCTATGTAGATGATGGCCATCGCCGAGATCCCTAGCAGGGCTGCCCCTCCCTGCGGCCAGAAGGTGGCGAGCCAGTCGGCCAGCGGGTCGGAGTACTTCCAGGCCAGGATGATGCCTCCCACCGTCCCCAGCAGGGAGAAGAACTCCCCGGAGAGGCCGCGAAAAACCCCTCGGACGACAAGAGTCAGGATGAGCAGCAGGATGGCAATATCGAATATCTGGGCAGCGTTCATTTTTCCTCAAACTCCTCCGAAACGGATTCCAGCCTTGAGCGTATCTTCTCTAGAGCCCAGCCAAGCTGCAGGCAGAGCAACAACAGCGTCCTCTCCTGGTCGGGCGCGCGTTCGAATCCAGCGGAAATCTCGGACATCATTCCGACTACCCTCGCCAGGCTGGCGTCATCGAGGGTAGTCTTGATGTTATAGACGCTTCTTCCGACTTTTATCGTGACATCGTGCAAGGACGGCGTCACCCCTTCACGCCTCTCTCCGGCGCTTGCGGCGCCACCCCTTCCGACAGCTCCGGCATCAGCGTCGAGATCCTTTCATAAATCGACTTCAGCTGCCCCTCTATCTGCTCCTTCTCCCTGCGGATGGCCATCTTCTCGCGTTCCATGACCTCCAGGGATCTCTGGCTCTCTTTAGCGGCGCGGATCAACTCAAGATCCTTCTCCGCGAACTTTCCCCTCAGTCCGTCGAGCTCCTGTCTGAGCTGGTCGCGCTCGGCGCGGATCGACTTCAGGGTGGTGCACAGCCTGTCGACCAGTCTTTCTATGTCGGCGATCCCTGTCATGGCGCACCTCCTACCTGAGTTCGCAGCCGGAGGCAGCCAGGCCCTTGCGCACAGCCGCGTTGACCGAGTCGACCTCTTCGTCCGTGAGCGTGCGGTCGCAAAGCCTGTAGGCCAGTGAGAAGGCCAGTCCGCGCTTCCCCTCCGGGGCTCCCTTGCCCGAGTAGACGTCGAACAGCCCTACCTCCCTGAGCATCGAGCCGCCCAGGCGCCTGATCCTGTCGGCGACCTCGCCGGCCGAGACTTCCACGGGCACGAACATGGAGATATCCCTGTACACCGGCGGGAACGGGTCGGGCTCGCGGAAGCGAAGGGGCTCCGGGTCCTCGAAAGGAGCGAGGTCCAGCTCGAAGGCAAACAGCGGCGAACAGTCCAGCTCCCTCTCTATCGAGGGTTTAAGGCGAAGAAGGTAGCCCGCCGGCTTCCCTCCGCACAGCAGCCTCGCCGTCTGCCCCCTGTGTCCGAAGGGCTCCTCCCCCTGTGCGTATTCAATCCTGACGCCGTGGGCCTCCGCCAGGGACTGGATGTCCCCCTTCAGGGTGAACAGATCATCCGCATCCGAGGGACCGTGCGGGAGACGTGGATCTCTGCCGCCGTACGCCAGTCCGCATACCCTCTCCACCTCCTCGTGCCCCTCTTCGAGGGGAAGGAAGACCCTGCCTAGCTCGAAAACCCTCACGGGGTCCTTCCACCCGGACGCAACCGCCAGTCCGACCGAGCGCAGAAGGCCCGGCAGGAGCGTCGTGCGCATCATGGACTGCTCCGCGCTCAGGGGGTTGGCAAGCTGCAGAGGCCTCGCCCTTTGGTCGTCGCCGGGAAGGCGCAGCAGTTCGACGAACGACGGCGACAGGAAGCTGTAGTTGACGAGCTCGACGTAGCCCCTCGAGATGAGAGCGCCGCGGATATCCCTCTTCAGCCTCGTGGTGCGGCCGATATCCCCGTGCTCGTGCAGGCTCCCGGGCAGGCGCGACGGGAGGGTCTCGTTGTACCCTCGGATCCTCCCCACCTCTTCTATGAGGTCCTCCTCGATCGATATATCCGGGCGCCATGAGGGTATCGAGAAGGATTTGGCGTCCTCGGAGGACGCGACCTCAGTCAGGCCGAGGCGCGACAGTATTGCGGAGGCGTCCTCGATGTCGTCCGTCAGAAGGATTCGTTTCAGTTTGGTCCGCGTCAGGGCCACCACTCTATTCTCCAGGAAAAGGTTCGAGGCGGAGAGCACCCTGTAGCCGGCCCTGGCGACGCCCCACTCCTCCAGCAGCGAGAAGATGTACTCGAGTGTCGTCTCGGCTATCCTAGCGTCCACAATGCGCGAGAAGCGGTACGAGGCCTCGGACGGGATGCCCATCCTGCGCGAGCTGCGGCTGACTCTCAAAGCGTCGAAGTTCGCGGCCTCCAGGTAGACGTTCTCCGTGGTATCAAGGATCTCGCTGTTCTCGCCCCCCATGACGCCGGCTATCGCAACCGCGACGCCTCCGCTGGTTATCAGCATGTCCTCGGACTCCAGGCGGTGGTCCTTCCCGTCCAGTGTCCTGATCTCCTCGCCGGGGCGGGCGCTTCTGACGGTGATCTCCCTGGCGGGCAGGTACGCGGCGTCGAACGCGTGAGTAGGCTGCCCGAGCATCAGCATGGCGAAGTTGGTCGCGTCGACCATGGCCGATATCGGGCGCATTCCCAGCAGGGTGAGCAGAACCCTTATTCTCACCGGCGAGGGGCCTCTCTTGAGGCCGGTCACAAGGCCCATGCAGTACAGCGGACACCCATCGTCCTCCAGGGAGATGCCCCTGAACTCGAGGTCGTCTGGCCATGAGGCCCCGTCGCCGGGCCTGGCCTCGGCGGGGTTCTTCCTCCATACGGCCCCCGGAAAGAGGGCGAACACCTCGCGGGCCACTCCAAGCATGCTCAGCAGGTCGCCCCTGTTCGGGGTGATTGACAGGTCCAGTACGGCGTCGTCGAGCCCGAGCAGACGCTTGACGTCCTCTCCCGGCAGCGTGTCGGCCGGCAGCTTTAGTATGCCGAATTCGTCCGCGATCTCCGGGACTCCCAACTCCTCGGCGGACAGGAGCATCCCGCAGCTCCTCACCCCGTCGAAATCGCGCACCCCCAAAACCGTGCCGTCCGCGAGCGCGGTGCCGGGGCGGCCCCAGGGGACCACGTCCCCGATGGACAGGTTCGGGGCGGCCGTGATGACAAGCTCTCTCCCGGCACCGTCGTCCACAGTCGCCACGAAGAGTTCCTTCCTGGCCGGGTGCGGGGAGAGCTCCTCTATGCGCGCCGACAGCACCCCCGACAGCCGCTCGCACGGGTAGTCAACCGACTCGACCTCGCAGCCCGTGAGTGTCAGCCTCTCGACGACCTCCTCCAGCGTCGCCGGGATCTCAAGCAGTTCATTGAGCAGATTCCACGAGATCAGCATTACAGGCTCCTCCCCGACAGAAGATATGGCACGTTGCCCTCGAACAGTATGCGAAGATCCGTGAGCCCGTACTTGAGCATGGCGATCCTGTCAAGTCCGATGCCCCAGGCGAACCCGTTGTAGATGGACGGGTCTATGCCGCCGTACCGAATTACATTCGGGTGGACCATCCCCATGCCGGCCACCTCCAGCCAGCCGGTGCCCTTGCAGATCCTGCAGGCTGGGTTCTTCCCGGAGCATTCGACGCACTCTATGTCGAGCTCGATCGACGGCTCCGTGAAGGGGAAGTAGCTCGCCCTGTACCTGGCCTTCAGCGGCCGGGAGAATATGGCGGCCATCAGCGTCTCCAAACAGCCCTTCATGTCGGCCACGGATATGTCCCTGTCCACCAGCAGGCCCTCGAGCTGGTTGAACATGGGGGAGTGGGTGGGATCGCTGTCGCGGCGGTAGACCCTTCCGGGGCACACGATCCTGATCGGGGCGCCGTGCCGGAGCATCGACCGGACCTGAACCGGGGAGGTGTGGGTCCTGAGGAGACTACCGTCGGGAAAGTAGAAGGTGTCCTGCATATCCCGAGCCGGGTGCGACTGCGGGATGTTCAGAGCCTCGAAATTATAGAAGTCCTCCTCTATCTCGGGCCCGAGCGCGACCGAGAACCCAAGGCCCGCCAGGATCTCGATCACGTCATGGGTGAGCTGGGCCACGGGGTGCACGCCCCCGCCGCTCCTGCCCCTATGCGGAAGGGTCACGTCGACCATGGACGAGCGCTCGGCGGCCTCGGATTCGATCTCGTCAAGCCTGGCTCTTTTATCCTCTATCACGGCCTCTATCCTGTCCCGCAGGGAGTTGACCGCCTGTCCGGCGGCCGGCCTGGTCTCAGGCGGAAGCGAGCCAAGTTTCTTTAAAATCAGGGTTACGGCGCCCTTTTTTCCGAGGAACGCTACCTTCACCTGCTGAAGCTCCTCCGAAGAGGAGGCGGCCGAGACCTGCTCCGTGAAATCTCGTTCGATGATTCCCAACTCCGCCTGAATTGACGTCATGCGCCGTTTTCCCCCTTTTGATTCGTAAAGACCGTGGGCTGAAACGATCCAATTGGGATTATATCATCACGATCTTATCGGTTCCAAATAAAAGACAGGTTCCCGCGACCATTTTTTAGAGGCGGGAACCGCATGGAGTTTCTACCGATAATCCGTCGCAAGGACGGAGGCCGCAAATTCGAGGCTACTTGCCCAGTGCGCTCTTCGACTGCGCCGCAAGCTGGGTGAACGCCGCCATGTCGTTGATGGCCAGGTCGGACAGCATCTTGCGGTTTATCACGATCCCGGCTTTTTTTATGCCGTTCATGAAGGAGCTGTAGGACATCCCGCACGATCTGGCGGCGGCGTTGATCCTCGTGATCCACAGCCTGCGGAAGTCCCTCTTCCTGCGTTTTCTATCTATGTACGCCCTTGAGAGAGCGTGAAGGTAGGCCTCCCTGGCCCTTCTGTAGACGTTCTTCTTCCGTCCCCAAAACCCCTTGGTAATCGCGAAAAGTTTCTTTCTCTTTCTATCGCTTGCGCTACCGCCTTTGACTCGGGGCATCGCATGTCACCTCTTTCAATGAATGGTATTTCTCTCAGGAATAGGGCAGAAGCTTCTTCATTCCCTCGATACTCGTGCTATCGACGTAGCCCGTCTTCCGCAGTTTGCGCAGCCTTGCAGGGCTCTTGACGGTGAGCTTGTGCCC
>JAKJGK010000156.1 GCA_022704435.1 Synergistota bacterium | reverse complement strand
GTTCACTGGGACGTGTCCTAACCTCTGATGCCGCAAGGCGTTAAGCACAATAAGGGAGGGGACAGAAATGACACAGACATACACGTGTCCTAACCTCTGATGCCGCAAGGCGTTAAGCACATGACACACCGCCCATAACCATCGCCGGAATCGGGTGTACTAACCTCTGATGCCGCAAGGCGTTAAGCACTTCCCCGCCACCATCCAGTCGCCTGCGTCATTCCAGTGTCCTAACCTCTGATGCCGCAAGGCGTTAAGCACAGCATCGGAAAGGTGATAGTCGAAAAGCGGCGGTCGTGTCCTAACCTCTGATGCCGCAAGGCGTTAAGCACTCTAGAGGCCGAAGCAGCTGGAAGAGCGTGGGCCGAGTGTCCTAACCTCTGATGCCGCAAGGCGTTAAGCACATAGTCCGAAGTACAGACCCGCGCAAGCGCGATATGGTGTCCTAACCTCTGATGCCGCAAGGCGTTAAGCACGGCAGTCATTCGCGGCGACTACGGTTATCAGGAGCGTGTCCTAACCTCTGATGCCGCAAGGCGTTAAGCACAAAAGTGATGGTGCTTGTAACGTATGACGTAAACGTATCCTAATCTCTGATGCTGCAAGGCGTTAAGCACGACTGGGGTTCGTCGAGTATGACCGCCGATTTGGCGTGCCTCAACCTCTGATGCCGCGAGGCGTTAAGCACATATAAACTGGCCGCTGAGGCCACAACACAATAAGCACCTTGCACCCCCAGTGAAACCGATGCTGGCCCGGTCAAGGTGTAATATCCTTTGGCGTCGCAAGGCGGTAGGCGCAATCCGATGCTCACAAGCCCGTTAAGTTGCGCTGAAGGCGCTCTCCGCGCCAGCTTCTCCTCCGGCTACCTCTCCTGCTCCTCGGTCAGCTCCTCGTCTTCCTCGAAGTCGTACGTCGGCTTCGGCACCTGCGGCGGATTCATGCAGAACAGATGCCTCGACTCCGTCCACGCCTCGTAGTCTGTCATTCCCGGATGAACCAGCTTCAGCGCCTTCATCTCCATGAGCGTCAAGGTCGCGCATCCTCTCGCCTGGCGCAACGCCTCCTCTCGCGACAGCTTCCTGTACTCCTTCGGGTACTCCCTACGCCAGTGGTCCAGCGTGATCTGAGCTATCTCCGCCTCCGTCATCAGTCGACACCCCCTCTGGTACGGATTGTACCACGCCGGGGCCGTCGGGCTTGATGCTGTCATCCGCTCTTTGGAACCTGTAGCGTTGTGTTCGTCAGGGATAAGTGTAGAATATAATCCTGGAGGTGGGAGAAATGGCGACTGTATTCGACGTAGCCGCGTATATCCTTTCGAAGCCCGATCTGGACGAAGGGGACGGGATTACACACATGAAACTCCAGAAGCTTCTGTATTACGTACAAGGCTTTGCCGTCGTCATCCTTGGTCGGCCTCTCTTCAAAGAAAAAATGGAGGCCTGGCCACACGGGCCGGTTGTCCCCAACCTTTATTATAAATACAAGTCATTCGGCAACAATATAATCGACTCCTCTCTCGAAGGCGACTCCGAAGCACTGTCGGAGGAAGAGCGTGCGCTGATCGACGAGGTATACGAGGTCTATGGTCAATACTCGGCATTGAAGCTGCGCAACCTTACGCACAGTGAAGCGCCGTGGCAGGAAGCGGAAAATAAAAACGACATCGAGATAACCATAGAAGCTCTTCGATCGTTTTTTCCAGCCTTGATCACCGAATGATTCCATGAGCGGCAGAATCTCTCCCCGTGAGACGAAAAAGAAGAATGCCCGTCTTTCACCTCGCGAGACTGTGCCGCGCTCGTATATGGACGAACCCCCGGCATTTTCCTTCAAACACCTCCAAAAATCTCACTGCTTCAGCAAGTGCAACGCCGAGGAAAAGCGCGACTTTGCAGAGTCGATTTTCAAACGAAAAGAGTTGTCCTGGTCGCAGCTCGTTCAAGGTGCGCGCCACGGGCTTGGGTCTGAAAAGATAACGCAGGGTCTCAAGGTCGAAGTACCTCCGGAGTTCAGTGGTGTTCAGCTTATCGCCTTTCGTTTCTCCGGCAAGAAACCCATGATAGGTTTTAGAGAAAGAGATGTCTTTTACGTACTCTGGTTCGACCGAGATTTCACTGTATATGCACACTGAAAACTCTGCACGGTGTTTCTATCGAATGCGAAAGCGAGCTGAAGGCGTTTGGAGAGAACGGCTGGCCGGGCGGGGGCGGAGGGAAGCTTCTCGTTGAAGGAGGCGCTTGAGGGGGATGCTACCGATGTCCATCTATTTCTGCCCGCTCCCTGCGTGTCGCGTGACGGCGACGCGGTATCGGCGACGGGGCGCGTCCGCCGGAGAGGGGAGCTGGGGCCGTTGGCCAGGGTGGAGCTCGACGTGGACGAGTTCCTTCTGAAGGCTCTGCTGGACCCTTCCAGGACGGACTTCTCCCTGGGGCTGTCCTCGGGGGGGAGGCTCAGGGTGGCGTCGCGCACGGCGAGGGCCGGCTCGGCCAGGGAGGTGTTCATCCGCCTGCTTCCGGAGGCTGTCCCGCCGGTCTTCGGCAGGCTGTCGCGCCTGCTTCCGGAGCTCGACAGGCTGACCCCCGGTCTTGTCCTGGTCTCCGGTGTGACGGGCAGCGGCAAGACGACGCTCCTGGCGTCGGTCGCGGAGCGTCACCTGGAGCTCGGGGCGCACGTAGTCACGGTGGAGGACCCGATCGAATACCACATTCGCTCCGACGGGCGGGCGGGGTATTCGTCCCAGCGGGAGGTCGGCGCGGACGTCCCCGACTTCGCCTCCGGGGTGAAGATGTCCCTGCGCGAGGATCCGAACACGATCATCATCGGCGAGGTCCGCGACAGGGAGACGGCCCTGGCCGCCTTAACCGCCGCCGAGACCGGGCATTCGGTGTTCGCGACGCTGCACGCGGGCGGGTGCTTCGGCACCGTCGACCGCTTTCTGTCCCTGACCGGGGGCGGGGAGTACGAGGCGATGCGGCTTGCCGGGGCGTTTCTGTGCGGGATTCATGTGTCGTCACGCACGGTGACGGAGGGCGGCGAATTGTTCATCGAGCGGACGTACGAGGTCTTCCGCAGCAACGACGCGGCTCGGACGCACATTCGCGAGCGGGCGGCCCACCGACTGTGGCAGGCGCGACTCGGCACGTCGGAGAAGGACTGGAAGCTGACGATACGCACCTGAGGGGCGCCCTGCGCCCGGACGTATCAGCGGGGCTGTCCATCCCCTCTCGCCGCTGGGAAGCCGTAGCCTGGTGACGCGGAGCGGACGGCGTCAAGGACTGCCTCCTCCACCGATCTCGCGGCGAGGGCGCCGAGGGAGTTCATGTCGGCCTCCACTGTGCCGGTGGACAGAGCGAAGATGGTGTCGCCGTCGACCATGGTGTGCGCGGGTCGCATGGTGCGCGCCAGGCCGTCGTGGGCCATGGACGCGAGTTTCCTGGCCCGGGCCTTTGTGAGCAGGGCGTTGGTGGCGATCACTCCTATGGTCGTGTTGTTTGCGAAGACGTCCTTTCTGCTCTCGCAGGCGGCCATGACTGCCTCCTCGGTGCCCAGGAACCGGCGTCCGGCCCTGTCCCGGGCTCCTGCCACGATCATGCCGGTGCGGGGGTCGATCACGTCGCCCAGGCAGTTGACCGCGATCAGCGCGCCCACTGCCAGGCGACCCGATCTGAAGGCGTGAGCCCCTACCCCCCCGCGCATGGCGTAATCCATCCCGTGGAACTTGCCCACTGTCGCCCCCGTCCCCGCCCCCACCGAGCCGCGCAGCGGGGTGTAGGAGGGGTCCAGGGCGGACTCCGCGGCCCTGCGTCCCATGGCGCTGTCGGGGCGCACCCTCCAGTCTCCGCAGGCGAGGTCGAACAGCACGGCGGCGCAGACTATCGGGACCCTGGTCACTCCAACGTCGAATCCGATGCCGCGCTCCTCCAGC
>JAKJGK010000155.1 GCA_022704435.1 Synergistota bacterium | reverse complement strand
TCCCTCAGCCCCTGCCCTATGAACCAGCCCATCTTGGGGTTCTTGAACGGGATCATCAGCCACGCCAGGCACATCAGCGCGACGACCGAAAAGCCGGTGTAGGTCGCGATCGTCATCTCCGAGCCCTTGACGGAGTTCATCAGCCTTCCGTAGCCGTAGCCCGCGGCGATCGCCAGCGGGATCGCGAGCCCGATCGACGTCAGCAGCCATGCGACTCCCATGGTGTCCAGCTCGATCGCGCAGACCACGCCGAACAGGCCGCACACTATGCCAATGGGGAGGGCGAAGTTCGGCCCGGTGCCTGACTGTATGGCGGGGACCATCGCGAGCACCAGTATGCCGTTCATGCCGGCGCGCTTGAGGGTGTCGCTGATCAGAATGGACATCGAGATGCCCACCATGCGGCCCGCGACCAGGGTGAGGATCCAGAAGACGGCGATTATGAGCGTGGGAAGGCCTATCGCGCCGAGTATGCTCCCCCGCTTCTTCTCGGTCTTCGCTACGCTTCCGTTAGGCTCGGCCATGGCTGCCTACCTCCTCCGCACTCTCTTCGGCCTTCTTCAGCCTGCTGCCGGACATCATGAGGCCGAAATCCGCGTCGGACGCGTCGGGCGCCAGCTCGCCGGCCACCCTGCCCTCGCAGATTATCAGTATCCTGTCGCAGATGCTGCGCAGCTCGGCGAGCTCGGACGAGGTCATCACGATGGTCATACCCATCTTCTCGTTGAGCTCCAGCAGCAGGTCCAGGATCAGCTTCTTCGCGCCTATGTCGATGCCCCTGGTCGGCTCGGAGACGAACAGAAGCTCGGGGTCCTGCGTCAGCGCGCGGGCCACGCAGACCTTCTGCTGGTTGCCCCCGCTGAGGCTACCCGTGTGCTGCTCGGGCGACTCGCAGCGTATGTCGAGGTCCTTTATCATCCTGGCGGAGTGGCGGCGGATCTCGGCGTCGTCCTGCAGGCGGAACGGGCCGCAGCGCCTCAGGAATTTGCCGCCGACCTGCATGGCGGTGAAGGCGATGTTCAGCTCGATCGACTCGTCCAGCAGCAGGCCTACTCCCTTCCTGTCCTCGCTGACGAAGCCTATGCCGGAGGCTATCGCCCCGTGGGGGTCCTCTAGCCTCAACGGCCTGTCCTTGAAGGTTATCTCCCCCTTGGACGGGTACGTCCCCATTATGCCGTTGGCTATGCCGAGCTTTCCCTGCCCGGCCAGGCCGCCGATTCCGACTATCTCTCCCTTTTTAACCTTCAGGTCGATCCCCCTGACCATCTCGCCGGGCATCGCGACGTGAAGGTCCCGCACGTTCATGAAGACCTCGTCGGAGATCTTGCGCCTCGTCCCGCCAGCCCTCTCGATGGTCATCTTGCGCCCGATCATCAGGGAGGCTATCTCCACCGCGTCCGTGTCGGAGACGTCCTTGGTCGCCACCAGCTCGCCGTCGCGCAGCACGGTGACCCTGTCCGCGACGGAGATTATCTCGTCGAGCCTGTGGCTTATGAATACTATGCCTATCCCCTGCGAGGCGAGCCTCCGGATGGCGGCGAGCAGATTTTTGGCCTCGGTCTCGGTGAGCACGGCTGTGGGCTCGTCGAAGACGAGGATCTTTATCCCGGTCTTGTCGATCTCGCGGGCTATCTCCACGAACTGCATGTGTCCGACCGGCAGGCCGGCGATAAGCATGAATTCGTCGATCCCCATGTCGAGCTGGTCGAGCGCCTTTCGGGCGTCGGCGTTCATCCTGACCATGTCTAGGGTCTCGAGCCTGGGGCCCAGTATTCTGGAGACTATGTTAGGGGTGGTTATCTCCCTGTTGATCTTGATGTTCTCCGTGATTGTGAAGCCCGGTATCAGCATGAACTCCTGGTGGACCATGCCAATGCCGGCATCCATGGCCTCGTGAGGGGATTTGAATGAAAGTGTCTTACCGTCTATCAGCACATCCCCCTCGTAGCCGCCAGTGCTTGTGATCACCGGCATGCCGAAGAGGATATTCATCAGAGTGGACTTGCCGGCGCCGTTCTCTCCTATGAGAGCGTGTATCTCCCCTTTTTTTACGTCGAAGGTCACGTCGGAAAGGACCTTGTTTCCGAAGTAGCTCTTCGACACGTTCCTGAACTGGAGAAGGCTTTCGCTCAACGCACTACCCCCTGTACTACGAAAGATGAAAAAGCGCAACAGAATGGGGACGAATGGACCCCGCTCCCCCGCCCCGCCCGACGCGGATCGCAGGAACCCGCGTCGGCACGGCGGCTTGGGTCGAGGCACCACTCGTCCCCGGACAGACTGTGTTTCTGCTCAGGCTTTTCCTTGGTGCGACAAGAACCCCGGCCTAGTAGGTCAGGAAGTCCATGAGGACGAAGCGGAAGTTGTCGTAGGTCTTCCCGGTCGCCTCGTCCGTGTAGGCGGAGGACTCGACCTTGACCCCCGCATAGTCGGCCATGCACTGCTCGAGCACCGCGATGTCAAGCTTGTCGAACGGCACCTCGCCGTTGATGACCTTGAACGCGTACTCCGTGCCCGCGATCGTGAACATCATCGCGGCGGGCACCGGCCAGGTCGACAGTCTTCCCTCGACGCCCTTCTCCTTGAGGATCCTGCGCGTCTCGTCGATCACGTGCTGAAGGTCGCCCTTCTGCGAGATGTCGGACTCGATGCCGAGCGCGGTCGGGAAGCCGTGATAGGGCGACGGGCAGCAGGGCTGCGGGTAGATCGCGCCGGCGTCGACCACGGCCTTGATCAGCGGGATCTGCATGGCGCAGTTGGTGGAGAAGAAAGCCGTGTCCTTGCCGTACTTCTCGACCATCTTGGGCACGTCCTCAAGTATGAACTGCTGCGCTCCCGGAAGGCCGGAGTCGCCGGTCGGGTCCGGAGCGGTGGCGTCGACGAACTCGATCCCGAGCTCCGCGCACTTGACCTTCATGAGCTCCCTGCGTCCGGACAGGAGAACCTGGGACATGTGGCGGGGGAACGAGTAGTGCACGAAGACCTTCGCGCCGAGCTTCTTGGCCTGCACCGGGATGGTGTTGCCCATCTCGAGCTCGTTGGGCATCATCACCAGCTGCGCCCTCTCGGCCACGTCGGGCGGGTTCTCCTGCGGGGTGGCGTAGACGATGAAGACGTCGTCGCGCGTCTCAAGCAGCTTGTCGACCGCCGGGTTGGTCCCCGGGACCGCCTGGTTGATCACAACGGCCTTGACGTCGACGTCGTAGGCCAGCTTGGCCAGCACGCTGACCATCTGCTCCTGCTCGGCCATGAAGTTGTCCGGCCACATCACGTGGACGACCCTGTCGCCGTACTTCTCGACCATCTGCTGAGCCGAGCGGTACTCCTCCTCGTTCTGCGACACGGTGTTCGTCACGATGGCGACCTTGTAATCGGCCAAGGCCGGCACCGCGGACGAAACCAGGCAGACGCCCATGACAAAAACCAACAGAATACCTAGTGCCTTCTTCATTCAATACCCTCCGTTCCTTGAATTTGATGACACGGTTCCTTGAAAAGATACTGCTACGCGCGGCCTTTGTCAAGTCCGAGGTCGAGTCCGAATCCTCGCGCGAGTTTTCGCCGCGCGCTTGGACAAGGGGCGCGCGAAACTGTAGAATAGGTTGATGATAGAACCATATTCTTTCGGAGGTGCGTTCATGATCAATCAGAAGAGGCTCGCCGGGGTGGCCGCCGAGCTGAACAAGAAGGGGCTCGACGCGATATTCATCGGCCCGTCGGCCGACCTCGAGTACATGTCGGGGCTGGACACCCACCCGGACGAGAGGGTGAGGGGGCTCGTGATCGGCAGGGACGGCCGTTGCTTCGCGATGACTCCGCTGCTCTACAGGGAGGAGATCGTCAACGCCTTCGGCGACGTGCCCTTCTACTCCGAGTGGAACGACCACGAGGGGTTCGCCGGGGCGTTCAGGAGGGGGTGCGAGCACCTGGGGGTCGTAGGG
>JAKJGK010000041.1 GCA_022704435.1 Synergistota bacterium | reverse complement strand
CGTGGCGCTCCATGTCGGGGACTATTTTGACCCCGCCGCCAGCGAGGAACGCCATCGCCGCCTCGACGTCCGACGCGCCGCAGTCCTTCAGCACCTCCAGACCGTACTCCGACCGCCCGCACCCCGCCGCGAGCGCGGCAGCCACGTTGTTCCCCTTGAGGCCGTCGGTGCCTGGTATCCCCACGTCCATGCCGTTCTTGTAGATGCTGTCGCTCACCGTCACCAGCACGCCATCCACCGGTCCCGGCAGCTCCTCCCTCGCCCGGGCGACGGCCAGCGCCACCGCTCCGGGCTCGGTACACCCGAGCGCCGGCTTGACCTCGCTATGCAGAAACTCCTTGATCGTGAACATCATATCCCCTCCGAGCAGGCGAATTATTGTCTCTGGATCATCCCGTCCGGCCGGACTCGAGGCATCCGAGCCGATCGTATTTGCCGAACTGTAAAAAATAGTACCCCGCGCGCGCTGAAACGTCAATCGGAGTGCGACGTCGCCTCGGTCGCTTTGAATGAACGCCGGGAGGCGGCGGAGAGCGTGCCTTTCAATGAGCCGCCGAAGGGTGTAGAATGTCCGCACATCTTCAAAGAATACGACTAAAGGATTTTCAACAGAGAGGAGAGATCTTTATGAGAGCGATTTCCCTGAGGACGAGGCTGTGGATCCTGGCCATGGTACCCGTGGCCGGGATTGTCGCGGTGGCGTGGTTCTCCGGATGGTCGGCGAACGTGGTGTACGACGACCTGATGCAGCGGATCTACGACGAGGCGTTCGTGGCGCAGAGTCTGGTGCTCAACGCGGACCGCGACCTGTACCAGGCGCTCGTGGCCAGGCAGGCCATACTCGACCTTGGCGCGGACGAGAGGTTCGACAAGAACCTCAAGGACTTCAGGGAGAACGTCGAGCAGGTGACCGACCGCATGGGAAAAGCCCTGAAGGCTCTTGAAGGCGACAGGGACGAGTGGGCGCCGTTCAGACTGGAGGGAAAGGCGGAGTCCGTGTTCGACGAGTTCAAGGAGTTCCAGCGGGACTTCCCCCAGTGGATCAAGGACTCCGAGGAGAGCATCGAGGGGATCCGGTCCGGCGCTCGGGCCCCCGGCGCGGGCGGCGCACCCGAGGACCCGATGTTCAAGAGGGTGAGGGGGAACATCAACGACATAGGCGAGATCCTCGACGTCGGAGCGGAACTCGGGGCCGCCGAGAACGCGGTCCGGATGAGGCGGACCGAGTACATCGTCGGCGCGATGAGCGCGCTCGCAGCCCTTCTGGCTCTCGCGATGGCCTTCGTGACCATCCGCGTCATAAGACGGTCGGTCGAAGCGCTGCTCAGGGCCTCGACGGCCGGAGCCGGCGGGGACCTCACATTTCGCACCGGGATGGCGGGAGGCGACGAGCTGTCCGTCGTGGGGCGCTCCCTCGACGGAATGTTCGACTCCATGGGCGCGATAGTCTCGTCCCTCCAGGAGAAGGCTCGCCAGCTCCTCAACCTGTCGGAGACCTCGGCCGCCTCCTGCGAGGAGATAACCAGCACCACCAGCGAGGTCGCGGCGGGCAACGAGAGGCTGGCCGCGGAGGTGAGCGCCGGGCTGAAGAGCGCCTCCGACGCTGCGGGCACTATAGCGGAGCTTAACGAGGTGATACTCTCGGCCAAGGGGATGGCCGCCGGGGCCGGGGATGATTCACGCGCCATGGCGGAGGCCGCCGCCAGGGGGGCCGAGACGGTGGCCTCCTCCGTGGCCCGCATGGAAGGTATACGCGACTCCGTGGCCGACACCGAGAGGATAATAACCCAGCTCGACCAGTACTCCCAGCGTATAGGAGTGGTCGGCACCACGATCACGTCCATAGCGGAGCAGACCAACCTGCTGGCGCTCAACGCCGCGATAGAGGCCGCGAGGGCCGGTGACGCCGGGAGAGGGTTCGCAGTGGTGGCCGACGAGGTGCGCAAGCTGGCCGAACAGTCCCAGAGGGGAGCGCGCGAGGTGGCGGAGCTTGTCGAGCGCATCCTTCAGGGCACCTCCGACGCGGTCGAGTCCATGAGAAAGAGCTTCAGCGACGTCGAGGAGGGGGTCAAGGTCGCCCACGCGGCGGGCGGGGCGCTGGAGGAGATCATGCGCGCGACCAGGAGCGCGGGGGCCAACATCGAGCGCATAGTCGAGACCATGGAGCAGGAGGCCCTCAAGGCGGGGAGCGTGATGGAGATGATCGACAGGACGGCCTCGGTCATGGAGGCCGCGGACTCGCAGGTGCAGTCGGTAGCCGCGTCCATGCAGCAGACCGCCGCGACGATGGAGAGCGTTGCCGGAGGGACCGCCGAGGTGAGCTCGACATCGGCCGAGCTGAACAGGCTGGCCGAGGGGTTCGTCGTCTCGCGCCCCGGGGTGTCCGGCCCGCCGGCGGTTTTGCAGACGCGCGCCCGGAGGGGTTCTTGAGGGGGGCTGCGAGGTCGTCCTTGCCCATAACCCTCGGTATAGTATAAAATGAGCCGTCGCGGCCGGAATTTCGAACTGCGAAGGCAGGCAGAACAAATTGCAGAGGAGAGAGTTTTTTTGAGCACAACACTACCGGTACTGAAAATAGGCAAGCACGCGCCCCGTTTTCCGCTGATCCAGGGCGGCATGGGCGTCGCCATATCCGGGCCGAGCCTGGCCGGACATGTGGCAAAATGCGGCGGCGTGGGGACCATAGCCAGCGTGGGGCTTGCCGCGAACTCTCCCCACTACAACGGACGCAACTACTTCGAGGCCAACCAGCTCGCGGTGAAGGAAGCCATCGCCGAGGCGCGGAGGATAGCGGGGCCTGGCGGGGTCATCGCCGTCAACTGCATGGTTGCCCTGACGGACTACGACAGGCAGACCCGCTCCGCCTGCGAGGGCGGGGTCGACGTGATAATCTCGGGCGCCGGGCTTCCGCTGAGGCTGCCGGAGTACACCAGGGACTTCCCCGAAGTGGCGCTGGTGCCGATAGTCAGCTCGCTGAAGGCCGCCGCCCTGATCACCCGCCGCTGGGAGAAGACCTACGGCAAGGTTCCGGACGGCTTCGTGATGGAGACGCCCAAGTACGCGGGCGGACACCTCGGGGTCACGAAGATGGACCAGGTGGACGACGAGCAATTCACGCTCGAGAGGGTGATCCCCGAGCTGGCCGAGTTCGTGGAGAAGGAGCTCGGCGGTGACGTGCCGGTGATAGGCGCGGGCGGAATCTGGGGTCGGGAGGACATGCTGAAGGTCTTCTCCCTCGGCGCGAAGGGCGTCCAGGTCGGGACCCGCTTCGCCTGCACCTTCGAGGGGGACGCGTCCGACCGGTTCAAGCAGGCCTACATCGACGCGACGGAGGAGGACGTGGTGATAATCGAGAGCCCCGCGGGGCTGCCGGGGCGCGTCCTGAACTCCCCCTTCGTAAGGCAGTACCTGGAGGGCGACGTCAAGAGCAAGCCCTGCATGGCCAACTGTCTCACCCACTGCCGCTACAAGACCGACAAGGAGACCTTCTGCATCGCCCAGGCCCTGATAGACTCCTTCCGCGGCAACTGGGAGGAGGGACTGTTCTTCTGCGGCTCGAACGTCGCCAGGATAGATCGGATGCAGCACGTCTCGGAGATCATGGAGGAGTTCTTCCCCGCGGCGGGCGTTCAGGGTTAGAGGCGCGATCCACGCCGCAATTATTCAGCGCAGTTCTTTCACAAGGCGGGAGCGCGTCTCCCGCCTTGTGCGCCAGCGTGAGGAGGCGACGGTATACATGAGAATGGCGCGGCTGGTTTTTTTTGCAGCGGTCCTGGCGGGGCTCCTGCTCTCCTCGGCGGCGGCGTATTGCGCGGACGCCCCCGAGGCTCCCTCCGCAGGAGGGCTGTCGAAGCAGGCCGTCAAGGAGCGCATGGCGGAGATACAGAAGGAGATAGACTCCATCGCCGGCGAGAGGGATGTGCTGACGGAGGAGAGGGTGGTCGAGGAGGACTACGTCAGGAGGGCGCTGGAGGCGCTTGGCGCCCTGATGAACGCCTACTCGAGGTACCTGACCGCCATAGACAGGCTCGAGGAGGCGCAGGGGAGCGCGGCCGCGATCCCGGGCGGGCAGGATGCCGAGTCCTCCTCCCCGGTTCAGGCCAGGTTCAACCTGTCCCACTACGAGGACGTGCTCGACCGCTACGAGACCGCACTGTACAAGCTCGACTCGGCGGCGTCCTCCATCCGCCTCGCGGAGGGCAGCCTGTCCGCGCTGAAGGCCCTCGAGCAGAGGCTGGCCGAGCAGCATCTCGCCCTGCTGAGGGAGCCGGAGCCCGCCGAAGGCCCCGGGCGGGTGGCCAGGTCGCTTCACCTGACCGAGGTGGAGGCCGAGCTCGAGTCCGCGCAGGTCTCCAGGGAGTCCCAGAGGATCGGCATAGAGACCCAGAAGATAGTGCAGACCAGCCTTCACGCCGAGCGAGACGCGCTGCTGAAGGAGCTGGCCCACGTGAAGGAGCACCTCGCCTTCGACGAGAAAGACCGGGACGCGCGGCTCGAGTCGATAGCGACGCGCCTGGCCGCTGCCCGCGAGAGGCTGCCGGTGTTGAGGGACGAGAGGGACGGAGCGCGCCTCGCGCTGTCGAAGAGGCAGGGGGCGCTTACGGCCGCGCGCAGCGACAAGGAGCGCCGCGTGGCCCAGGCCGCGGTGGTCGAGCAGCAGGCGGCCGTGCAGCTGGCCCAGGCGCTGCTGGAGCAGGCCGAGCAGGCGGTCCAGTTCCTCGAGGAGGAGCAGCGCATCTGGGCCGCCAGGTACTCCCTTCTCGAGGGGGGGTTGAAGGGGCAGGAGATCTGGGACCTCAGGGCAGGCATCCAGGCGCGCCAGAAGAACCTCGAGAACGTATTCCTTGTGCGCCAGAGGGGCGTGGCCTCGATGCAGACCGAGATAGCCGCGGCCCGCAAGGAGCTGGAGGAGAACCAGGACGCCGGGGCCGTGCAGGCGCGCATCCGCTCCCGCATAGACCTGCTCTCGCGCACGGCGGAGGCCGCCAACGCCTCCATGGCCATGATATTCCCCCTGTTCAACCAGTACGACCGCCTTGAGGGCGAGATAAACGAGCATATCGACGCGGTCCGCATCGCCGAGAGGGTCACGGCGTTCGGCAAGGAGCGCTTCCTGGCCTTCTGGAACATAACCCTGTGGTCGGGCGACGGGTTCGACATCACGGTGTGGAAACTCTCCCTCGCGGTGGCCCTCTTCCTGGCGGCGTTCTTCCTGAGCGGCAGGCTGACCGAGTTCCTGAGCAACACCCTGCTGACGCGCCTCGGCATGGACAGCATGGCGCGGATGGCGAGCAGGAAGATACTCTTCTTCATACTCATGGGGGCCTTCATCCTGGTCGCGCTTGACCTGGTCGGCATCCCCCTCACGGCCTTCGCCTTCCTGGGCGGCGCCCTCGCGATCGGGATAGGATTCGGCGCCCAGAACATCTTCAACAACCTCATCAGCGGGTTTATACTGATGTTCAGCAAGCCCATCAGGGTCGACGACATGATCGAGATAGACGGCATGTTCGCCAGCGTCGAGGAGATCGGCACCAGGGCCACGCACATCAAGACCTATGAGAACGTGGATGTGCTTATGCCGAACAGCTACTTCCTCAACAACAAGATAGTCAACTGGACCCTGACCGACAAGAAGATAAGGACCACCGTCGCGGTCGGGGTCGCACACGACGCCGACGTGCGCAGGGTGGAGGAGCTGCTCCTGCTCGCGGCGAACGACCACACGCGCGTATTGAAGAACCCCGAGCCGTTCGTGATCTTCCGCGATATCGGCGCGAACTCGCTGGACTTCACCCTGTACTTTTGGATAGACATGGAGAACGCGGTCGGGTTCAGGGTGTGCAGCGACATCCGCTTTCGCATGGTCTCCCTGTTGGAGAAAAACGGCATAAGGATCGCGTCGCCGCGCATGGACGTGATGATGGGTAGCGGCGGAATCCCGGCGGGAGACGCCCCGCCGCGGGAGGTGCAAAGCTGATGCTGTCCCTGGACGAGAGGAACCTGTACCGGCTGCTGCTGGACCTGGTGGCCATACCAAGCGTGTCGTTCACAGAGGAGGAGAACAGGGCCGCCCGGTTCATAGCCTCCACCCTCGGCGAGCTGGATTGCTTCAGGCGCGACCCGTCCCTTCTGCGCCTGCTCCCGGTGGAGGGGGACAGGCTCGGCAGGAGCATCGTCGCGGCCCTGGTAAGGGGCGCGCCCGAGACGAGAAGGACGGTGATACTGACCGGGCACTTCGACGTGGTAGACGCAAGCGCGTGCGGGCACCTGAG
This sequence comes from Synergistota bacterium, assembly GCA_022704435.1. GTDB lineage: Bacteria > Synergistota > Synergistia > Synergistales > Aminobacteriaceae > JAAYLU01. The sequence goes on along the minus strand of JAKJGK010000041.1, from coordinate 11,392 downwards.
CGGCCTGGCCTTCTCGCCGGAGGAATACACGAGGCGGGTGGGGGAGCTTGAGATACCGGAGCAGGCCAGGAGCGACCTCGCGAGCGGGGAGTACCTGTTCGGCCGCGGGGTGTCCGACATGAAGTCCGGCCTGGCCCTCGAGATGTGCCTGCTGGGGGAGATATCGCGCCGGGAGAAGTACCCCGCCAACGTCCTGTTCCTGGCGGTACCGGACGAGGAGAACAGCTCCGCGGGCATGAGAGGGGCGGTGCCCTGGCTCTTGCGCCTGCGAGAGGAGTGGGGGCTGGACTACGTCGCCTGCCTGAACGCCGAGCCGTCGGTAGGCGGCAGAAGCTCTCCAGCTGCCGTGTACGTCGGCACCATTGGCAAGCTGATGCCCTTCTTCCTGTGCGCGGGCCGCGAGGCGCATGTGGGCGACTACTATGACGGAGTAAGCTCCTCCCTGATGTTGGCTCACCTTGCGATGCTGCTTGAGGGCGCCCCGGAGACGGCCGAGGAACACGATGGCGAAAGGTTCCCCCCGGCGGCATGCCTGCGTTTCCGAGACCTGGTCGAGAACTACTCGGTAACCCTGCCGGAGAGAGCCGTAGCCTGTTACAACGTCCTCACGACGTCGAAGACTCCTGCGCGCGTGCTGGAGGAGATGAAGGAGGCGGCCGAGAGGGCTCTCGACGCGACGCTTGAGCGGCTAGCCCGGCACGGTGAGCGTGCAGGCTCGCGCAATCGCTTCGCCGGCAGGGTGCTTTCATTCGCCGAACTGGCGGAACGAGCGCGAAATCGCACTGACGGATTCGATTCAGCGCTGAAGGATTTCGCCGAGTCGCTTCCCGATTCTCTGGACGAACGGGAACGATGCGTCGAGGCGGCATCATTCCTGCTCGACCTGTCGGGTGAGAAGGGCCCGCTGATAGTGGTCGGATTCCTTCCTCCCTACTACCCTCCGAGGTTGAACAGGCGGGAGACGCCAGGAGAACTCTCCCTGCTTCGCGCTGCCCGAAGGCTGATGGACGAGGCCGCGGTTTCAGGCGTGGAGATCAGCCTAGTGGAGGTCTTCAAGGGCATAATGGACATGAGTTACATGGGCTTTCAGGGTGAGCCCTCCGAGCTGGACGTACTCGCCGAGAACATGCCCCTGTGGGGGAGCGCCTACCGATTCCCCCTGGACGACCTCAAGAGGCTGGGCGTCCCGATCGCGAACTTCGGACCGCTGGGCAAGGACGACCACAAGAACTCCGAGCGCCTGCACCTGCCGTTCTACCTGCGCACCCTCCCTCCGCTGTTCAGCCGCTTCGTGGAGCTGCTGGCGGAGGAAGCCTCCCGGCCTTCGCCGGGAGGCGAGTGATTCAATCCTCGTCCGGGTCGAACAGGAGGATGTCCCACCTCTCCTCGGTCAAGTCCTTGCCCCAGATCTGGTGGGAGACCTCCTCCGTCGGGGAGAATCCGAACAGCTCGTACAGCCTGCGCGCCTCCTCCAGCTCTGAGAAGGTCCACAGGAAGATCCTGCGGTACAGGTTGGCCCTGCAGAAGGCGAGAGCCTCCTCCATCAGGCGCCTGCCCAGCCCCGTCCTCCGGAACCCGGGCTCCACCAGCAGCCACCTGAGCTGCGCGACGTGCTCCTCCGCGTGGTCTATCGCGATGGATCCGACCACCTCTCCCTCGCGGTCGGCCACCCACGCCTGTCCCAGGCCGCCCTCCCTGTGCTTGAGGAAGCGCGTCATCCCCTCGTGGAGGTACACCTCGAACGACAGGTCGAAGCCGTAGCGCTCCCCGTAGTAGTCCATGTGCCTGGCGGCCACTATGCCAAGCTCGCCCGGCCTGGCGGGCCTGACCGTCACCTCCGGCGCGACGCCCGACAGAAGGGAGCGAATCGAGCCCATCGAGCGGAGCAGCAGCGGCTGGTCCCGCTCGGGCAGGGAGGAGAGGAGCTCGGCCGCCCTCTTGTCGGCCTTCTTCTCCAGGGACGTCAGGATCTTCGACCCCTGTTCGCTGAGCTTCAGCAGGAAGGCCCTGCCGTCCTGCGGCGACCTCTCCTTGGTCAGCAGGCCGTCCTGCTCGAAGCGGCGTATGATCCTGCTCAGGTAGCCGGGGTCGAGCCCCAGCTCCCTGTTTATCTCGCTTGCGGTGGGGCTGTCAAGGTGCTTGATCTCGAACAGCACCCTCGCCTCGGCTATCGAGAACGGGCTGTCGAGGACGGATTGATTGAGAGCACCCATGACCTTGGAATAGAATCTGTTGAAAGCCCTGACCTGCCGGCTGGCCTCCTGCGAGACTGTCTTCACCGCTATCACGTCCTTTTTTATCATGCGCAATATCGTATTCCCTACTGTATCCTCTGTCAATCGAAATAGAGCTCGAACTCGACCCTTTTGACATATTTCCCGGCGCGGGTGTATAATCCTTTCAAATGCATCGGGGGAGTCCGCTACGGACTGAGAGGGGGCGATCTGGCCCCGACTCCTGGAACCTGATCCGGGTAATGCCGGCGAAGGGAAGGTGCCGCTTTTAGAGGACATTCCTCCGATGGATATTTTAAAGGGGGAATGTCCTTTGTTTAGTGAACGCATCACCGTCATGGTCGAGGGCGCGCTGGCCGTCGCCCTGTCAGTGGTATTCTCGGCCCTCCGGATCTGGAGCATGCCGCAGGGGGGCTCCATAACCCTCGAGATGCTCCCGCTGTTCCTGTTCGCCCTGCGCCGCGGCGGCAGGTACGGCTGCGCGGCGGGGGCGGTGTCCGGCCTGATGCAGCTGCTCACCGGCGGGTACATAGTTCACCCCCTTCAGGCGCTTCTCGATTACCCGCTCGCCTTCGGCGCACTCGGGGTCGCCGGCTTCCTGAGGGACAGGCCCCTGTGGATCGGCCTGACGCTGGGTGCGTTGCTGCGCTTCCTCTGCCACGTGCTGTCCGGGGTGGTCTTCTTCGGCTCCTTCGCCCCCGAGGGGTCCAACGTCTGGGTCTACTCGGCGGTCTACAACGCGTCGTTCATGGCGCCCACCCTCCTAGTCTGCGTCCTGCTCGCCTATATCGTCTGGCCCCGGATCAGAAGGGCGGGGAACGGCAGGTAGGTGGCGGGCTCGCTCCCTCCGCCAAGTGCGCAACGCCCCCGCGGTGGGGTACAATAGTGCAAGATCGCACCCGTGGAAGGGGGAGAGACTATGTCCAAGGTCGGCAGCATACGGTACGACTTCTCGGTCTTCGGCGAGATGGACTCGTACCTGTTCAGGGAGGGCAACCACTTCCGCCTGTACGAGAAGCTGGGCGCGCAGGTGGTCGACGACGGAAAGGACAGCGGCACGTACTTCGCGCTCTGGGCCCCCAACGCTCGGGAGGTCAGCGTGATCGGGACATTCAACGACTGGGACAGGACCCGGCACTACCTCTCGCCGAGGAAGGACAACTCCGGGGTGTGGGAGGGCTTCGCCCCGGGGGTGGGGAAGGGGGCCCTGTACAAGTACTCGCTGCGCAGCAGGTCCGGAGCCGTGATGGAGAAGGGGGACCCCTTCGCGTCCTTCTGGGAGATAGCCCCCAAGACCGCCTCCATAGTCTGGCCGGCGGACTACAAGTGGAACGACGGCGACTGGATGAAGAACAGGCGCGAGCGCAACGCCCTGGGTGCGCCTATGTCCATCTACGAGGTACACGTCGGGTCGTGGCGCAGGAAGCCCGCGGAGGGGTTCCGCTCCCTCTCCTACAGGGAGCTGGGGCACGAGCTTGGCGAGTACGTCCGCGACGCCGGCTTCACCCACGTGGAGCTGCTCCCCGTGATGGAGCACCCGTTCTACGGCTCCTGGGGGTACCAGACCCTGGGCTACTTCGCCCCGACTAGCCGGTACGGCACGCCCGAGGACTTCATGTACATGGTCGACGTGCTGCACCAGATGGGGATCGGCGTCTTCCTCGACTGGGTGCCGTCGCACTTTCCCGAGGACGCCTACGGGCTCGCCCGGTTCGACGGGACCTGCCTGTACGAGCACGAGGATCCGCGCCAGGGGCTGCAGCCCGACTGGGGCAGCAGGATATTCAACTTCGGGCGCAACGAGGTGCGAGAGTTCCTGATCAGCAGCGCGTTCTGCTGGCTCGACAGGTTCCACGCCGACGGCCTCAGGGTGGACGCCGTCGCGTCGATGCTCTACCTAGACTACTCGCGCAAGCAGGGGGAGTGGGTGCCGAACAGGTACGGCGGCAACGAGAACCTGGAGGCGGTCTCCTTCCTGAAGAGGATGAACGAGGCGATCTACGAGGAGTTCCCCGACGTGCAGACCATGGCGGAGGAGTCGACCGCGTGGCCGATGGTCACCAGGCCGACCTACCTGGGCGGGCTCGGCTTCGGCATGAAGTGGAACATGGGGTGGATGCACGACACGCTGCAGTACATGCAGAAGGACCCGGTCTACAGGAAGTACGAGCACAACAAGATAACCTTCAGCATCATGTACGCCTTCACCGAGAACTTCCTGCTCCCCTTCTCGCACGACGAGGTGGTGCACGGCAAGGGGTCGATGCTCGGCAAGATGCCGGGCGACGAGTGGCAGCAGTACGCCAACCTTAGGCTGCTGCTGGGCTATATGTACGCCCATCCGGGCAAGAAGCTGCTCTTCATGGGGAGCGAGTTCGCGCAGGGGCGAGAGTGGAACCACGACGACAGCCTGTTCTGGGACCTGCTGAAGTACCCGCGCCACCAGGGGATGCTCCGCTGGGTGACGGACCTCAACTGCGTCTACCGCGGTGAGCCAGCTCTGCACGAGAGGGACTTCTCGCACGAGGGGTTCCGCTGGTGCGACTTCTCCGACTGGGAGCAGAGCGTGGTGTCGTTCCTCCGCAGGAGCGCGTCGGGCGACACTGTGCTCGCGGTGCTCAACTTCACCCCGGTGCCTCGCCACGGCTACAGGATCTACGTGCCGACCGGCGGGCGCTGGACGGAGCTGCTCAACAGCGACGCGGAGGTCTACGGCGGCGGCGGGGTCGGCAACTTCGGCGGGGTCGAGGCGGAGGAAGCGGACTCTGGCTGGTGTCCCCTGCCGCTGTCGCTGCCGCCGCTCGGGATGCTGCTGCTGAAGCCGGAGGGGTTCGCGCCGGATCAGGCCGGCGGCGCCTCCTGACGTTCCTCCCGCGACGCCAGCACGATCCCCGCGAGGATCAGCCCGCCGCCTGCGATCTTGACCAGGGTCAGGGGCTCGCCAAGCAGGAGGGCGGCCAGGATCGAGCTGCCGACGGGCTCCCCCAGCAGGCAGAGGGATACCGCGCCGCCCGTCATCCAGCGCAGCGCCCAGTTGTAGCTCGAGTGCCCCAGTATCTGGGGCACCAGCGCCATCAGGAAGAACGCGCTCCAGGTTGCGCCGGTGTAGCCCGCCGGGGGCAGCCCCAGGATCAGCACGGCCGTCCACAGAACCGCGGCGGCCGTGCCGTAGTTAAGCGTGACGTAGGTCCCGAGCGAGACGCGCGGCCTTATCCTCCGTCCCAGCAGTATGTAGAGCGCGGCGAACAGGCTGCCCAGCAGGGCCAGGAAGTCCCCCCACAGCGCCGTCCAGCCGGTCGCGAAGTCCCCCCAGCTTATGATCAGGGCCCCCGGAAGGGCGACCATCAGCCCCCTCTTGAGCGACCTCGAGAACGGGTCCCCCGTGAGCATCGGGGAGAACAGCCCCGTCCACAGGGGTATCGCGTTCACTATCACCACGCTGCTGGCCACCGATGTGTAGAACAGCGAGGAGATCCAGGTGGCGAAGTGAAGGGCGAGGAACACCCCGGAGACCGCGCCGCACAGGATGTCCCTGCCGCCGAGCCGCGAGAGCTCAAAGACCGCCCTGCGCAGCGTGAAGGGCGCCAGGAAGAGGGTCGCGAGCCCGACCCTGTAGGCGGAGATCACCAGCGGCGGCGCATCGGCCATCCTGGCGAACAGGGCGCCCGTGGAGATGGCGAAGACGCCGATGGACAGCACTATCCAGGGCGATACGGGAGGTCTCTCTGTCATGGCGAGGGGCTCACTCCTTGTTTGAAAAAAAGTATGGCGGATCCTGGCAAATCATACCAGAGAAAGGGCCCGGGTTCAGAGGAAGAGCAGGGAAAAAAGGACGGGCAGGACGAGAAGAATGCTGAGCAGGCGCACGGTCTGGAGCAGCGTCACCTTGAGCGGGTCGGCCCCCATCTCGCCCGCGACCGCCGCGATCTGCGACAGCCCCCCCAGCGAGGCCGACAGAAGGCAGGTCGGGTAGTCCCACCCGGTCATCCTGTGGAGCAACTCGGCGATCAGTACGCTGCACAGAAGCATCATGCACAGCAGCAGCGACGTCGGCAGCCACAGCCCCCCCAGCCCGGCGAAGGTCGAGGCCGAGATGTTGGACGCTATCGTCACCCCGATGGCCACCTGCGCGGCGACAGTCAATCCACTGGGGACCTCGGGCAGCCCCTCGCGGAGCAGGTTGGCGGCAGCGGTTCCTACCATCGCCCCGGTCATAGCCCCGGCGGGGAGGCCGAGCAGGAGCCCCGCGACTCCCCCCGCGAGCGCCGACGAGGCTAGCAGCGCGAAGTCGGCGGCCGAGGATCGCCGCACGTCGGGGGTCGTCGGTGGCTCGACCTTGACGAGGCCCGGCGCACAGCGACCCAGCAGCCCGGTCAGGGACCTGCAGATCGCGGGGGCCGCGACCAGCGCGGTCAGCAGTCGAACGGTCTGGAGCAGAGTGACGGTGGCCACGTCCGCCCCCAGGGACATCGCGAGGAGGGCCATCTCCGCGATCCCGCCGGTCGTGGACCCTATGAAGGCAGTCCGGGGGGAGAGATCCGTGGCTGCGTACAGGAAGGCCCCTCCGCCGAGGGAGAGCATCAGCATGCTCGCGGATACGACGAGGGCCGGGACGGGCAGCTCGCGCAGGAGCCGCGCCGAGCTCCTGTCCACCCTGGACCCGGCGAGCGCTCCGATCACTATGTTGCTGCACCGGGAGACCCACACCAGGTCCACATCGGGGTAGAGCCCCGCCAGGTTGAGGGCGCCGGCGAAGAACAGAGACCCGAGCACGGCCGGCGCGGGCAGGGAGAGCCTCCTGAAGGCGAGGTAGCCGGCCGACCCGGCCGCGATGAGCGGCAGGTAGTCTATCACCGCGACCACTCAGTGGTGCCTGACGACGAAAGAGGACTCGCCCTCCCTGGGAGGGGACTCGATCACCGTCACGCGCCTGACATCGGCGGTCCGAGGCCCCTTGCGGAGGAGCTGCTCCATCCTGTCCACGGCCTCGACCGGCCCCTGAGCCTGGACCTCCACCGCGCCGTCCGGCAGGTTGCGCACCCAGCCCGTCAGCCCGAGCTTCAGCCCCGCGCCGGCGGCGAAGTATCGGAAGCCGACCCCCTGCACAGTCCCCATTATTAAAAAGCATCTGCGGACGACTGCCATGGTGCCCTCCTTTCAGGCCGGTGCACCGGCCGCCATCATCTCTCGTCGCGCGTCACAGGTACAGCGGTATGTTCTCCCTGAAGAGCTCGTAGATGCGTCGAGTGACGGGCCCCGGTACGCCGTCGCCGATCATCGTTTCGCCCACCATGGTCACCGGCGTGATCTCCTTCACGCTGCCGGTGATGAACGCCTCGTCCAGGTGTGGCAGCTCGCTCAGCGGGAGGCAGCGGAACTCCACGTTGAACCCGTCCCTCCGCGCCAGGTCTATCACGATCTCCCTGGTGATGCCTCTAAGCACCCTGTGGCCGGGGGCGGTTATCAGGTTGTTCCCCGCTACAGCAAAGAAGCTGCTCGTGGCGGACTCCGTGATCTCGCCTCCACCGCAGTAGAGAGGCTCGAACGTCCCCGGCGCATGGTTGATGCAGGGAATCATGTAGTTGATGCTCTTGACCCTGTGCAGGCTTCGCTCCTCCGGAAGAATGGACAGTGCCGCCCCCTTCGTGAAGAACTCCTCCGGCGGGGGCGCCACCTCGGAGAATAGGATCAGCAGGCGAGGCCGGGGGAAGGAGCCGAACTCCTCCACGTCGCCGCCGGTGAGAAACACCTTCGCCAGCCCGTCCCCCGGCATGCGGGAGAGCCCCTCCCGGACGATTCCGCCGATCTCCTCCTCTGAGAAAGAGCACGCGATACCAGACAGCCTGGCCGACTCGAACAGCCTCTCGAGGTGGGGGGCCATCGCGAACGGCCGCCCGGAGTAGCTGCGGATGGAGTCGAAGACCGCCACCCCGCGCTGGAGCGCGAGGTCGGTCACCGGAAGGCGGGCATCCTTTGTATCCATGAATTGACCGTCGATGTAGCAGAAAGCCATTTTTTACAGGACCTCCATTCTGAACAGGCAGTGCCTCGCGCCACCTGGCCGACGGCGAGGGGCGCGTGACGAAAAGGGACCGTCCGCAGGACGGTCCCTCGTTGTATTTACCGTACGCCCGTACGGAAAAAATTGGTAGCCCCAACGGGATTCGAACCCGTGTTTTAACCTTGAGAGGGTTACGACCTAGACCACTAGTCGATGGGGCCAATACTTTCTGGCTGGGGAACCTGGATTCGAACCAAGATTGCCTGATCCAGAGTCAGGTGTCCTGCCATTGGACGATTCCCCAAATTTCGGAGCGCCGCCAAGGCGGGCGCGGGGAGTATATTACCATAAATCCCGAGTTTGGCAAGGGGGTGTTCGGAATATGAGCCTTGAAAAATACTCCGACTCCGAGCGGCTATTGCCGAAGGGCGGAGTTTGGGCCATAATACCGGGGACGGGGCTTGAGGCCCCGAACATCATGCAAGGAGATGGTCGTCTTGTCCAAACTCAGGGTGCTTGCCGCGTCGCTGCTGCTGGTGGCGTGCATGTCGGCGGGGGCGTGGGCCTCCGGGGAGCTCAACGCCTACTCAATAATGCCGGAGAAGTACGCCTCGCAGGTCTTCGAGGCCTTCACCGCGGAGACAGGGATCAAGGTCAACTTCATGAGGTTCTCCTCGGGCGAGGCTCTCGCTAGGGTGATCGCGGAGAAGAACAACCCCCAGGTGGATGTCATCCTCGGCGGACCCGCAGATACCTACGAGGCCGGCATAGAGGAGGATGTCTTCGAGCCCTACAGGCCCGCGGGCGCGGACGCGATTCCGGCCAAGTTCCGTTCCAAGGACGACTACTGGACCGGAATAGGGATCATCCCCCTGGTCTTCCTCACGAACGCGGATTTCCTGAAGGAGAAGGGGCTTGAGCCGCCAACGTCGTGGAACGACCTGCTCGACCCGGCATACAAGGACGGCCTGCAGATGGCCGACACCCGCACCTCCGGCACCGCCACCGAGAGGATCTACTCGCTGGTCAAGATAATGGGCGAGGACGAGGCCTTCGAGTACCAGAAGAAGCTGCACCAGAACATCCAGATGTACACCAAGAGCGGTGCGGGCGGCGCCATGCCGATAGCCACCGGCCAGTGCGCCTCCGGCATATTCTACATAGTCGACGCGCTGGACATTCAGCAGCAGGGGTACCCGGTGGTGCTCAGCTACCCGGTGGAGGGAGTCTCCTACGGGATCGAGGGCTCGGGAATCCTCAAGGGCGCCAAGAACATGGAGAACGCCAGGAAGTACATGGACTGGGTCTCCTCCAAGAGCTTCGCTCAGTTCATAGTCGACAGGAAGATCAACTACATCCCGACGAGGGACGACGTGGAGGTCACCAACCCCGCCCTGGACCTGTCGAAGGTCAAGCTCATCGAGGTCGACGTGGCCTGGAAGGGCGAGAAGCGCAAGGAGTACGTCGATCGCTGGATAAACGAGGTAATCAAGTAGCGTCACGCACCGCCCCCGCAGGAGGATTGGTCATGAACCAAAGGTCCGCCGTATCCGCATTCAAGCGCGACCCCGCGCTTCTGTCCGCGCTTGCCGCCATCTGGCTGTCGCTGGCGGTCTTCGTGCTGTACCCGGTTGTCCGCCTGTTCCTGGTCACCTTCGTGGTGGAGGGGCGGCTTTCGTTCGACAATATCGGCGCGCTGCTCGGTAACTGGTACGACAGGCAGGCATTCTTCAACAGCCTCGGGCTGGCGGCGGCGGTGTCCGTCTCGGGCACGGCCCTGGGGTACATGTACGCCTTCGCCGTAACCAGGCTGCCGGTCCCGTCCTGGCTCAAGTGGTTCCTGGGGGCGGTCACAACCCTTCCGCTCATCTCCCCGCCGTTCACCAGCAGCATCGCACTCACCCTCTCGCTGGGGCCGAAGGGCATACTGCTCAGGCTGTTCGGGGTGCAGAGCTTCAATTTCTACGGCTTCTGGGGTACCTGGATGTCCGAGACGCTGACCTACTTCCCGGTATCGTTCATGACGCTGGCGGCGGTGCTCGCCGCAGTAGACCCCAACCTGGAGGACGCGGGGCTCTCCCTGGGGGCGTCGCCGGGGAGGATGTTCAGGACGGTGACCTTCCCCCTGTCGATCCCCGGGATAGCGAACTCGCTGCTGCTCCTGTTCGCGGCGTCGCTCGCCGATTTCGCCACCCCGCTCGTGCTCGCCGGGCACAGCTTCCCGGTGCTGCCCACCCAGGCCTACCTGCTGATAACCGGGCTGTACGACCTGCGCGGGGGCGCGTCTCTCTCATTCCTCCTGCTTCTGCCGGCGCTCGCCGTTTACATCCTGCAGAGGGCGTGGATCGGCAAGAAGAGCTACGTGACGGTCAGCGGCAAGGCGGGGGGCCGGTCACAGTTCAAGAGCAAGGGCAGGCTGGCCGAGGGCGCGATCCTCGGCGGCTGCCTGGCGCTCACCCTGTTCATCCTCTACCTGTACTCCATCATACTGTGGGGGGCCATGGTCAAGGTGTGGGGGGTCGACAACACGCTGACCTCCGAGAACTTCCGCTACGTCTTCACCCACGGGCGCAACGCCATCGCCGACACCCTGTACATAGCCGCAGTGGTCACCCCAATAGGCGGGCTGCTGGCGGTCCTGATCGGGTACATAGCGCAGCGCAGGCGCTTCTTCGGCAACAGGGTCATGGAGTTCCTCTCCCTGCTGAACTACGCCCTGCCGGGCACGGTGGTGGGGATCGCCTACATCATAGCCTTCAACGAGAAACCCCTGCTGCTGACGGGGACGATGACGATACTCGTGGCGGCCTACATGTTCCGCTACAACGCCGCGGGCATAAGGGCGGTCATAGCGTCGCTGCACCAGATCGACTCGTCCATCGAGGAGGCGTCGGCCAGCCTCGGGGCGAGCGCGGGCAGGACCTTCTTCCGGGTGACGACGCCGCTCGTGATTCCGGCCGTCATAATGGGGATGAGATACCTGTTCATACACTGCATGACCGCGATCAGCGCTACGATATTCCTGGTCTCGGTCAGGTGGAACCTTCTCACCACGCGCATACTCGAGTGCATGACGGAGCTGCAGTTCGCCCAGGCCTGCGCCTTCTCCGTCGTGCTCATCATGATCGTATTCGGCGCTACCGCGCTGATGGCGGGG
>JAKJGK010000154.1 GCA_022704435.1 Synergistota bacterium | reverse complement strand
GGCGGCTCCGCCTCGTTCTCCGGGACAAAGGAGGAGGTCGCGGAGGGGATTTGGGACACGGTGCTCTCCGGACGGTGAGCCTTTGCGAGGTCGTGGTCCCCGGCCCCTGGTGGCACGGGTTGACCTACTCGCTGGATGTGCCCGCCGTCGTAGGTGCCAGGGCTATCGTGCCTCTGGGTGCCGGGGAGAGGATCGGCATCCTGAGCCGAATCTTCGATGACGACCCCCCCGGAGAGAGTGCTTACGTTATCAAGCCGGTGAAATCCGTGGCAGATTCCCTTCCCCTCCTTCCGACTCGCCTGTTGGAGCTGTTCGAGTGGGGGGGGAAGGTCTTTCTGTGCGGGACCGGGGAGATCCTGCGGACCGCTGTACCCTCGTCCCTCCTGGTCGCAGGCGCGGACGCGGTCGCGCTGACCCCTCTCCGAGGCGATCCGGGCGGCGAGTACCGGGAGGAGTGTATCTACACGTGCAGTCACATCGATCGGTGGAGCCGTTATCGCGAGCGTCTGGAGGGTAGCCGCGGGTTCATCGCCCTGTTCCCGGAGCAGAGCCTGGCGGCGGAGTTCTGGAGCTCCCTCCCGGAGGAGATAAGGCGCGAGACGGTCCTGTGGCCCCCGCTTGGCGGAAAGAGGCTCCTCGCGGCCTGGCTTGCCGCGCGCAACGGAGAGGTCCGAGGGGTGGTCGGGGGGCCAGGTGCCGTGTTCGCCCCGCTGCAGCGAGTCGACACGATAATTGTCGACGAGGAGAGCAGCGGCGCGTACCGCGCGTACAAGAGGCCGTTCGTCAACTCGAGGACGCTTGCGGGCAGGAGGGCGCGGCTGGAGTCGGCATCGCTCTTGCTCGCCGGTAGAGTGCCCTCCTCGCGGGTTTTTTTAAGAGGGTCGCCCCGTTCGAATGAGCGGCCGGGCGGGGCAAGGCTGAGATTCGTGGATATCAGAGAGGGCTTCTCCGCCTCGTCTCTTGGTGTAGAGGGCGCTACTCCGCTGACCAAGGCCCTTCTCTCCGGGACTGAGGAGTGCCTGGCGTCCGGCAGGACAGCCCTGTGGCTGCTGGACAGGAAGGGCTACGCGGGAGAAGTTGCCTGCGAGGAGTGCGGCAACGCCGTTCGCTGCGATATTTGCGAGTCGGCCATGGCCTGGGAGGATAGAAACGCGCGATTGCGCTGTCCTGCCTGCGGGGCGGTTAAATCCCTTCCAGACCAGTGCCCGGTCTGCCGAGGATTGTTGCTGGTCGGCAAGCGACCGGGGCTGGAGGCGCTTTTCCCCGTGGCCGCCAGCATGGCCGGCGAAGGGCGGCACTCGTTTCTCGTCGACGATGCCAGGTCTACCGGTAAGAGAGCCCTGGGCGAGATGAGGGAGCGGCTTGTCGCAGGCGGCATCGTCGTGGGGACGCGGCGTGCTCTCTCCCTTTGCGACCAAGTCAGGGCGGGTTTTATAGCCTGGATCGACGTGGACGCCGAGTTGCGAAGCGTCGCGTACCAAGCTAGGTTCACGGTCTTCTCCATGGTGTGGGAGTCCCTCTGGCGCGGGAAAGATGGCGAGGAGAGGGTCGTCCTCCTCCAGAGCAGGAGGCCCGGGGCGGGATGGCAGCGCGCCCTCAAGCTCGGGTGGGGTGCCTTCTGGCGGCAGGAGCTTAATGAGAGGAAGGAGCTCGGCCTCCCCCCCTTCGCCTACCTGATCGAGGTGAAGGCGGCCGGCATGGCGCAGAAGGCCTCAATGATAGCGGGCTTCCAGGAACGGGGGCTGTTCCCCATGGATCCCGGCGTGGGCTCGACCGCCTTCTGGGTTGCGTCCGGTTCTTTGTCGCCTGCCAGAGAGGTCCTTGCGCCGTATTTTTCAATAAAGTGCTCGGGGAGAGGTTTCCCCGAGGTGAGTGTCTGGATCGATTGAGCTTCATCGGGGAGGAAGAGGCAATGCCTGTAGTATCGATAGTAGGAAGGCCCAACGTAGGAAAGTCGTCCCTGTTCAACCGCCTTCTCGGGAGGCGCGAGGCCATAGTAGACGACATGCCCGGCGTGACCAGGGATCGCTTGTACGGAGAGGTCGAGTGGAAGGACAAGAAGTTTTTCATCGTCGATACAGGCGGATTCCTCGCGAAGGATGAGAACGAGTTTGTCAATGGGATGCGGTTCCAGATCAGGCAGGCGATCGAGGAGAGCGACCTGGTGCTGTTCGTGATCGACGGCCGGGAGGGGCCCACGTGGATGGACGAGGACGTGGCCGAGATCCTGCGCAGATCCGGTAAACCCGTCATCGTCGTGGCCAACAAGATCGACGACGGAGTCCACGAGGATCTGGTGTTGCAGTCCTACTCCCTTGGGTTTCCTGATGTCATAGGTGTGAGTGCGGAGCACAAGAGGTACATCTACGACCTGCAGGAGGCGATCGTATCCAGGCTTCCTCACGGGGACGAGGAGGCCGGCCTCCAGGACGCCGTACGCGTGGCCATAGTCGGGCGTCCGAACGTCGGGAAGTCCAGCCTGCTGAATCGCTTTGCCGGGGAGGAGAGAGCCCTGGTTAGCGATATACCTGGCACCACCCGAGACGCAATCGACACGATCGTGACCATCGACGGAAGGACCTTCAACTTTGTGGACACCGCGGGGATACGCAGGAAGAGCCGCGTGGAGGGGGACATAGAGTACTACTCCTTCGTGAGGGCGCTCCAGGCCGTCGATCGCAGCGACATAGTCCTGCTCGTGATGGATTCGCGGGAGCCCTTCACCGACCAGGACAAGAAGCTGGCGGCCCTGGTGATCGAGCGCGGGAAGGGAGTGGTCCCGGTGCTGAACAAGTGGGACCTGCTGGGCAGCGACCCGAAGCTCGGCGACACCATGAAGAAAAAGTTCGCCGACGAGATGGTCTTCATAAAACACGCTCCGATACTGTTCGCCTCGGCCCTGACCGGCAGAGGATTGAACAAGATGGCCGGGGTGATTCTCGGAGTCCAGGAGAACCGCGGGAGGAGGATAGCGACAACCCAGCTCAACCGCATGCTCAGAGACATACTTGCCTTCGATACCCTCCCGACGGACCGAAAGGGAAGGGCGTTGAAGCTGTTCTACTGCACGCAGGCGGGAGTAAACCCGCCGTCGTTCGTCTTCTTCGTGAACAGCTCCGACCTCGCCACGAAGGCCTTTGCGAACCACATCGAGAAGGAGATCAGGGGGCTTGGAGACTTTTCGGGCACTCCTATACGCATTTTCTGGCGAAATAGGACCTCGGATTGAAGATTTCGCTTGACCAGGACTGCAATTACTGGTAATAATAAGCCGCTTGCCCGGCACGGGGCGACGCGGTTTTTTGTATAGATGCACCGGGTGGAACGTTGAGTATTTCATATCTTTTTTTGAGGAGGTTGTATAAGGTGACCAAGGCGGAGCTCATAACGGAAGTGGCAAAGGCGACAGGTCTCAACAAGAAGGAGTCGGCGGCGGCGGTGGTGGCGGTATTCGGAGCTATAGAAGCCGCACTGGAGAAGGGCGACAAGATCCAGCTCGTCGGTTTCGGGACCTTCGAGGTCAGGGAGAGGGCGGCGCGCGAGGGGCGCAATCCGCAGGATCCCAAGAAGGTCATCAAGATTCCCGCGAAGAAGATTCCGGTCTTCCGCCCGGGCAAGGCGCTGAAGGACAGGGTGGAGTAGTATTACCTCCCGGTCCTGTTTTTTTCGTCCGGCCCCTTCCCGCATCGACGGGAGGGGGTTTTTTCTATCCCGCGCACGCTCGAAGCGCCAGCCACTGGGCCGAGGTCAGCTCCTCCGCGCGGGCTTTCTCCCCCACGCCGGCCCGCTGAAACAATTCGTTCCACTCGACGGAGGGGTAGTGCAGCCGCAGGTTGTTGATCAGCATCTTTCGCCTCATTGCAAACCCCGTCCTTAGCATGCTTCTCCACAGAGGATCGTTCGGCAGATCCCGGTTTTGGCCGGAGAGGCGGATCTCGAGCAGCGCCGACGAGACCGCCGGAGAGGGCCTGAAGGACCCCGGCGACACGTGGCGCACGATCGAGGCGCTTCCCATCAATTCAACCGTGACCCCAAGGGGATAGCGCTCCTTGGTGTGCGGCGGGGCGATTATCCGCTCCGC
>JAKJGK010000040.1 GCA_022704435.1 Synergistota bacterium | reverse complement strand
TTCGAGGTGGATCTTATAGTGCCGATAGCGATGGACACGGGCCTCAGGTTCGCAGTCCGCGAGGGCGGCCACACGGTGGGCGCCGGCGTGGTCACAGAGATAATCGAGTAGCCCCTGAAGGGGGAAATGACAGTGGCAAAGAAGATACGCATTCGGTTGAAGGCATTCGACCACAGGGTGCTGGACAGCTCCGCCTCCCAGATCGCCGAGACGGCGGACAGGAGCGGTGCCAAGGTCTCCGGGCCGATACCCCTTCCCACCGAGATAAACAAGGTAACAATCCTCAAGTCCCCTCACAAGGACAAGGATGCGCGCGAGCAGTTCGAGACACGCACACATAAGCGCCTGATCGACATAATCAACCCTACGCAGAAGACGATGGACGCGCTTATGCAGCTGAACCTTCCTTCTGGAGTCGACATCCAGATTAAATTGTAGGGGAAGCTCTGAGCTGAAAGGAGTTGGAGTGCAATGAGCATAGGTATTCTGGGCAAGAAACTCGGAATGACCCAGGTATACAACGAGCAGGGCCAGGCGGTCCCCGTCACGATAATCCAGGCGGGCCCGTGCCCGGTGGTGGACCTGAAGACCCCGGCGAAGGACGGCTACAGCGCCCTCGTCCTGGGCTTCGGCGAGCCTAACTCGAGGACGCTTGACAGCTCCCGCAAGGGGCTGTTCCGGAAGGTCGGGCTGGAGCCCAAGAGGGTCCTGCGCGAGTTCCGGGTGGACTCGGTGGACGAGTACAGCGTCGGCCAGGAGATCAACGTCGCCCTGTTCAGCGAGGGGGAGGCGGTCGACGTCTCCGGGATCAGCAAGGGAAAGGGCTTCGCCGGCGTTATGAAGAGGCACGGCTACGGCGGTTCGAACGACAGCCACGGCGCCTCGGTTGTGCACCGGCATGGCGGCTCCATCGGGGCCAGCACCTACCCCGGCAAGGTCTTAAAGGGGAAGAAGATGGCCGGCAGGATGGGCAACGATAAGGTCACGGTGAAGAACCTGGTGGTCGTTGCAGTGGACTCCGACAATAACCTGCTTCTCGTCAAGGGTGCGGTTCCGGGCGCAAAAAACGGCCTGGTCACCCTTTTCAAGAAGCGCTAGTCGGCAGAGAAGGAGGCCGGAAATTATCATGCCTACCCTGAAACTGATCAACTTCCAGGGAGAAGCGGTCGGAGAGGTGGAGCTCTCGGAGAGCGTGTTCGGCGCGCCGGTGCACGTCCCCGCAATGCACCAGGTGGTAGTTGCCCATCTGGCGAACGTGAGGCGCGGGACCCACTCGGCAAAGACCCGCGGCGAGGTCGCAGGCGGCGGAAAGAAGCCCTGGAGACAGAAGAAGACCTGGCGCGCACGCCACGGCAGCAGGCGTTCGCCGCTGTGGACAGGCGGCGGCGTGGTTCACCCCCCCAAGCCGAGGGACTACAGCCAGAAGGTGAACAAGAAAGTTCGCCGCCTGGCCATGAAGAGCGCCCTGTCGCTGAAGGTCAGGGACGACCTGATGACGGTGGTCGAAGGCTTCGACCTTGAGAAGCCATCCACCAAGGGGATGCTCGCGTTCTTCAATGCGGTCAACGCCAGGAAGCCGCTCATAATCCTGCCGGAGGGCAGCGAAGCTGTGCTCAAGTCCGCCCGCAACGTCCCTGGCGCGAAGGTGATAAACCTGGTCAACATCAACGTGTACGACCTGTTGAACGCAGGCACGCTGATAATCACCCCCGAGGTTGTCGCTCGGCTGGAGGAGGTGTACGTCGGATGAACCTGATGGCTCACGACATAATAATCCGCCCGATAATCTCCGAGAAGAGCAGCGGGCTGATGGAGCTGAACAAGTACACCTTCGAGGTCCACAAGTCGGTGAACAAGATACAGGTCCGCAAGGCCGTCGAGGAGGTCTTCAAGGTCAAGGTTACGGGCGTGCACATCATGAACGTCCGCGCCAAGCCGAAGAGGATGGGGGCCTTCATAGGCAGGACACGCTCCTGGAAGAAGGCCATCGTTAGCCTTGCACCGGGAGAGCGCATCGAGTTCTTCGAGGGCGCGAGCGTTTAGCGGGAAGGAGAAAGGAAACCCATGGCTATCAAGAAGTTCAAACCCTACACTCCGGGCCGCAGGTTCATGGCCATTCAGAAGAACGACGATCTTACTAAAAAAGATCCCGAGCGCTCTCTTCTGGCACCCCTGAAGAAGTCGGGGGGCAGGAACAACCGCGGCAGGATAACGATGCGCCACAGGGGCGGCGGCGCCAAGAGGCAGTACAGGATCATAGACTTCAAGCGGGACAAGCTCGAGGTCCCCGGCAAGGTCGCGGCGATCGAGTACGACCCCAACCGCAACGCCCGCATAGCGCTCATCCACTACCTTGACGGCGAGAAGCGCTACATAATCGCCCCGAAGGAGCTGGGGGTGGGCGACAGGATAGTGGCGGGCCCGGAGGCGGACATCCGTCCCGGCAACGCCCTCAAGCTGAAGGACATCCCGGTCGGCACCACGGTGCACAACATCGAGCTCGAGCCGGGCAGGGGAGCCAAGCTGGTCAGGGCCGCCGGGACGTCGGCGCAGCTCATGGCCAAGGAGGGCAAGTACGCCTACATCCGGATGCCGAGCGGCGAGCTTCGCCTGATCCTGCAGGAGTGCATGAGCACGATCGGGCAGGTCGGCAACGAGGACTACGAGAGCGTAACCAGCGGCAAGGCCGGCAGGACCCGCTGGAAGGGCAGGAGGCCGATGGTCCGCGGTGTCGTCATGAACCCGGTCGATCACCCCCTCGGAGGCGGAGAGGGCAGGAGCAAGTCGCACAAGCACCCGGTCTCCCCGTGGGGCACTCCGGCCAAGGGATACCGCACCCGGAAGAAGAAGCCGTCCGACAAGATGATCGTGCGGCGCCGCTACGAAAAGTAAGGAGGGACACACCGGATGGCTCGTTCCAGGAAGAAGGGGCCGTATGTGGATCAGAAGCTGCTCCGCCGGATAGAGGACATGAACGAGGGAGCGCAGAAGAAGGTCTTGAAGACCTGGTCCCGCAGATCGACGATCGTGCCGGCCATGATAGGCCACACGATCGCGGTCCACAACGGACGGATCCACATCCCCATCTACATAAGCGAGAATATGATAGGTCACAAGCTCGGAGAATTCTCTCCCACCCGCAAGTTCGGCGGACACGCGGGGCAGGAGCGCTCCTCGAGAGTAAGGTGAGGAGGTAGTGGAGATGGAAGCCAGAGCTATAGCCAGGCAGGTAAGGGTCTCCCCGGACAAGGTCCGGCGGGTGCTCGTCCTGATCAGAGGCAAGAACGTGGGGGAGGCCATGATGACCCTCCGCTACAGCCCGCAGAAGTCCGCCAGGATCGTAGGCAAGGTGCTGCAGAGCGCCGTCGCCAACGCCGAGCACAACTACGGGATGGACACTGACAAATTGCGTATAATAGCAGCTACGGCGGACCAGGGACCCGTGATGAAGCGCTTTCGTCCGGTGTCCATGGGTAGGGCTCACCCCTACCGCCACCGTACGAGCCATGTGACTGTAGTAGTCGCAGAACGGTAAGGAGGGGGAACTCTTGGGTCAGAAAGTTCACCCAATTGGCTTCCGGCTGGGAGTCGCCAGCGAGTGGGAGTCAAAGTGGTACGCGGGCGGCAGGGAGTACGCCAAGAACCTGCACGAGGATATCAAGCTCCAGAAGTACATAGAGAAGAAGTGGGAGGGCGCGGGCATCTCCCGCATAGAGATAGAGCGCGTCGGCCACGTAATCCGTTTCACGGTTTGGACCTCCCGGCCAGGTGTAGTGATCGGCCGCGCCGGCGCCGAGATCCAGGTGATGAAGGACGAGCTTCAGGCCATGACCGGTGCCAAGATCATGATCAACGTTCAGGAGATCAAGAACCCCGACGTGGAGTCCAAGCTCGTGGCGGCCGGCGTAGCCTCGGCACTGGAGAGAAGGGTCTCCTTCCGCAGGGCGATGAAGCAGTCGATCTTCCGCGCCATGAAGGGCGGGGCGAAGGGCATCAAGATATCCTGCGCCGGGCGCCTCGGAGGCGCGGAGATAGCGCGCACCGAGTGGTACAACGAGGGGCGCCTCCCCCTGTCCACGATACGCGCCGACATCGACTACGGCTTCGCGGAGGCCAAGACCATGTACGGAGTCATAGGCGTCAAGGTCTGGATATTCCGCGACAAGGAGAACGAGCGCCCCGCCCAGTCGACCAGGCCGGGCCGCGGCAGGCAGGATCGCAGCAGGCAGGACCGGGGCCAGGAGACCTCGCGGGAGAGGGGGTAGAGCGAGATGTTGATGCCGTCACGAATGAAGTACAGGAAGCCCTTTCGCCGTCCCCTCAAGGGCAAGGCCAAGGGCGGGACATATGTAGCCTTCGGCGAGTTTGGCCTGCAGTCGCTCGACTGCGCCTGGATCACCGCGAGGCAGATAGAGGCGACGCGAGTCGCCCTCTCAAGGAAGATGAAGAAGGGCGGCAAGATTTGGATCCGCATCTTCCCCGACCATCCGTTCACCAAGAAGCCTTTGGAGACCAGGATGGGCAAGGGCAAGGGCGCGACGGAGTTCTGGGTCGCCCCTGTGAAGCGCGGCAGGATTATGTTCGAGATAGCCGGAGTTCCCCGGGAGACCGCGGAGGAGGCATTTCGTACCGCATCCCACAAGCTGCCCGTAAAGGTGCGCCTGGTGGCCCGAGAAGGTTTTGGTGGTGAATGAACATGGATAGCAAGAACTTGCGCGACCTTACGCTCGACGAGCTTAACGAGAAGCACAGGCAGTACAAGGAGGAGCTGTTCAACCTGCGTTTTCAGAACGCCATAGGGCAGCTCAAGAACACAAGCAGGATAAAAGATGTCCGCAAGACGATCGCTCGTGTATTGACGATCGCCCGCGAGAAGCAGATGGCCGGCGGCCCGACCGCCGGAAGGAGGTAGCCCCGAATGGAAGAGCGGAAGCCTCATCGCAAGATCCGCACCGGGACGGTCGTGAGCGACAAGATGGACAAGACCGTGGTGGTCCGGGTGGAGCGGTATGAAAAACACCCCCTCTACGGGAAGAGGATAACGCGCGCCAAGAAGTACTCGGCGCACGACGAGAAGAACGAGTGCAGGATGGGGGACCTTGTCACCATCGGGGAGACCCGTCCCCTCAGCAAGAACAAGTGCTGGGAGCTGCTCGAGATAGTGCGAAAGGCGCCCGTGTTCGACGAAGCCGAGGGCGGGGCGGAGGCGTAGGTCATGATACAGCTTACGACAGTCTTGAACGTCGCCGACAACTCCGGCGCGAAGAAGCTGTTCTGCATCCAGGTGCTCGGCGGCAGCCGGCGCAGGTGGGGAACCATAGGCGACGTGATAGTGGCCTCGGTCCGCGAGGCGATCCCCAACAGCAACATAGCCAAGGGGACCGTCGTGAAGGCCGTCATAGTCAGGACGAAGAAGGAAGTTCGCCGCGCGGACGGCTCGTACGTCAGGTTCGACGACAACGCCGCGGTGATCATAGACAACAATGGCGACCCCAAGGGAACCCGAATATTCGGGCCCGTTGGCAGGGAGCTGAGGGCTAAGAAGTACATGCGCATACTCTCCCTCGCCCCCGAGGTTGTGTGACGGAGGGTGTCTGACGATGAGCAAGATGAGGATCAGGAAAGGCGACCGGGTCAAGGTGATATCGGGCAAGGATGCGGGCAAGGAGGGCAAGGTTCTCCGCTGCCTCAGGGACAGGGATCTCGTGGTGATCGAGGGCGTGAACATGGTCTCCAAGCATGTCAAGCCCTCCCAGAAGAACCCAAGGTCAGGCATCATCAAGCAGGAAGCGCCCATATACGCCTGCAAGGCCATGCTTGTCTGCCCCTCCTGCGGTGCCGCCACGCGCGTCGGCCGGGGCTATCTTGAGAACGGCAAAAAAGTGCGCATGTGCAAGGCCTGCGGCGAGATCGTGGACCGTGTATAAGGAGGTAGGCATATATGGCCCCGCGGCTGCTTGAAAAATACAGGAATGAAGTCTCGCCCAAGCTGGCGAAGGAGTTCGGCTACAAGAACGTGATGCAGATCCCGCGCCTTAAGAAGATCGTCGTCAACGTAGGCGTGGGGGATGCCAAGCTGGACATTAAGTTTATGGACGCCGCCATTGCGGAGTTGGGTGCGATCACCGGCCAGCGCCCGCTGCTCAAGAGGGCGAGGAAGTCGGTGGCGGGCTTCAAGGTCCGCCAGGGGATGCCCGTCGCATGCACCGTCACCCTCAGGGGCGACCGCATGTGGGAGTTCCTGGACAGGCTGCTTTCGCTGGCCCTACCCTCGATAAAGGACTTCCAGGGGGTGTCGGGCCGCGGCTTCGACGGAAACGGCAACTACAACCTCGGCCTCAGGGAGCAGCTCATATTCCCTGAGATCAGTTATGACAAGGTCATCCGTACTCGCGGAATGAACGTCTCGTTTGCGACGTCGGCGAACACGGATGAGGAGGCCCAGGCGCTTTTGCGCGAGATGGGCTTCCCGTTCACCCGGTAGGAGGGGGAGTCGAGAATGGCAAGAAAGGCATTGAAGTATAAAGCGGCGCAGCCCCCGAAGTTCTCGGTCAGAAAGTACAACAGGTGCCCGCTGTGCGGTCGCGTCCACTCCTACATGAGGAGATTCGACATGTGCCGCTGCTGTTTCAGAAAGCTCGCCCGCGAGGGGAAAATTCCCGGCGTCGTGAAGTCGAGCTGGTAGCAAGCGGACTGAAGGGGGAAAAAAGGAATGTACGTCAACGACCCTATAGCGGATATGCTCACACGCGTCAGGAACGCGAACATGGTCTTTCATGAGAGCGTGGATGTGCCGTCGAGCAAGCTGAAGATGGAGATCGCCCGGATCCTCAAGGAAACGGGCTATATAAAGAACTACAAGGTAGTGACCGACCCCAAGAAGCCGTACGCCACCATAAGGCTGTTCCTTTCGTACGGGCCTAACAAGGAGAGGGTCATCCAGGGGCTGCGCAGGATAAGCAAGCCCGGCAGAAGGATATACGTGGGGCACGCCGACCTTCCCAAGGTCATGGGCGGTTACGGAATAGCGGTCATCTCCACCCCCAGCGGGCTGAAGACCGACTCCGAGGCGGGACGCCTGGGGCTCGGCGGCGAAGTCCTCTGCTACGTGTGGTAAGGAAGAGGTGGAGTAGATGTCTCGCATAGGACGAAAGGTCATCCCCCTCCCCTCGGGCGCCACGGTCACCGTGGAGGGCGGCGCGATCGTCGCCAAGGGCCCGAAGGGGAGGCTCCAGACCCCGATGGTCCCGGGAATTGACGTGACCATAAAAGACGGGGTCGTGTCGTTCTCCAGGCAGGACGACGAGAAGCAGACCAGGGCGTTTCACGGCATGATAAGGGCCCTGGTGGCCAACATGGTGACCGGGGTCACCACCGGGTTCAAGAGGGACCTCGAGATCGTGGGCGTAGGTTACCGGGCCCAGTTGCAGGGCAAGAAGCTGGTGCTGAACATCGGCTACTCCAACCCGGTCGAGTACGAGGCCCCTGCGGGGGTCGAGATCACCCTCGACGGGCCCACCAAGCTGTCGGTCCACGGGATAGACAAGCAGGCGGTTGGGCAGGTGTCCGCGGACATCCGCGGCTTCCGCCCGCCCGAGCCGTACCAGGGCAAGGGCATCCGGTATGTCGGCGAACACATAATTCGCAAGGCCGGAAAGACCGGGGCCAGGTAATCCGAGGAGAATGGATATGAAGAAGAAGACGAGAAGCGCAATGCGGGAAATCAGGCACGCACGGCTTCGAAAGACCCTCTCCGGCTCGGTTGAGAAGCCGCGGATGGCCGTGTTTCACAGCCTGAAGCACATATACGTCCAGTTCATCGACGACGAGAACGGCCACACAATTGCGTCGGCCTCCACCCTCGAGCCCTCCGTGCGCGGGACCCTCCCGGGCTCCTGCAACATCGAGGCGGCGAAGATAATCGGCAGGATCGCCGCGGAGCGCGCCATCGCGAAGGGCATCGGCGCAGTCGTGTTCGACAGGGGAGGCCACATGTTCCACGGGAAAGTCAAGGCCCTTGCGGACGCGGCCCGCGAAGCCGGACTGAAGTTCTAGCTGGGAGGCGCATTCGATGATAAAAAAGAAGTTTGACGCCAAGGGGATCGAGCTAACCGAGCGCGTAGTCGCCATAAACAGGGTAAGCAAGGTCGTCAAGGGCGGAAAGAGGTTCAGGTTCAGCGTGCTCGTGGTGGTGGGCGACGGCGACCGTTACGTCGGCATAGGCACCGGCAAGGCAAAGGAGATCTCCGAGGCCGTCCGCAAGGGCATTGAGAAGGCCGGGAGAAACCTGCTCGAGATAAAGAGGGTGGGCAACACCATCCCCCACCCCATAATTGGCAACTTCGGCGCGGCGAAGGTGCTGCTGAAGCCCGCAACCCCTGGAACCGGCGTCATAGCGGGCGGCGTCGTGCGGGCCATCATGGAGCTGGGAGGGGTAAAGGACGTGGTCAGCAAGGTCATTGGCCGCACCTCGAACCCCATCAACATAGCCCGCGCCTCCATGACCGCCATCGAGGAGATGCGCACGCCAGAGGAAATACTGCGGCTCAGGGGCAAGAAGACCTTCGAAGCCGCGGTTGAATAGGAGGCTGACCCGGCAAATGGCAAAACTGCGGATCACCTGGAAGAAGAGCATTATCGGCACCCCCGAGGACCAGAGGCGCACGGTGCGCGCCCTCGGGCTCAGGAAGCTGCACCAGACCGTAGAGCACAACGATACCCCCCAGATACTCGGCATGGTGCACAAGGTGCGCCACCTGGTCGAGTGCGTCGTAGTGGAAGATTAGGAGGAGAGCTCCATGAGTTTGCACGAACTGCGTCCGGCCCGCGGGGCGAGGACCAAGGCCAAGCGCCTCGGGCAGGGGATAGCGAGCGGCACCGGCAAGACCTCCGGCAGGGGGCACAAGGGGCAGAAGTCGAGGAGCGGAGGCGGCGTGCGCCCCGGCTTCGAGGGAGGCCAGATGCCCCTGATCCGGCGGGTCCCCAAGAGAGGCTTCAACAACGCCCGCTTCGCCAAGGAGTACCAGATAGTCAACGTGGGAGAGATCGCCGCTCGGTTCCAGCCGGGGACGGTGGTCGGATTCGAGGAGATGTATTCGGCGCGCCTCCTGAGGAAGAGCCGCATGCCCGTCAAGGTTCTCGCCGACGGCGAGATCGCCGCGCCGTTCACAGTGCGGGCCAACGCCTTCAGCGCGGAGGCCAGGGCCAAGATAGAGGCAGCGGGTGGGAAGGTCGAGGTGGTCTAGGTGCTTGACTCCTTCAGGGATGCATTCAGGCTTCCGGACCTAAAAAGAAGAATACTGTTCTCCCTCGGGGTGTTGTTCATATTCCGGCTTGGAGCGCACGTGCCGACCCCCGGCATCGACGCCCAGGCCATGTCGGCCCTGTTCGACCAGGGCGGAGTGCTCGGGTTTCTCGACATCTTTGCGGGCGGCGCGCTCAGGCGTTTCAGCGTTTTCGCCCTCGGAGTCGCGCCCTACATCAACGCCAGCATCGTGATGCAGCTGCTGGTCGTCATATTCCCCGCCCTCGAGAAGATGCAGAAGGAGGGGGACGAGGGGCGCAAGAAGATCGTCCAGTGGACGCGCCTCGCGGCGGTCGGCTTCGCCCTGGTCCAGGCCGTCGGCATGACCTTCTGGCTCAGGGGGCTCGGCATATTCACCGGCCAGCTGTTCGAGGGCGCGATTGTCGTCACGACCGTCACGGCCGGGTCCATAATCGTGATGTGGCTCGGCGAGGAGATATCGGACCACGGCATAGGGAACGGCATATCGCTGTTGATCTTCGCCGGAATAGTCGCGAGGGTTCCCGAGGCAATAATCCAGAGCTGGAACATGATCAGGCTCGGTGAGATGAACCTGCTGATCCTGCTGTTGGCGATAGTGCTCATGGTCGGGGTCGTCGCCGGCTGCATAATGCTCCAGGAGGGGCAGAGACGCCTGCCGGTTCAGTACGCGAAGCGGGTCGTCGGCAACAAGGTCTACGGAGGGCAGAGCACGTTCATACCGCTCAAGGTGAACCAGGCGGGAGTCATCCCGATAATCTTCGCGTCGTCGGTGCTGCTCTTCCCGTACTCGATCGCCAAGTTCTTCTCGGGCGACATCGCGCTCTTCCTGCAGAGGATATTCGGGCCAGGCAGCTTCGTCTACACCATATTCTACGTGGCCCTGATAATCTTCTTCTCGTACTTCTACACCGCGGTCGTGTTCAACCCGGCCGACATAGCCAACAACATGAAGAAGTACGGCGGGTTCATACTTGGAATCCGCCCCGGCAAGCCCACCTCGGATTTCATCGAGCGGGTCATGAGCCGCATAACCCTGGCGGGCGCGGTCTTCCTGGCCTTCGTGGCGCTGGTCCCCAATCTTATGACGTCGTTCCTCGGGATCACAAGCTTCTACTTCGGAGGCACCGCGGTCCTCATAGTGGTCGGAGTGGCCCTCGACACGGTCCACCAGATCGAGGCCCAGCTCCTGATGCGCCACTACGAGGGGATACTGAAGCGCAAGGACAAGTCCGGCGGCCTGCTGAGGTTTTAAGGAGATGCGAAGATGAGGATAATCCTACTGGGTTCACCAGGGGCCGGCAAGGGCACGCTTGCGGACGAGATAGTCCGCAAGTACCCTGCCGCTCACATCTCTACCGGGGACATCTTCAGGGAGAACGTCAAGAACGCGACCCCCCTGGGCCAGGAGGCCAGGAAGTACATGGACTCCGGCGCGCTGGTCCCAGACTCCGTGGTGCTGGCGATGATGCAGGGAAGGCTGGAGCAGGACGACTGCCGGGAGGGCTTCATACTCGACGGCTTCCCGCGGACCGTCCCGCAGGCGACGGCCCTCGACTCGATGCTGGAGGAGCTCGGCGTGAAGCTTGACGCCGTTGTGCTGCTAGAGGCGAGCGAGGAGACGGTGGTGCGCCGTCTGTCAGGCAGGAGGGTGTGCCGAAAGTGCGGTGCCATCTACAACCTCTACTTCAGGCCGTCGTCCCGCGGTGACATCTGCGAGAAGTGCGGAGGGGAGCTCTACCAGAGGGACGACGACAGGGAGGAAGTGGTCCGCAGCCGTCTGGAGGTCTACAACAGTCAGACGGCGCCCCTGATCGACTACTACAGCGCGGGCCGCGCCCTGGTCAGAATATCGTCGGAGCGCGACGGCGGCGGATCGCCGCTGGAAGAGCTCGAGCGCGCACTCGGCCTGGTGGAATGATCATACTTAAGGACGAGAGAGACCTGCCCCAGATGAGAAGGGCCGGCCGGATAGTGGCGGACGTGCTCGAGATGATCGCGGGCATGATTCGCCCCGGCCTGTCGACCGCCGAGATCGACGCAGCGGCCGAGGAGCTCATCAGGAGATCCGGCGCAAAGCCCGCCTTCAAGGGTTACCGGGTGCCCGGGATCAGGAGGCCGTTTCCCGGCACCGTGTGCGCCTCCATAAACTCCGAGATCGTCCACGGGATACCCAGCGCCGGGAGGTTGCTCGAGGAGGGGGATATAATCAGCATAGACGTGGGTGCCGGATACGCGGGATATTTCGGTGACGCGGCCTGCACCTACCCCGTGGGAGCAGTCTCCCCCGGCAGGAAGAGTCTGCTCGACGTGACCAGGAGAAGCCTCGAGGAGGGGATCTCCGCGGCCAGGGCCGGGAAGACGCTCGGAGACATAGGGCACGCGGTGGAGAGCTGCGTCGCCCCTTACGGGTACGGAATCGTCAGGGACTACTCCGGGCACGGCATAGGCCGTCATCTGCACGAGCCGCCCCAGGTGCCGAACTACGGCGAGCCGGGAAGCGGGATCACCCTCGTCCAGGGCATGACGCTTGCGATAGAGCCAATGGTCATGTCCGGCGCAGAGGATGTCTTCACCGGTGGCGACCAGTGGGTCGTCAAGACAAGCGATGGCTCCGACGCTGCTCATTTCGAAAAGTCGATCCTCGTCAGGGACGGGGATCCGGAGATACTTACGCCGTGGGTATGTGCCTGAAACAGCCCTTCGACGGCGGGATGTGCGCAATTGGTCAAGTGGTCGTATCCAGAAGAGGAAAGGACGCCGGAAGGTGGTACGTCGTTGTCGGCGTCTCCGAGGCGGTCCGCCCGGACGGACGGGCGCGGGTGGCGAGGGTGTACGTGGCCGACGGCAGGAAGTATACAGTGCTGAAGCCCAAGGCCAAGAACCCGGCCCACCTTCAGCGCACACGATGGGTCCTTGACGAAATTGAGAGAAGCATCCTGTCCAGGCGATTGGTTGATGCAGGAAGGTTTCAGGCTCTGCTGACGGGGCTTAAAGAGAGGAACAGTATCGAGGAGCCGGCGTCGCCCGCGGAAGCGGGGACCCTGGGCGCCTTCTTCGGGGAGGATGAGGTCATCGCATGTCCAGCAAAGGCGAAGTGATAGAAGTACGCGGTAAAGTTGTGGAGCCGCTTCCCAACGCGATGTTCACGGTGGAGCTCGACAATGGACACAGGATCCTTGCGCACGTATCGGGAAAAATGCGGTTGCACTTCATCCGCATCCTCCCCGGGGACCGGGTGCTGGTGGCGATTTCGCCCTACGACCTGTCCCGCGGCAGGATCATATACCGGTATAAATAGAGTGTTTTCTTATTGTCCGATCTCCTGTATAATAAACCGCCCTCTGGGCGTGTGTCTAGTAATTTCGGAGGAGCGTGGAACAGATGAAAGTCAAACCATCGGTTAAGCCGATGTGCGAATTTTGCCGGGTGATCCGGCGCAAGGGCGTCGTCAGGATTATCTGCAGCAGGAACCCGCGGCACAAGCAGAGACAGGGAAAGAGGAGGTAGCCAGAATGGCTCGTATCGCCGGAGTTGACATCCCCCGCGAGAAGCGCGTGGAGATCGCGCTGACATACATATTCGGAATCGGGCTTTCCACCTCGAAGAAGATCCTCGCCGCAACCGGCGTCAACCCGGACACCCGGGTCAAGGATCTCACCGACGAGGAGTCCCAGAAGCTCCGCAAGGAGATAGAGGAGCACCACAAGGTCGAGGGCGACCTGCGCAGGGAGGTGTCCATGAACATCAAGCGGCTGATGGACATCGGCTGCTACAGGGGCCAGCGCCACAAGCAGGGCCTTCCCGTGCGCGGACAGAGGACCAAGACCAACGCCCGAACCCGCAAGGGCCCGCGCCGCACGGTCGCAGGCAAGAAGATGGCTACGAAGTAGCCTTCAGGAAATTTGACGAGGAGGCTGGAATAAGTGGCCAAGCGAGTAGTCCGCAGGGGCAAGAAGAAGGAAAGAAAGAATATTAGCTACGGCGTCGCGCACATCTACTCCACGTTCAACAACACCATCGTGTGCGTGAGCGACAAGGGCGGAAACATACTGGCCTGGGCGTCGGGCGGCAACGTAGGTTTCAAGGGCACGAGGAAGTCCACTCCCTTCGCCGCCCAGATTGCGGCCACCCAGGTGGCCAAGGCGGTGCAGGAGCACGGCGTGCAGGAGATCGACGTCGTGGTCAAGGGCCCCGGCCCGGGCAGGGAGTCGGCAATCAGGTCGCTGCAGGCGGCCGGGCTCCAGGTGAACATGATCAAGGATTCGACGCCGGTACCCCACAACGGATGCCGCCCGCCGAAGAGACGCAGAGTCTAACCGCTCTCGGTCAAGGAGGGAACTTTACTCATGAGCAGATATATAGGGCCTTCGTGCCGCCTGTGCAAGGCCGAGGGGATCAAGCTTTTTCTAAAGGCGGACCGCTGCTACACCGCCAAGTGCCCCATAACAAAGCGCGAGGGGGCGACCGTAAGAGGCAAGAAGGGGCGTCCCCGCGCCAAGGTCAGCGAATATGGAATACGCCTTCGCGAGAAGCAGAAGCTGCGCCGGTTCTACGGCATGACCGAGACCCAGTTCAAGCGCTTCTTCGAGATAGCCAACAAGCAGAAGGGGCAGACCGGCCACAACTTCCTCGGCCTGCTTGAGCGCAGGCTGGACAACGTGGTCTACCGCCTCGGCTTCGGGAACAGCAGGAAGCAGGCCAGGCAGCTCGTCCTCCACGGTCACTTCCGCGTGAACGGCAAGCGGGTCGACATACCCAGCTACCTGGTGGATGTGGGCGACGTGGTGGCGGTGATGGAGAAGAGCCGCGACATCGCCCTGATAAAGGAGAACGCCGAGGTCGCGGGCGCCAAGAAGGCACCGGAGTGGCTTGAGCTCAACTCAGAAAAAATCGAAGGGAAGGTCCTCTCGCTCCCCGCGCGCGAGCAGATCGACGCGCCTGTGACCGAGCAGCTCGTCGTCGAGTTCTACGCCAGGTAGCGGCAGAAAGGTGTTGGAAGCCTTGGACTATTTGCGGCCAGAGATCCGAATCGAGGGAAACACTCCAAAGTACGCCACGATACTCATCGAGCCCCTGGAGCGGGGGTACGGCGATACACTGGGCAACGCGCTCAGGAGGGTGCTTCTCTCCTCGATCAAGGGCGCGGCCATCACGTCCGTGCGCATAGACGGCGTGCTCCATGAGTTCAGCACCATACCCGGCGTCCTGGAAGATGTGATCGAGATACTGCTGAACCTGAAACACATCCCGGTGCGCTCCTTCAGCTCCGAGGTGCGCATGCTGAGGCTGGAGAAGACCGGTCCGGGGGTGGTCACCGCCGCGGACATACAGCCCGACAGCGAGATAGAGTTCATCGACCCCTCCGCCGGCATATGCACCCTGGAGGAGAACGCGAGCCTGTCCATGGACATATACATCGAGCAGGGGACCGGCTACGCGTCGATAGAGCGTGCCCGCCCGCCATACCTGCCCGTGGACGCCCTGCTGGTCGACGCGATCTTCTCCCCCGTGCTCAAGGTGAACTACGACGTGGAGGCCGCGCGCGTCGGTCAGAGGATAGACTACGAGCGCCTTGTGCTGCAGGTCTGGACCAACGGGGTGCACACCCCGGAGGAGGCCCTGTGCGAAGCCTCGAGGATCCTCAAGGGGTACTTCGGCGACATAGTGGACGACATAATAAAGCTCAACCCTGCCGAGCCGCGGGGGGCGGAGGCCGATGCGGCCGAGCCCTCGCAGGAGGCGCCGGCGGAGAAGGCCACCGACGAGGACGACATAATGTCTAGGCCTGTGAAGGACCTCGAACTGTCGATGCGAAGCGAGAACTGCCTCCTGCGCGGCGGCATCCACACGGTCGGGGACCTGATGAGCAAGACCCGCGAGGAGCTGCTCAAGATTCGCAACCTGGGCAAGATCTCCCTCAAGGAGATCGAGGAGAAGAAAGAGAAGCTGTTGAGCAGCATAGCCAGGGCGGCCGGCGACTCCGCCCCTGGCGAGGAGGCGGCGGAGCCGCCCCTGGAAGAAGAGCAAAACATCGGCGAGGAGCCCAAGGAGGAGTAATTCCATGAGACACCGTATGGACAGCCGGACGCTCGGCAGATACGGCAGCCATAGAATGGCTATGCTGTCGAACATGGCGGCCAGCCTTTTCATCGAGGAGAGCATCACCACAACCCTGATAAGGGCAAAGGAGCTTCGCCGCTTCACCGAGCGCCTGATAACCAGGGCCAAGGGCGGCACGATCCACGACCGAAGGATGGTGCGCAGGAAGATGGCTCAAAAAGAGGCCGCGATCAAGCTATTCGACGACATCGCGAAGAGGTACGAAAACCGGCCGGGCGGCTACACCCGCATAGTCAAGACAGGTTTCAGGGCGGGGGACAGCGCTCCAATGGCGGTCATCTCCCTGGTGGAGTGACGCGCCGGGCTGTATGAAGACCGACGCCAGGACAGTCTGCGAGCTTCGGGATGTGACCTACGTCTACCCCTCGGGGGCTTCGGGGCGGGCCGCCCTCTCCGGGGTCAGCCTCGAGGTTCGGGAGGGGGAGTGGCTCGCCCTCCTGGGCAGCAACGGCTCGGGAAAGTCCACACTGGCCAGGCATCTCAACGCCCTGCTGATCCCGACGCAGGGCGATTGCATTGTGTACGGCATGTCGACGAGGGATCCGGCCAACGTGTTCGCCGTCCGCAGCGCAGTGTCCATGGTCTTCCAGAACCCGGAGAACCAGATTGTCGGCACCGTGGTGGACGAGGACGCGGCCTTCGGGCCGGAGAACCAGGGCCTCCCGCCCGCGGAGATCGAGTCGCGCGTCGAGAGGGCCCTCGAGGCCGCAGGTCTGTTGGCAAAGCGCGCAAAGCCGACCTACACCCTGTCCGGGGGGGAGAAGCAGCGCCTGGCGGTGGCGGGGGCTCTGGCCATGGACGCCCCCTGCCTCGTCCTGGACGAGCCCACCGCTATGCTGGACCCCCGCGGCAGGGCCGACCTGCTGGCCATTATGCGGGCACTTCACGATGGGGGCAAGACCATCGTCCACATCACCCACCGCCTCGAGGAGATACTCTGGTGCGACAGGGCGGTAGTCCTCGCCGGCGGCAGGATCGAGTGGGAGGGAGGGGTCGAGCCCCTGCTCAGGCAGGACGGCGCCCTCCGAAAGTGGGGACTTGATGCCCCGCCCCTCGTCGCCCTGTGGCGCGAGCTCGGCGAGGAGACCGGCCTCGCCCTCCCGCGCATCCCTACACTCGAAGGAATGATCGACGCGCTATGTCCATTACAGTAGAGGCCCTGTGTCACACCTACCACCCCGGCACCCCGCTCGAGACCCGCGCCCTCGACGACGTGTCGCTCCAGTGCGGCAGAGGGGAGTGGCTTTCGATCGTCGGACACACCGGCAGCGGCAAGTCCACGCTGGCCCAGCACCTCAACGGCATCCTGTTCCCGGACTCCGGGACGGTGTCCGTTGACGGAATGCAGGTGGTCGAAAAGAGCCCGAATATGCGCGACATCCGCAGGGCGGTCGGCCTGGTGTTCCAGTACCCCGAGCAGCAGCTGTTCGCCGAGGACGTCATGGAGGAGCTCTCCTTCGCCCCGACGAACTGGGGCGTGCAGTCCGACAGAATAGCCCCGCTCGCCTCCGCGGCCCTGTCCATGGTCGGGCTGGACGACTCGTACCTGGCCAGGAGCCCGCTCAACCTGTCGGGCGGGGAGAAGCGCAAGATCGCGATAGCCTCCGTGCTGGCCGGAGAGCCGTCCTATCTCGTGCTTGACGAGCCCACCGCCGGCCTTGACTCCTGGTCGAGGCGAGAGCTGACAGACCTGCTCGCCAGGCTGAAAAAGGAGGGCACCGGCATAATACTGGTCACCCACGACCTCGACATAGCGCTGAACCTGAGCGACTCCATACTGATGCTCGACCGGGGGAGAAGCGCGGCCTTCGGCGCGCCGAGCGAGATCATGCGATACCTCGTCGCGAACTCCGTCCCCGGGCTGCGCCTGCCCGACATCGCCGCCCTCTCGGCCGCCATCGGCAGGTCGGACCCCGCCGCACCCCTCACCTGGGACCGTGCCGAGCTCAAGCGCTGGATAAAGGCGCGCGAGACGGGAGGGCGCAGGCCATGAAGTTCCTGAACAACCTGACCTTCGGCCAGTACGTCCCCGCCGACTCGCCGGTTCACTCCCTCGACCCGAGGTGCAAGATCCTGGCCGTGCCGGTCGTTCTGACCGGCATATTCATGGCCGGCCACGTCGCGGCCTTCGCCGCATGGGCGGGGCTTCTTGCCGCTCTTGCGTGGTATTCGCGCCTTCCCTTCCGCCTGGTGCTGAACTCCGCAAAGCCTGTGCTGATACTGGTCGCGTTCACCGCCCTCATACACATATTCTTCACCGACGGGACGCCGATCCTGAAGCTGGGCTTCGTGACGATCACCCGCGAGGGGGTGGCAGCCGCCGCGCAGATGGGGCTGAGGCTGCTGCTGCTGGTGCTGTTCGCCTCGTTCCTGACCCTGACCACCAAGCCGATGGAGCTGTCCGACGGGCTGGAGCGCCTGTTCTCCCCTCTGGTGCGCTTCGGCTTCCCGGCCCACGAGCTGGCCATGATGATGACAATCGCACTCCGCTTCATCCCCACCCTGCTGACCGAGACCGACCGGATAATGAAGGCCCAGCTAGCCAGGGGGGCATCGTTCGACCGGGGCAGTCTGTGGAAGAGACTCAAGGCCTTCATCCCGGTGCTCATACCCCTGTTTGTCATAGTCTTCCAGAGGGCGGAGGAGCTGGCCACGGCGATGGAGGCCCGCTGCTACAGGGGGGGCGAGGGGCGCACCCGCATGCGCCCGCTGCGCTGGAGCGGCCGGGACACCGCCGCGCTCGCCGCGACGGTCGCGGTCGTGGTCGCGCTCGCGGCGGGGGAGAGGAGCCTGCTCCCTTGAAGTACGCCGCCGTCGTCGGGTACCGGGGCGCCGGCTACTCGGGGTGGCAGCGCCAGAGCAGC
>JAKJGK010000153.1 GCA_022704435.1 Synergistota bacterium | reverse complement strand
CGTTGCCGCCGCTGTCGTAGGAGAAGTAGTGGAACATGCGGCCTCGAAGCTTCGTCCCCTTCGCGCCGGGGAGGGCGGCGCGCTCGAGCCTACCGTCCCAGTAGCCCAGGGCCTGGCGGCGCTTCTCCGACCTCGCTGTGCCGGGGAATATGCCGGTCATCTCGTGGACGGCCCCGGTGCCGTCGACAAGCCGCTCCACCAGGTAGACCATCCCGGCGCCCTCGGCCAGCACCGGCATCCCCGCGTCCGCCGCCGCCCTCAGCTCCGCCCGCAGCGCGGCGTTGTCCGCCAGCCTGCCGGCGTGCTCGTCGAGCATGCCGCCTCCAATGTACACTCCGCCCACGCCGGGGGGGAGGGAGCTGTCGCCCAGGGGGCTGAAGGGGACCAGCTCCGCCCCCAGATGCTCCAGTATGTCCAGGTTGCAGCGGTCGTAGAAGCAGAAGGCTTCGTCCTTCGCTACGGCGATCCCGACCCGGGTTCCACGCGCGGGGCCGGCGAAGACCGTGGCGCGGAATGACGGCAGCGGGGGCGACTCGCGCGCGACCTCCAGCAGGGCCTCGAGGTCAACGTGCTTCGCGACGAGGTCGGCCGACGCCGTTATCATTCCGACGCCGCCCTGCGACTCGTCGGGCAGGGCGAGCCCCATGCGTCGCTCCGGCACCGCCATTGCGGCGTGACGAGGCAGCCATCCAAGCACATCGATGCCGAGATCCTCCTCTATGGCGCCTTTCAACAGACGGTAGTGCCCCACCGAGCCGAGGTCGTTCAGTATCACGCCGCACAGCCGCACGTCGGGGTCGAATCCCGCGAAGCCGTACACCAGCGCCGACGCGCTCCGCCCCATGCCGCGCCCGTTCACCATCAGCACCACCGGCGCGTCCAGCTCCAGCGCCAGGTCCGCGGTGCTTCCGCGCTCGTCCGGCGGGGCCGCGCCGTCGTACAGCCCCATCACCCCCTCGATCACTGAGAGATCCGCCCCGGTGGCGGCCCGCGCGAACAGCTCGCGGACTCCGTCGCCGGAGAGCATCATAGTGTCCAGGTTGCGGCAGGGACGCCGCGCCGCCAGCGTGTGGTAGGCCGAGTCGATGTAGTCCTGCCCGGCCTTGAACGGCTGCACCGCCAACCCTCTCGATCGCAGCAGTTCCAGCAGCCCGGCGGTGAAGACGGTCTTCCCCGAGCCGCTGCACGTCCCGGCGATCACGAGGCGCGGAAAGTTCACTTCTCTATCCCCCTTCGGGCCTGCACGCCGGCGGAGAAGTAGTGCCGAACCTCCCTCATCTCGGTCACCAGGTCGGCGCGTCCGATCACCGCCTCGGTCGCGCCCCTCCCGGTGAGCACGAGCTCCACCCCGGACGGGCGAGCGTCGATCAGGGCGAGCACGTCCTCCTCGGAGAGCACGCCTATCATCGCCGCCACGTTTATCTCGTCCGCCACCACGAGGTCGTAATCCCCCGAGGCCAGGGCCGACCGCAGGAACTCCAGCCCCTCCGCTGCCTTCCGCCTGTCCTCGTCGGTGACAGGCGTGCCGATTCTCCTGTCCCCGCCGAAAGTGCGGACCGAGACCAGGTCCCCCAGTGACTTCAACGCCCTGTGCTCGCTGTAGTCCGGGTTTTTCAGAAACTGCACCAACAGCGACCTCATCCCGGCCCCCGAGGCCCGCAGGATCAGGCCGAGCGCGGCCGTGGTCTTGCCCTTTCCGTTGCCCGTGTACACCTGGACGTATCCCGTCTGCTCCATCCGCAACCCCTCCTTTGCTCGCACCATTATACGGCCTGCGGGGCATTCGCACTTTTCCGACGAGTCGAGTGCTAAACGCTGCTTCTGTGATACAATGCGATCATCGAGCGGAGGGGGTGTCGACGCGCGCGCTCCCGGCGCAGCGTAGGGGCGCAAGCGTCTACGGCGCATCAATGGGGTGTGCGCGTACCGAGCGCCGCACCCTCGGCCACTCTGGACATAACGAGGAGGGATTTGTATGAGACGGAAGTCGTCGCCAAGGTTCGCGGGGCGGACGATGAGTGCGATCATGCTCGCGAGCATGCTCGTGCTCTTCGCCGCGTTCGCACAGGAGTGCGCCGCCGCGCCGAAGAAGATCGCGCTCTCCGAGGTGGAGCTGAAGGACTTCTCAAGCGTGCCGGCGAAGGTGAAGCTGACCGCCAAGCCTGCGTTCAGCGACTCCGCCTTCCCGCTTGAGAAGGCGACCAACCTCAAGCAGGTCGAGGAGAAGGTGGGCAAGCTGACGAAGGCGCAGAGGGAGGCGCTACAGAAGAACCGCTTCATCCTGCTGCCGAAGAGGGCCTTCTGGCTGTTCCCCTCCAACAGCTGCAACGACGAAATGCTCACCGACTTCGACGGAATAGGCGGAGAGGCCGACCCGTCGACGCGCGAGCCGTGGAACACGCGCCTGGTCGGGCCGGACATATTCCTCCACGCCCTGCACACCTTCTTCTCGAAGAGGCTGGAGGCGATGGAGGGGGGCGAGCTGCTGGGAGGGGTCCAGTCGTTGCTGGCCGATCTTTACGCCAGTGTCTCCACCCTGCGCAAGGAGGCGTCCAAGCCGAACCAGGCGCTCTGGGAGCGGCTGCAGGCGCAGATTCTAGTCCCGCTGATACTCGCGGAGAACTGCTACGAGAGCTACCAGGGCGAGTGGCTCCCCCCGGAGGAGGAGCCCGAGGTGGACACGCTCGAGAACGCGCTCGCCCTCCTGAAGAAGCACGCCGCCGGGCTGACGAAGACAAGCGCCCAGAACGTCGCGGAGGAGCTTCGCCGGGTCTACGCGGCGGACTCCGCGAACGCCGGGCTGCTGGGGCTGATTCCCGCCTACCCGTCCGCCTCGATCGACTACACCCAGTTCACCCCCAGGGGGCACTACGAGCGCTCATCCCGCAGCAGGGCCTACTTCCGCGCGATGATCTGGCTCGGACAGATCGGCTGGAGGTTGGCCGACGATTCCGGGGCCGTCGACGCCCTGAACTTCGCCCTGGCCATGTCGAGGGCCGGAGACGCCCTTGACTCGTGGTCGAGGGTGATGGAGGTCTCCTGCTTCTTCGTCGGCTACCCTGACGCGGCGAGCTACGCCGAGTGGAGCGGGCTTCTGCTCTCAAGCGCGGGCGTCAAGTCGTTCAACGCGGACACCTGCGGCGACGCCGCGGTTATAGAGCGGGTCAAGAAGGCCGCCGGGAAGCTCGCACCGTCGATTCCGCACTTCGCCGACCTCTTCTCCCCGTCCGCCACGGAGGTGCTCTGCGTCTTCCCGCAGCGCTTCACCATCCCCTGGCTGATCACCGACAGTCTGACCTACAAGAGAGGCGTCGCCGAGGACCTCCCGGTGCTGTTCTCCAGCCTCTGGGTCGCCGCAGTGGCCGGAAACCGCCACGCCCTGGACCTGCTGCCGAGGCAGGTCCCCCTCAGCCTGCAGGCCCTCCCGGCCGCCGCCGAGGACGGCGCTCCGTCTACCAAGGGGGACGAGCCCGCGCCCAAGGAGTACCTCAAGGAGGTGACGGAGGCGCTGCCCAGGGCCATAGAGGCGCTTCGCGGCAGGCTGGCGAAGGCGCCCGAGTCCGCCTGGTTCAGCTCGATGGGCACCGCCTGGATGCACCTGCTCGGGACGCTTGCGTCCGACTTCGGCAAGGGGTACCCGCTGTACATGCAGGGGCCCCTGTTCGCCGCCAAGCAGCTGGAGACCCAGCTCGGCTCGTACACCGAGCTGCGCCACGACACGATCCTGTACGAGAAGCCGAACTACGCCGAGCTGGGTGACGGGTGGGATGAAGCGCCTCCCAAGCCCCTTCCGATGGGCCTTGTCGAGCCCAACCTGTCTTTCTGGGGCGAGCTTCTGAGGGTGGTGGACTACATAGCGGAGGGGTTCGAGGAGAACGACCTGTTCCCGCAGGACCTGGAGGAGTACGGCGCGCTGACCATGTTCCGCGACACTGTTAGCCGCTGCGGCAAGCTGGCGGCCAAGCAGCTCGAGGGGAAACCCCTCACGGAGGAGGAGTACGAGTTCATACGGCTTTTCCCCCTGGACTACATGGCCGCGGCGGCGGACGGCTACGGCGGGGTGCCTCCGATCGACGTCTACCGTTCGGCGCTGGTGGTCGACATCCAGACCGGCAACCTGAGCCCGGGGGCGGCAGGCTCCCCTGTCA
>JAKJGK010000039.1 GCA_022704435.1 Synergistota bacterium | reverse complement strand
CACTCAGATCGCCGATCAGACCAACCTGCTCGCGTTGAACGCCGCGATAGAGGCTGCGCGGGCGGGCGAGGCGGGACGCGGGTTCGCGGTGGTGGCGGAGGAGGTCCGAAAGCTGGCCGAGGAGTCCAACCGGTCGGCGGGCGAGGTGGAGAAGCTGATCGGGGAGATAGAATCCCGCACGGAGAGCGCGCTCAGGGACTCGGAGAGCTCGGCGGCCGACCTCGAGGAGCTGGTCGCGATGGCCACGGAGACCAGTTCGATCATCAACGACGTGGTCAAGCACGTGAACTCCGTGACGGAGAGCATCCAGACCATAGCCGCCACAGCTCAGGAGCAGTCGGCCAGCGCCCAGGAGATGGCGGCGGGCATGGACCAGGTGAGGAACGTCACGGTCGAGATATCCGACCAGGTGGGCGGCATAACCCGCTCCATGCAGGAGCAGACCAAGGCCACGGAGGCCATAGCGGTGTCGTCGGAGGAGCTGGTCAACCTAGGGGAGCGCCTGCAACAGACGGTGTCGCGCTTCAGGGTGGAGGCGACGGTCTCGGGGCTGGCGATAAAAAAGTAGGATTGGTAATCAGGCTGATAAAATAACACGGGAGAGGCCCGAGGCACGGGCCCCTCCCGTGCGTCTTTTCTCTTGAGCGTGTATAATACATAACAGAAAGAATTTAATCTACGCCAAGGCTGTGATCGAATGAAGGTCCGGGAATTTCTGCTGGAGCGGTATTTCGCGAAGTACGAGTTTACGACGGAGCACATGTTGAGCGCCTCCGACTGCGAGACACTCTCGGTGGTCGAGCTTCTCCAGGGTGCTGACGGCGAGGTGATGGACCTCTGGAACGGGCTTCGGCTTTCCTACACAGAGTCCCGGGGGCACCCGCTGCTTCTGCGCGAGATAGCCGAGCGCGAATCGATGCCGCCTGAGAACGTGCTGGTCATGAACCCGGAGGAGGGGGTGTTCCTCACCCTTAACGCGCTTCTGGACGCCTCGGACCACGTAATAGTCCTGAGCCCGTGCTACCAGTCGCTGTACGAGATTCCAAAATCCATAGGCTGCGAGGTGACGCGCTGGTACCTCAAGAAGGAGGGAGGCGAGTGGCGCTTGGACCTCCGGTTCCTGGAGGAGTCGATCAGGGAGAACACCAGGCTGCTCGTCGTCAACTTTCCGCACAACCCGACGGGTTTCACGCCCTCGCGGGAGCAGATGGACGAGATCGCGGAGCTCTCCGCGAGGCACGGATTCTTCGTCTTCTCCGACGAGATGTACCGCGGGCTGGAGTTGTCGACCGCGACACTCCCGTCCGCGTCTTCGTACATCCGAAGGAGCGCGTCCCTTGGCGGCCTGTCCAAGGCCTGCGGCCTGCCCGGGCTCAGGATAGGCTGGGTATCCTCCCATGACTCGTGGCTGCTGAACAGGATAGCCACGCTGAAGGACTACACCTCCATATGCGCGTCGGCGCCGTCGGAGATTCTGGCCATTGCGGCGTTGAGGCGCTACGACGAGCTGACCGGGAGGTGCAGGGGTATCGTGAGGGGCAACCTCGAGCTGGCTAGGACCTTCTTTAAAGAGCGTGACGGGCTGTTCGAATGGTACGAGCCCTCCGGGGGGTCGACCGCCTTCCCGAGACTGCTGGGCGAGCCTGCCAGGGGTTTTTGCGACCGCGCCGTCGCGGAGCACGGCCTCCTGATCCTGCCCGACAGCGTGTTCGACGTGGACTGGAACCACTTCAGGATAGGCCTTGGAAGGTCGTCGTTCCCAGAGGCGCTCTCGGTCCTCGGGCGCATGCTCTCCGACCGCGCACAAGGCCGGTGGACGGGGGCGTGATGGCCGTGGGAGTGCGAGACGAGACGGCACGGGAGGATATGTTTCCGCACGACTGGGAGAACATGTTCTTCTACTGCGACGACCCGCAGAGGACCAGGCGCTACATGGAGATCATCAAGGCTGTCTTCGACAACACCGTGGAGGGGATAGTTATAACCGACGCGGCCGGCACGATTCGCATGGTCAACTCCGCCTTCAGCGCCATTACCGGTTACTCGAGGGAGGAGATAATCGGCGGGAATCCGCGCGTGCTGAAGTCCGACCGTCAGCCAAAGGAGTTCTACGACGAATTCTGGCGGCGACTGAGGACCGAGGGGCGCTGGGAGGGGGAGATCTGGAACCGCCGAAAGAGCGGAGAGGTCTACCCTGAGTGGATGGTGTGCACGGCTCTGTTCGACGAAAAGGGCGAGCCCGAGTACTACATATCCGTGTTCAACGATCTGTCCGAGGTCAAGTTCAAGGACGCGCAGATCGAGCTGCGGTCAAACTACGACGTCCTCACCGGACTGCCGAACAAGGAGACCTTCCGCGCCCGCCTGGCGGAGGAGATCCGCCGGGCGGGCGACGCCAGGCGCTTCGCGGTCCTTGTGTTCGACATAAACAGGTTCAAGAACGTAAACGACACGCTGGGGCACTTCATCGGAGACGCGCTCCTGAAGAGCGTCGGAGTGTTCCTCGCCGACTGCGCCGGGGAGGGGTCGACTGTCTCGCGCATCGGCGGCGACGACTTCCACATCCTGTTGCCCGAGGCGAGGACCCCGGAGGAGATAGCCGCCAGGGTGAAGAAACTGATCGCTTGCCTTCGCGAGCCGATGGAGGTGGAGGGGTACAAGCTGTTCGTCAGCGCCAGCATCGGGATAAGCGTCTACCCGGACGACGGCACGGACCCCGACGAGCTGCTGAAGAGGGCCGACATCGCCATGAGCAAGGCCAAGGAGGGCGGCATCAGCAGTTTTCGCTTCTTCACCGAGGAGCTGGAGAGGCACGCGTCCCTGCGGCTGACCCTTGAGAACGCCCTGCGCGAGGGGCTGGACAGGGATGAGTTCCTGATGCACTACCAGCCGAAGTACTGCATCAGGCGCGGCCACCTGTCCGGCGCCGAGGCGCTGCTGCGGTGGAGCAGGCCCGACGGGCTGGTGGGCCCCGCCGACTTCATCCCCCTCGCGGAGGAGACCGGGCTCATCCTGCCGATGGGCGGGTCGGTGTTCCGCATGGTCTGCTCCCAGATAGCCGAATGGAGGGAGAACGGTGGCCCCGAGGGCGAGGTGGCCGTGAACCTGTCGCCCCGGCAGTTTCACCAGGGCAACCTCCTGACCAGGATCAGCGCCCTTCTGAAGGAGTACGCCATCCCCCCGTCGTCGATCGGGATCGAGATCACCGAGTCCGGGATCATGGAGAACCTGACCGACTCGATAAAGGTGCTGACGGGCCTTAAGGACCTTGGAATGACGATATACATAGACGACTTCGGCACCGGCTACTCCTCGCTGAACTACCTGAAGCGCCTGCCGATCGACGCCCTTAAGATCGACAAGAGCTTCATCGACGGGGTGCTGGAGGACACGAACGACTCGGCCATAGTGCGGGCCGTCATTGGGATAGCCCGCTCGCTGGGACTTCGCGTGGTGGCGGAGGGGGTCGAGACGCGAGAGCAGCTGGAGTTCCTGCGACAGAACGGGTGCGACGAGATACAGGGATACCTCCTAAGCAGGCCTCTTCCACCACGTGATTACAAGGACTTCTGCAATACCAGCATCCCGAGC
The DNA here is from genome assembly GCA_022704435.1 of Synergistota bacterium. Taxonomy (GTDB): domain Bacteria; phylum Synergistota; class Synergistia; order Synergistales; family Aminobacteriaceae; genus JAAYLU01. The sequence continues at coordinate 15,008 of JAKJGK010000039.1, read as the reverse complement.
TTCTTCGGCTGGTTCAGCGGCTACACCTTCTGCTGAGGAGAACGACCCGCGCTTGCGACGGGTCTCATGAATCGACGATAGTGGCCGCCCGGAAGAACCTGAAGGATTTGCGGGTGTAGACTTTGCGGGCGTGAAGGCGAGGGGTGTCGAGCCGTGCAGATGATGAAGAGTGTGCCGGTCGAGGAGCTTTACATGTACAGGGGACAGGTGGTGGAGGACGTGATGTCCGCCACGGGCGCACTGCTCCTGCCGAGGGGGGGCGATTTAAAGACTCTGCTGGACTCGAACCCGTCCGTACTTCAAAGCCTGGTGCAGTGGGGTATAAAAACGGTCCTGATCAACATCCCCTTCGACCTGTCGGAGGATGTTTTCGAGAAAATCGTGGACAGCATCCACCCCAGGATGCGCGCACTGGAGGCGCGGATCGCACGAGGAGCGATCATGCAGGTCGAAAAGGTGTACCGCACGATCTCGGATAACGGCTCGCTCGGCGACGGGGCCTACGAGCTCGCCAGGCAGGCCTCTCTCCTGGCGGAGGAGGTGGCGAAGGCGCCGCAGATAGTCCACTGCCTGGGCAGGGTACGCGACATCGACGAGTACACCTACATACACTCCCTGAACGTGGGGTTGCTGTCGGGGTACCTGGCGAGCAGGCTCAAGCCGGGGGACAGGGAGTTCGTGACGACCATAACCTATGGCGGACTCCTGCACGACATAGGCAAGGCTCTGGTCTCCCAGGAGGTGCTCAACAAGCCTGGCAGGCTGACGGTAAGCGAGTACGAGGAGATGAAGAGGCACTCGGTCCTCGGGCACGAAATTGCGTTGAACTCGGGCATAACGGATTCCAGAATCCTCGTTTCCGTGAGGAATCACCACGAGCGCTGGAACGGCGAAGGGTACCCCGACGGCCTCGAGGGCGCCTCGATTCCGCTGTACGCGCGCATCATGGCGGTGGCGGACGTCTTCGACGCTCTCACGTCCAAGAGGGTCTACAAGGGACCCAGCAGCAGCAGGGATGCCGTGTCGATGATTTTGGAATCCTCCGATGAGAGCTTCGACAGGAGCATAGTAAGGCTGCTGCTGCTGTCCGTGGGGCTTTACCCGCCGGGGACCGTGGTGGAGCTGTCCGATTCGAGCGTGGGCGTCGTGGTGGGCGCCAGGGACTCGGACCTGCTTCGCCCCCTGGTCTACATCAACGTGGACGACAGGGGCAGGCGGGCGCCGGACGGGATCATAGTGGACCTTTCGCAGCAGGAACACCTGTACGTCCGACGAGCGCACTACGATGCGGGGAAGGGGATCCACTATACTTAAATCGGGCTGGGGCATCGGTTGAATACCGGCCGCTGCGGGCATCCCGAGGCCGACGTCCGGAGGTGCGCGCCGAGGCCCGCGTCACGCGCCGGAGGTCCTCTCTATCTCTCCTATCCTCTCCTCGAACCCGTAAATTGTCGGGTCGATATCGTCCACTGCTGAATTCAGCTCTCTCATGGACCGGAACGAGTAGTTTTTGGGCATCCTGTTGGCGAAGCGCTTAACCTTCAGCAGGGCCTGCAGGTAGTTCCTCTCGAACGGCAGGATCGACTGCGCCGCCATCAGAGCGCTGGGGGCGCTCTCGGTGTGGAACAGGAAGGCCATCTCGAGGTTCTCCTCTATCTCCATTTCGTCGTACCACAGGGCCGACAGGGTCCTCCGAAAGGCCTTCCTCTCGTCGTCGCGCACCATGCCGGACATTGCCCGGTCGATCCGCTTCAATCCCGCATGCACCTGGCTCTTTATCCTCCTCTCGCTCTGCCTGGGCAACGAGTAGAGTGCGATGTACTCGGCCTCCGCCTCCGGGATGACCTCCTTGCGCAGCAGCCTGCCGTACGACGGGCGCAGCAGGATGTTCGCGCTCTCGGGGGAGGCGTTCATCAGCCCCTCGAAGACCTTGCCGGTGGAGAAGCCTCGCCTCTCGAACGGGGACCTCTCCAGCCAGGTGACGAAGCCCGGGTTGAACAGCCCCTTGCGCCCCGCCCTCCCCGCCATCTGCAGGAACTCGTTCTTCGAGATCGGGGAGTCCGAGTGGTAGCGGACGAGCTGGGCGAATACGACGGTCTCGGCGGGCAGGTTGACGCCCAGAGCCAGCGCGTTGGTGCCGCAGACCACGTCCAGGATCCTCTCCCTGAAGGCGGACTCGACCAGGATCTTCTCCTTCGGCAGCATGCCCCCGTGGTAGATTCCCACGCCCTTGTACAGGGGCTGCTGCACCTTGGGGACGCCCAGGATGGAGGCGAGCTCCCCCAGTCGCTCTCGACCGTGGGAGGAGATGCCCTCCCTCTCGCCTGCGACCATGTAGGCGAGCTCGGTGGCCCCCTTCTGGGAGAACAGGAAGACAAGGGCGTTCTTCACCGTGTCGATCCGCGCCGGCCTCTCCGAGACGAAGATCAGCTCGGTCTCGCGCCTCTTGTTCTCGTACAGCAGGAACGGTCTTCCGGTGGTCCTCTCGAGGTACCTGCATACGGAGCGCGCACCCCCAAGGGTGGCCGACATGACCAGCATCATGGTCGACTCGTCGGCGTTCCTGATGCCGTCGATGTAGGCGCGCGCGCGGTCCGGGTCGTCGAATATGTAGTGGAACTCGTCGACGATCAGCTTCTGCCCCGGGACTCTCGCGTACTTGAGAGTGTAGATCTCCTGGGTGCAGCACACTATGCGGGCGTCCTCGTTCTTCTTGAAGTCCCCCGTCTCGATGCCGACGTCCAGCCCCAGACGCCTGAGGTCGAGGTAGCGCTCGTTGCTCAGCGCCTTTATCGGCGCGGTGAATATGATCCGCCCCCCGTCTGGAAGGACGGGCAACCCGTCCTCGCCCAGCAGGCCCGCCCAGAGGTAGGCGACCATCGTCTTGCCGGAGCCGGTCGGCGCGGACAGGACCGCACTCCTCCCGCGAATCGCATCGAACGCCCACTGCTGCCATGGGTAGAATGATATGCGCGCCAGGGTCAATCCCTCCCGGGGAACTCTTCTCGATAAGCTGACGGCCAACCTGTCAACCTTCCATTTCATGATATCATAATCGGATTGCAACTGCCCTCCGGGAGCCGTCCTGGCACGGCCGCCGACTGCGGAGGGCGCTTGCGGCCGAGGACGAAAAAACTACACACATGCGGAGGGATAATCCACGATGGCGGAGTTTTATATTGTCGTTCAGGGGGGGGAGGAGGCGCCCGCCGATTACTGCGTGTACTCCCTGGAGCCTCGCGCCCCATTTGTATCGAGGCGCAGGGAGTCCGCCTTTTGGAGCAGGACGGGCGAGGAGGTGGCCGATGCGGCGGCCCTGGCGGGGCTTCCGTTCGAGTCGGCCGAGCTGTTCTTGAAGAGGGCCCGGCGGGCCCCTGGCAAGAGGATCTCCCTGTGCAGGGCGGTCCGGGGCGAGGAGCTCGTCCCGGACGGGGAGGCGGCCGCCAGGGCGGCGGAGATAGCCGAGCGCAACAGGGCGGCGCTCCCGGACGCGGGCGAGGAGATGCTGTCGGCCGAGGAGCTTGAGGCGATGCTCGGCATAATTCCAGGCGACGAATCGTGACGTTGAGCACTGCCTTCCAGCTTTTCGGCGGTGTGGGGCTCTTTTTGTACGGCGTCAAGCTGATGAGCGAGTCGCTGCAGAATATCGCGGGCGACAGGATGCGGAGGTTGATAGGCTCCCTTACCAGGACCCCGGTGATGGGGGTGGCCGTGGGCGCTCTCGTGGCCATGCTGATCCAGAGCAGCAGCGGGGCCACGGTCATGACGGTGAGCTTCGTGCACGCCGGGCTCATGTCGCTGAAACAGGCGGTGGCCGTGATCATGGGCGCGAACATCGGCACTACCGTCACTGCCCAGATCGTGGCGTTCGACGTCGAGGACTTCTCCCTGCCGGTGCTGGGGGTCGGAGTTCTCCTGGTGTTCTTTGGCAGGTCGAAGCGCTGGAGGTACGCGGGGCACGGGCTGATCGGCTTCGGCCTGCTCTTCCTCGGCATGCGGACCATGAAGGACTCCATGTCCTTCCTGCAGGACAGCCGCGACCTGTTCCTGATGTTCGACTCGTCCCCGCTCCTCGGAGTGTTGGCGGGCACGGTGCTTACGATGCTGGTGCAGGCCAGCTCCGCCACCATAGGCCTGACGATGGCGATGGCGGCGCAGGGGCTGCTCTCGCTGGAGGCGGCGCTCCCCATACTGCTGGGGGACAACATAGGCACCACGATAACCGCCGTCCTGGCGTCCCTCGGGTCGAACCGCTCGGCGAAGCAGGCGGCGGCTGCCCACGTGCTGTTCAACGTAATCGGGGCGGCCATATTCCTGACATTCCTGCCGCTGTACGCCTCCGCGGTTGAGACCACGTCGGGGGACATCGTCAGGCAGATCGCCAACGCTCATACGATCTTCAACGTCGCCAACACTCTGCTGTTCCTGCCTGCAATACCCCTGTTCGTCCGGATAATCCGTCGCGTGATCCCCGACCGGGAGGACGCGGTGATCGCCGGGCCGGTCTACCTAGACATTAAGCTGCTCTCGGCGTCGCCCTCGGCGGCGGTAGGTGCGGTCAAGAAGGAGATCCTGCACATGGGCGGGATAGCAAGGTCGATGCTGGCGGACGTCCGGGCGGCGTTCACGAACAACGACCCATCCATGATCGAGGAGGTTGCCCGGAAGGAGAGGGCGGTCAACGAGATAAACCGTGCGATATCGGCGTACGCCTGCGAAGTATGGCAGTGCGACCTTTCCGCGGACCTGTCGACCGTGCTCGGGTCGTACGTGAACGCGACCGGGGATGTCGAGAGGATCGGCGACCATGCCACGAACCTGATCGAGCTGTACGAGTACAACCTGGACAACAGGGTGGAGTTCTCGGCCGTGGCCTGGGCCGAGTTCGACGAGATGTACGACCTTGTCGAGCGTGCAGTCCGCGTCAGCATGGAGTCGCTGGACGAGGAAAGCGTGGAGAAGGCGGCGGAGGTGGACGTGCTGGAGGACCAGGTCGACCTGAAGGAGAAGCTTCTCAGAAAGAACCACATCCTGCGCCTTAACAGGGGGGAGTGCACCCCCGCTGGAGGAGTGGTGTTCATCGACATACTCAGCAACCTTGAGCGCGTGTGCGACCACGCGCACAACATTTCGCTGGTGTCTTTCGACATCTCAAGGCTCGGCGACTGACTTGGCTTTTGCTATAATATGGCTTCGGGAGATATATTGCGCGAGGTTTTGTGAAGAATCGAACGGGGGAGTTGCGCTTTGAGGATGAACGCACCGTCTCGGGAGGGTTTCGCCTCGGTCGGCAGAACGAGGCTGTTTCTGTCGGGCCTCTGCTTTGCGCTGGCCCTGGCAGCAGGCCTCGCATTCCTCCCCGCGTCGTTCGACGCCAGGGGCGCGCGAAGGCAGGGTCAGCTCGTGGCGGAGGTCCGCTTCGTAAATGTTACCCTGGCCCGCACCGCGCTGGAGGACAGGATAACGTCCGCGGTCGCCCAGCAGCGCTTCCTGATGGATCACCTCGTCCTGGACAGGGACGCGCCGCTGGACGACGTGCAGCGGTCGCTGCTCGGATCAATATATAACACCCCCGACGTCCTAGGCTACTACCTGTTGCCGCTCCCAAACCAGCCGCAAAGGCGGTTCAGCGCGTTCAGATCCACCCCGCAGGGCGACGCAGCCAGGGATTTCGCGAGGATCCTGGCCTACAAACTGGAGGAGGACGCGACCCCGTTCGTGGAAGGACGGCAGCAGACGCGCCGGTTCATGCCGTCCTCCAGGGTGAACATGCTGGCCCTCGTCGAGACGGCGCCGGGTAGGTCGGTCACCTGGCATTCGATAGCCGTATTGAACCTGGCGCCGTTCCTCGCTCGCTTCGTCGAGCCCCTGGAGACGAGCGCGGAGGGTGGGTTTTTCGTCGTCGCGTCCGACGGCACGATAATTGCCCACAAGGACGGGACGTTGGTCGGTAGGAACGTCGAGGACCTGTCCTCCGGGGAGGGGGAGGGCCTGCGCGAGTTCTGGGGGAGGGCGAGTCAGGCCTTCTCCGGCATGGAGGTAGTGGAGGCGCCGCTCTCCTCCCTGATCGGCTCGGAGCGCAAGAGCATCGTTTGGAACTCCCTCAGGATGGGGGATGAAAGGGTGTTCATCGGCTCCTACGCCCCGGCAGAGGGTGGCGGAGCCGCCTCGTCGGAGCCGGGTGCGCTTTCGCGACCGCTATCCGTGGTGCTGCCGTTTCTTCTGGTCCTGGCCGGCATCCTTGTCCTGACGGCGGGGAGGAGACCCGGTGGTGGAGAGAGAGGCCTTTCGAGGGTGCCGTCCCTGGACGACGCGCCGGTCGCCGCCGCGCTGCTGGACGTCAAGGGTGCCGTACTGTACTCGAACGACGCACTCATTGCAATGACCGGCCGAACAAGGGAGCAGCTCAGGATGCGCACCATCTTCGACCTGGCCGGAGAGACCCCCCGGGAGGAGAAGGACCGGGTAAGGGAGGCGCTCCGCGTCGGAGCCCGGTCATCCGGGTTCGAGATGCTGTTCTCGAACAGGGAGGCTGATCCCTCGCCGGCCGCCGACAGCTTCTGGGGCCTGGTGTCGCTGAGCTCGCCGGGGGACGGCTTCCCTGCGGGCAGCATGCTCGCGCTCGTCTCCGACATATCGGAGCTCAGGCAGGCGCGCCTGACGTTGAGGCACAACGCCGAGGCCTTGGACGCAGGCAAGAGCGAGCTGGAGCACCTGGCGGCAAGTCAGGCGGCCTTCCTGAACATGCTGACCAGGTTCTCCGAGTGCAGCTCGATAGAGGAGCTCTTCGACGTATTGTCCGAGCACATGATGCCCATCATCCAGTTCCGCTGTCTGACCCTTTACATCAGGAGCTCGAGGGACTCCTCCTTCTCGGTGATAGACACCGGGGGGGACGTGGTCCAGTCGAATCAGACCGACTTTCTCGACAATAAAAAGGGAGTCCTGGGGCATGTCGCCGAGACCGGAAAACCCTACCTGATGGGCGACGCATCGGTGGACCCCTACTTTATCCCGCACTCCCGCGAGGTGCAGTCGGCCGTGTTCGCCCCGGCCCTGTACAAGGACTTCCTGTGGGGAGCGCTGATACTCGACAGCGAGAGGAAGTTCGCCTTCGCGGCCAGGGACAGGGATATGCTGAGCATCGTGGCCTCGTACGTCGCGCTTCACGCGGAGGAGTTCTCCGTCAGGAGGGAGCTGGACAAGAAGGCTGTCCAGCTGCGCTTCCTGCATGGAGTGGTGCAGAAGATAGCGGCGGAGCGGGACAACGAAACCCTGGCGAGCAATATCGTGGACGTGCTGTGCGACGAGCTTCACTTTCCGGATGCCCGCTTCTACACCCCCGCGCCGAAGGGAGGGGGCGCGCCGGTCCAGGCGGCGGGGCGAGCGTCGAGCGACTGCGCGGAGTGCGCCAGGGGGTTCGAGCTGGAGGCGAGCGCCGCGATGAGAAGCAGGACCCTGGTGGAGAGGATGGAGAACGGCAAGGTGATGGTGCTGGCCGTCCCTCTCGTCTTCGAGAACGAGGTGTTCGGCGCGCTGGCCGCGAGGCACGGGGCGGGTTTTTCCGCCTCGGACCGCGAGCTCCTGGAGATAACCGCGGAGCACATGACGACCTTCTGGGCGCTTAACAACCTGATAGCGAAGCGCCGCCATGAATCGCTGGTCGACCCCCTGACCCAGGTGTGGAACAGGCGCTACATAATGCAGAGGCTTAACGAGGAGAGCTCTCGCATCAGCAGGACGAGCGGCAGGGGCGCGGTAGTGCTGGTCGACCTCGGCGACTTCAAGATGATAAACGACAGGTACGGCCACATGGTCGGAGACGAGGTTCTGCGCGTCACCTCCGAGACGATGAGCAAGAACCTGCGCGATTACGACATGATAGGCCGCTACGGCGGCGACGAGTTCCTGGTGTACCTGCCCGACGCATCCAGGCAGGGGGCCGAGGCGATCATGGATCGAATGGAAAAAGAGGTGGGGAGGCAGATCATCGACGGCTTCGACGGCGCCGTGATCCTCGACTACGGGATCGCGGTCTGCCCCGAGGACGGACCCGTCATATCGGACGTGGTCAGAATAGCCGACATGAGGATGTACAAGAACAAGGAGAGGAGAAAGGCGGGCCTCGCCCGATGACGGCCGGCCTGATGCCGGATTTCGCGGCAAAGTCGTCTCGAACCGTGTCATGTTGATAGATCTGTCCGCGCTCCACAATCAGAAGATCCTCGTCGTCGAGGATTCCCCCAGCCAGAGGCTGATGATATCGCAGCACCTGAGAAGATGGCGCTACGATGTGGCCGAGGCCGCGGACGGCGCCGAGGCCCTCGCCCTTTTCAAGTCCGACGGGCCGTCCATCGTGGTCACAGACCTTGAGATGCCCGTGATGGACGGCTTCCGCCTGATAGAGGAGATTCGCAAAGTCGAGGCGTCCCGCACCTACATCATAGTGCTCAGCGCCACCGAGGCGAAGCGAATGGTGGTGACGGCTCTCGCGCTCGGGGCGGACGACTACCTCGTGAAGCCATACCATCCGGACGAGCTGCGCGTAAGGCTGGCGGGTGCGGAGAAGATGTTGCAGCTCCAGAACCAGGAGCTGCTCATATTCGCCATGGCCCAGCTCGTCGACATGCGCAGCTCGGAGACTGGAGCGCACCTCGAGAGGGTCCAGTTCTTCTGCAGACGGCTGGCCGAGGGGCTGGCCGCCGAGGGAGAAGCCGGGATCACGCCGGCCTGGATATCGTCGCTGGTGTCGATGGCCCCGCTGCACGACATCGGCAAGATAGGAATCCCCGATGCCATTCTCAACAAGCCGGGCAGGCTAACCCCCGAGGAGTTCGAGGTCATGAAGGGGCACGTCGGGATCGGCGTCTCGGTCATCTCGCGGATCTACGAGCGCACGCGCTACGCCCCGTTCGCCTTCGCCATGGACATCATAGGCACCCACCACGAGAAGTGGGACGGGAGCGGCTACCCCGGTGGACTGGCGGGGGAGGAGATCCCCCTGTGCGGCCGGATTGTAGCACTGGCAGACGTGTTCGATGCGATAAGCAGCCACAGGGTGTACAAGCCTGCCTATCCAAGGGAGAGGTGCTGGGACATAATCAACGCGGGAAGGGGCGCTCACTTCGACCCGCGCCTGGTCGACGTGTTCAACAGTATGGAGATGGACATGTGGGAGGTCGTCGAGGAGATGCGCGATGCGAGCCATTGAGCCTCTCCGGCATCTCGAGCGCGCCGCCGCGTGGTTGCGGCGCCTCGTCGGGCGTTTCTCGCTGAGAAGCGTGATCCTGGCGACTTTCACCGTCCAGGTGCTGTTGCTGGCCTCATTCCTGGGGTGGAGGTTCATCAGGACGTCGAGGGAGAGCGCCGACGCGCTCGCCCTTCGCCTAGGGCGCGAGGTGGCCTCGAGGATCGCAGAGCGCGTGGAGTCCTGCATGTCGATTCCCCTCTTAGTAAACAAGCTTAACAGCGACGCCATGACCTCGGGAAGGGTGGACCTGTCCGACCCGCGCAGTTGGCAGCCCTTCTTCTCGCAGACCATCCGCACATTTCCACAGATTGCATACACTTTCGTAGGCACCCCCGATGGCGAGTTTCGCGGGGCGAGAAGGTACAACGGGGAGGTCGAAGTCTTCACTGCGAGCCCGGTGGACACGGAAGGGGCCTCGGTCTACTACAGGACCGACGACGACGGGCTGGCCACGGAGCGTACCGCCTCGTACCCGGACTTCGACCCCCGCACTCGCAGGTGGTACACGGACGGCGAGAAGGCCGACGGAGCCGCTTGGAGCGAGATATACCGCCACTTCGTGCTCGAGGACCTGACCATAACGGCGGTGCTGCCCCTTAGGTCGCGGGACGGGTCGCTCTCCGGGGTGCTCGGCGCCGACATCACCCTCTCGTCCATCAACAGTTTTCTCAAAGAGCTAAAGGTGGGCGCGGAGGGGGAGATATTCATCTTAGACCGGGACGGCCTGCTCGTCGCCGACTCTACCTCGGAGAGCCCCTTCGTCGCTCGCGGTGGTCTTTACGTCCGCACTGCCGGGGTCGAGTCGAAGAACCCGGCCATTCACAGGGCGGCCGTCGAGATGGGGCGCCATAAGACGGACGATGGCGAGCTCGGCCTTCTGGCGGTCGAGAGAGAGTCGGGGGTAAGGGCCTACGTCAGGACGATGCAGTTCAAATCTCTGGGGCTAGACTGGGTAATAGCCGTGGTAATGCCCGAGAGCGAGTTCATCGGTCCTGTCGAGTCGATGGCTCGTTCCGCAGTCCTCGTGACGCTGGCGGTGCTGCTTTTGTCGCTTTTGAGCGGGGCGCTGATCTCCGGCTGGGTCTGCCGCCCGCTGTCGGACCTGTTGCGGTCGGCCCGGGCCCTGACCCGGGGCGACTGGAGAATGCCCGCGCCATTGGACAGAAAGGACGAGGTGGGCGAACTCTACCGGTCGTTCAGGCTCATGGCGGAGCAGCTGTCGAACGCGTTCTCCGACCTGGAGGAGAAGGTGCGCGCGAGGACGGCCGAGCTGGAGGAGAGGAACAGCGAACTGGCAAGGGCGATGGCCGAGTCCGAGTCCCTCGCGGAGGCGGCTAACCAGGCCAACAGGGCCAAGAGCACTTTCCTCGCCACCATGAGCCACGAAATACGCACCCCCTTGAACGCTGTGCTCGGGTTGAGCGACCTGGTGCTCGCGTCCGATCTGAACGGGGAGCAGCGCAAGTACGTAAAGCTGATCCAGGAATCCTCTGAATCCCTGCTCGAGATCATAAACGACATCCTGGACCTCGCGAAGATAGAGGCCGGAAGAATGGAGATCGAGAACGCGCCTTTCGGGCTGGCCAGGATGATCGAGCAGGTGATGGCAGTGGCTCGACCCCTGGCGGAAAAGAAGGAGCTCGTCCTGTCATCGTCGATCGCCCCCGGCCTCCCGGCGTTTCTCCTGGGGGACTCCCTGCGCATCCGACAGGTGCTCGTCAACCTTGTCGGAAACGCGGTAAAATTCACGGTGGCCGGATCGGTTAAACTCTTAGCGACCTCCGAGGGCGAGGCCGAGGGAGCGGTGAGCGTAGCGTTCATCGTCAGGGACACTGGCGTCGGCATCCCGCCCGACAAGGTCGCGATGCTGTTCGAGTCCTTCACCCAGCTCGACATGTCCACGACTCGAAAGCACGGCGGGACGGGCCTCGGCCTGTCGATATCGCGGTCGCTGGCCAGGATGATGGGCGGCGATATCACCGTGCGTTCGGAGGTCGGCGTCGGCAGCGAGTTCCGCTTCGCAGTCCCGTTGCGGCCGCAGCCGGACGTGCCCGAGGAGGGCGACGCGCTCGACGAAACCCTTCCCGAGGTGCGCTTCAGGGGGAAAGTCCTGGTCGCGGAGGACAACTCCGTGAACGCAATGATGGCCGAGGCCATGCTGAGCAGGGCCGGGGTCGAGTCGCGCCGCGCTTCGAACGGGCTCGAGGCGATCGAGATGTGGCGCAAGGAGAAGTTCGACCTGGTGCTGATGGACTGCGAAATGCCCGTGATGGACGGCCTGGAGGCCGCAGGCGTGATTCGATCGGAGGAGAGGGGCGGTGAGTCCGTTCCGATAGTCGCCCTGACGGCGTTCGCCATGAAGGGGGACCGGGAGAGGTGTCTGGCCGCGGGCATGACGGACTATGTCGCGAAGCCCCTGCGCGCGAGGGCACTATACCCGCTGCTGGCCCGCTACCTTGGAGAGGCCGTCGAGTCCCCGCCTGAACACCGCGCAGAGAACGGAGAGCAGGGCGAGCGCGATCGTTGGAGAAGCGCTCTGACGAGGCTGCTTGACGAGCTCGACGGTGACCTGCAGGATTTGGAGGAGGTAAAATCCGCTTTCGTCGGCGAGATACGCGAGCTTTTGCCGGAGCTTGACTCGAACCTTGCGGAGGGCGACGGCGAGGGCGCGGGCCGCCGTCTGCACCGGATCAAGGGGATGCTCTCCTACCTTGCGGGGGAGGGGGAGGTCTCCATGTTCAGCGACTTGGAGAGGGCCGCTAGGATGTCCATGCTGAAGGAGGACGACCCCGCCCTTGCGGAGGCGCGCGGGCTTCTCGAACGTCTCGCGGCCTTTCTCGAGGGCGCGTCGCCGGGCGAGTGAAACACCCTGACGAATGCACCCCTCTGCGTTTTGTCGAGACAGGCCCGTCGGCTCCGCATTCCGACGCGAGACGATTGTCGACCCCTGCTTTCGCGCTTTACGTTGTACACGTTTCAATGTTATCATGCTCCGTGAGGCGAAATTTCCAAACAGGAGGTTTTTTCAATGGCCGGCAGGATAATCGAGTGTGTTCCCAACTTCAGCGAGGGGCGTCGCCAGGATGTGATAGAGGCCATAGTGGCCCCGTTCAAGACCACGAGGGGCTGCGGTCTTCTCGATTACAGGGCGGATGCCGACCACAACAGGCTGGTGGTCAGCCTGGCGGGCGCCCGAGCCAGTCCAGGAGGCCCTTCTAAAGGCCGCGGCCGTGGCGGTGAGGGAGATCGACATGAACAGCCACCAGGGGGCTCACCCCAGGATAGGCGCGGTCGACGTGATACCCTTCACGCCGGTGAGCGGCATCTCGATGGAGGAGTGCGTGGCCCTGTCCCACTCCTTTGGCGACCGCTACTTCAACGAACTTGGCGTGCCGGTGTACTACTACGAGGACTCCGCGAGGAGGCCCGAGCGCAAGCGGCTCGAGGTGATCCGCAAGGGGCAGTACGAGGCGCTCAAGACGGAATCCGTCAACCCGGACCGGAATCCCGACGTCGGCGGCCCGGCCCTGCACCCGACCGCGGGTGCCACGGTGGTTGGAGCGCGCAGGTTCCTGGTCGCGTTCAACGTGAACCTGAACACCGCCGACGAGGAGATCGCGAAGAGGATAGCCAACTGCGTGCGCGCCTCCAGCGGCGGACTCTGTCACGTGAAGGGGATGGGAGTGGCGCTTCACGAGCGGGGGATGGCCCAGGTGAGCATGAACATAGTCGACTTCGAGAAGAACGCGGTCTACAGGGTGCTGGAGCTGATCCGCATGGAGGCCCGCCGCTGGGGGGTCGAGGTGGTCGAGACCGAGATCTACGGCATGATACCGGCGCTGGCCATGCTGGAGAGCGCAGCCTACTACCTCCAGGTCAAGGATTTCGACCCCATGCAGGTGCTGGAGCTCAAGCTGCTGGCGGGCGGTGAAGTCGAATGACCGTGAAGATCTTCCGCAACGCCCGCATCTACACCCCCGTGGGAGACGCCCCTTCTCGGGGCCTGGACCAGGGGATGATTCATATCCTGGAGAGAGGGGCCCTCATCAGCAGCGACGGGATTATCTCCGCGGTCGGGCCGGAGGAGGAGGTCCTGGCGCTTCGGCAAGCGGGGGACGCTGAAGAGGAAGTGGACTGCGGCGGCTGCTGCGTCATACCCGGCTTCGTCGACCCTCACACCCACATGTGCTTCGCGGCCCGCCGCGAGGAGGAGTTCTCCATGAGGCTGGCCGGGGCTGCCTACCTCGACATACTGAAAAAGGGGGGCGGTATACTGTCGTCGGTCCGGCACGTCCATGCCGCGTCGGAGCAGGAGCTGTTCGAGAGGACCAGGGCGCTGGCCCTCTCCGCCCTGTCGTTCGGAACCACCACGGTGGAGATCAAGAGCGGCTACGGCCTCGACACCGAGAGCGAGCTCAAGATGCTGTCGGTCATAAGGCGGGTCGGACGCGAGACCCCGCTGCACGTCGTGCCGACCTTCATGGGGGCCCACGCGGTCCCCGAGGCGTACAGGGGCGACGTCGACGGGTACGTTGATCTGCTCGTGAACGAGATGCTCCCGGCCGTGGCCGAGCAGGGCGTCGCGCTGTTCAGCGACGTGTTCTGCGAGGAGGGGGTCTTCTCGCCGGGACAGGCGCGAAGACTGCTGGTGGAGTCGCGCAGGCGCGGACTGGGATTGAAGGTCCACGCTGACGAGGTCCACGACACCGGTGGCGCCGCGTTGGCGGCCGAGCTCGGAGCCATTTCCGCGGAGCACCTGCTGGCGGCGAGCGACGAGGGCATCAGGGCCCTGGCGGCGAGCGGCACGATAGCGGTCCTGCTTCCCGCTACCGCCTACAGTCTTCGCAAGCCCTACGCCCGCGCGCGCGCCATGATCGACGCCGGTGTCCCCGTGGCGCTTGCGACCGACTGCAACCCTGGTTCGTGCTTCACCGAGTCCATGCCTTTCGTCTTCGGACTGGGCGTCATGGGGATGGGGCTGTCGGTGGGGGAGGCCCTCGTCGCTACGACAAAGAACAGCGCTCACGCGGTAGGACTGGGCGCGGTGTGCGGCACTCTCGAGCCCGGGAAGAACGCGGATCTGCTCGTCCTCGACGGCGATACGCCGGCCATACTGGCCTACCACGCGGGGGTCTCCCCCGTGAAGAGAGTCTACAAGAAGGGGGAAAGGGTTGTATGCACGGCATGAACGCTGACATCGTCCGTCTTGACGGAGTTTCGCTCACCCTCGAGGACGTGGTGCGGGTGGCCCGCGGAGAGGGCATGGTCGAGCTGGACGCGGAGGCCGCCAGGAGGGTGGAGGCCTCGTCCGCCGTGGTCAGGGCGTGGGAGAACTCCGACGACGTGGTGTACGGGGTCACCACCGGATTCGGCGACCTGGCGACCGTCAACATCTCGCGCAAGGACAGGAGGCTGCTGCAGGAGAACCTGCTGAAGAGCCACGCCTGCGGCGTGGGCGAGCCCTTCTCCGAGGAGATCACGCGCGCGATGATGCTGCTCAGGATCAACAGCCTCATCAGGGGGTTCTCGGGGATAAGCCTGTCGACCCTGAAACAGTACGTAGCTTTCCTGAACCTCGGCATCACCCCGGTGGTCCCCTCGAAGGGGTCCGTCGGGGCCAGCGGGGACCTTTGCCCGCTCTCCCACCTTGCCCTGCCGCTGCTTGGGCACGGCAAGGTCCGCTACAAAGGGAGGGTGATGATGGCGGCCAAGGCGTTGCAGGCGGCGGGTCTTCAGCCGGTGCAGCTGGGCGCCAAGG
>JAKJGK010000152.1 GCA_022704435.1 Synergistota bacterium | reverse complement strand
GACAGGTGCGGCGGGGTCGGGTAGTGCACCGCCGTGCCGATCCCGAGGGAGGAGAGGTGCTCCCTCATGGCGTCCCTGCGGTCGCACTCGATCACGTACAGGTGGAACACGTGGGTCCCGCCCGGCCGCTTTTGCGGCGTCGCGACCGGAGCGCCGCTCAGCAGGCGGTCGTACAGCGCGGCAGCCTCCATCCTCTCCGCGTTGAACCCGTCGAGATGCACCAGCCCGACGCGCAGCATCGCGGCCTGCATCTCGTCAAGCCGCGAGTTCACCCCTTCGACCTCGTTCACGTACTTCTCCCTGGCGCCGTAGTTCCTGAGGACCCGCACCCTGTCCGCCAGGGCCGGGTCGTCCGTGACCACCGCTCCCGCGTCGCCGAAGGCCCCGAGGTTCTTGGTCGGGAAGAAGCTGAAGCAGCCGACCGTCCCCAGCGCGCCGGTCCTCCTGCCCCTCCACTCCGCCCCGTGGCTCTGCGCGCAGTCCTCGACGACCGCGAGCCCGCGGCGCTTCGCGAGGCCCATGATGCCGTCCATGTCGCAGGGCTGGCCGTACAGATGCACCGGCATCACCGCCCTGGTCCGCGCCGTGACCGCCGCCTCCGCGAGGGACGCGTCCAGCCCGTGAAGGGCGTCCGGCTCGACGAACACCGGCGTCGCGTCGCAGGCGGCTATGGCCAGCACCGAGGCGATGTATGCGTTAGCCTGCACTATCACCTCGTCGCCCGGCCCGATGTCGAGCGCCCGCAGGGCCAGCGTCAGGGCGTCCAGCCCGGAGTTCACGCCCACACAACGGGACGCGCCGACGTAGTCCGCGAACTCCTCCTCGAAGGCCTCGACCTCCGGGCCAAGGATGTACCAGCCGGAGCGCAGGACCCGCAGAGCCGCCTCCTCGTACTCCGCCGCATGCGCGTCGAAGGCCGGCTTCAGGACGTTGAACGGGATCCTCACGGCGTCCTCCCCGACAGGCGCAGGAACTCGCCGTAGTCGCGGATGTAGTCGGCCTCGTCGTAGTAGTCGGACGCCAGCACAAGCAGCACACTGTCGTCCTCGATCCAGGTCATCGTGTGCCAGGTCATCGGCCCGACGTAGAGGCCGACCGCCGGGTCGTCCAGGACGCAGGTCGACCTCTCGCCCCCCTCCTCCAGCATCACCCTTATCTCGCCGTGCACGCATATCAAAACCTGCTCGAGCGCCCTGTGGGCGTGCTTGCCGCGCACGCAGCCCGTGCTCGCTCCCGTCGAGAAGTAGACCCTCCTGACCGGAAAGGGAACGTGCCTCTCCGCCTCTATGAACTGGAGCTGTCCCTCGTCCGGTTCGTCCGTCCTGCGTATTGGAAACTCGAAGAACCTCACGTACGCGCCCCCCTTCAATGCCTGCCGGTCAATCGTCCCGGTTCAAAAGCCCCTTCAGCTTGCGCCCGATCCTGTACGGATCCGCTAGCAGCGAAAGCTCCCTGGCCCAGTGCACCAGCGCCGGATGCCGCGTCCTCTCCAGCCACGCGAAGAAGAAGCGCCTCAGGCGAACGTGATGGCGCAGGGCGGGGGGGAGCTCCGCGCTCCGGGGCAGGACGATCCGGTCGTACATGAGCCTGCGGTCGGCGTTCATTCCGCGCCGCACCCTCTCCCTGCCGGGGGCGTTCATCCTCTGGCTGGTCGACCCGGCGTGAATCCGGTAGCGCGCGACGGTCGGGCCCAGCCCCGCGATGCGGTGCCCCGCCGCCGTCGCCAGCAGCCACAGGGGCCAGTCCTCCATCCAGAAGAAGCCGTACTCCCACAGGCGCAGCTCCTCGAACAGGTCCCGCCTGAACAGGACGCCCGGCGCGGCCAGCGGGTCGCTGGAGGCCAGGATGCGGAACTGGCCCGTCGCGTCCTCGGCGAAGAAGCGCGTCTGCTCGTCGGTCCAGCCGGTCGGTACCGCCTCCTCCCCATCGCGGAAGGGCGCGATCCGTCCGAAGGCCAGAGTCGCGCCCGGCGTCCCGGCCATCTCCCGGACGGCCTCGATCAGCCCCTGAGGGCAGAACAGGTCGTCGCCGGCGAGCGGCTTCACGATCTCCCCGGTGCAGGCGCGCACCGCCCTAGTGTAGTTCCTCACCGGGCCGACGTTGCCCTCCCCCGTCAGCAGGCTGCATGAGCGAAAGGCGCTCCCGCGCCGCTCCATCCACGACCTCGCCGCGTGGACGGTACCGTCGGTCGAGCAGTCGTCCGACACGACAAGCTCCACGCCTCCCCGCTCTCGCTCGATCGCGCCGCCGTCCAGAAGGCTGTCCAGGGTCTCGGTCACCAGGCGCTCCTGGTTGTAGGTGTAGACCGCCACGGAGAGCAGCGGCCCCGCGGGCTTGACGGGCGGTTCGGCGTTTGTGCTCATCGGCGCCCTATGCAAACGTAGTCGAAGCCCATCGCCCTCATCAGGGCGGGCGAGTACTGATTCCTGCCGTCGAAGATCACCGGGTGCCTCAGGAGTTCCTTCATCCTCTGGAAGTCCGGCCTGCGGAAGGGGGGCCACTCCGTCATCAGCAGCAGCGCGTCCGCTCCTTCGAGCGCCTCGTAGTTCTCGCCCGTGTACTCCACCGCGCCCTCCAGCCCGGCCAGTCGCTCGCGCGCGTTCGCGGTCGCCACCGGGTCGTGCGCCCTTATCCTCGCCCCGGCCTCGACAAGCCTAGGGATCATGTATAGGGCGGGCGACTCGCGCACGTCGTCGGTCTGCGGCTTGAAGCTCAGCCCCCAGACGGCGAAGGTCCGCCCGGCTACGTCGCCTCCGTAGTGCGACATTATCTTCTTGAGGAACCACTCCCGCTGATCCCGGTTCACCGCGTCCACGGCCTTCAGTATGGAGAGGGGCGACTCAGCCTCGTCCCCCGAGGCGATCAGCGCCCTCACGTCCTTGGGGAAGCACGACCCGCCGTACCCCACCCCGGCGTACAGGAAGGAGGAGCCGATGCGCGAGTCCGACCCCATCCCCGTGCGCACCTCGTCCACATCCGCGTCGACCCGCTCGCAGAAGCGCGCCAGCTCGTTCATGAAGCTGATCCGCGTGGCCAGCATCGCGTTGGCCGCGTACTTGGTCAGCTCCGCCGACGCGATGGACATGGTCAGGATGCGGTTTTCGCGCATGGTGAACAGGAAGAAGAGCTCCTTCAGCAGCTCCGCGGTGCGGTTGTTCTCCGTGCCGACCACGATGCGGTCCGGCTTCATGAAGTCCTCGACCGCGTTCCCCTCCTTGAGAAACTCCGGGCAGAAGGCCGCGTCGAACTCCACGTCCGTCCTGCCCCGCAGGGCCAGCCTCTCCGCTATGATCTTCTTGACCCGCAGGGTGGTCCCGACCGGCACGGTGGACTTCGTGACCACTACCTTGTAGCTCTCCAGGTGGTCGCCGATCTCGCGGGCGACGCTCCACACGAACGACAGATCCGCCGCCCCCGCGTCGTCGGGCGGCGTGCCCACCGCGATGAAGATGAAGAGCGAGCTCTCCATCCCCTCCTTCAGGCTGGTGGTGAAACGCAGCCGCCCCTGCGACGCGTTCCGCCTCACGATCTCCTCCAGGCCGGGCTCATAGATGGGGATCCGCCCCTCCTGCAGCATCGCGATCTTCCGCTCGTCCACGTCCACGCACCAGACGTCGTGCCCGATCTCCGCGAAACAGGCGCCGGTAACGAGCCCCACGTAGCCCGTGCCGACCACGCATATCCTCATGCGCAACCATCCTCCCTGAAATATCGGCGCACAGCGCCGGGATCATTGTAACACCTCGGCGCGCCTCGCGCGTTCAAAACAATCGGGGCGGCTTTCGCCGCCCCGAACCTCGCTCTCGTCAGAACTCCAGCCTGGACAGGATCTCCTCTATCTCCAGGTCGGTGACGGTCAAAGCCGGCAGCAGGCGTATCCCGCCGCCCGCCCGGTTCACCAGCAGCCCGCGCTCGAAGGCGCGGCTCGCCACCTCCTCAGGGCGGTCCGTCCCTACCCCGACCATAAGGCCGAGGCCGCGCACCTCCTTCGCCCAGGAGAGTCGTTCAAGCCCCCTGCGCAGCTTCTCGCCCTTGCGGGCGACCTCCTCCAGCAGAGCGGGGGTCAGGTGGCCGAGGACGGCGCGACCCGCCGCCAGCGACACGGGGTTCGGAGCGAAGGTGGAGCCGTGGTCCCCCGCCCCGAAGGGGGACACGCCGAGGAAGAGGGCCGCGCCGAGGGGCAGCCCGCCCCCTA
>JAKJGK010000038.1 GCA_022704435.1 Synergistota bacterium | reverse complement strand
CGCCACGTAGATCCCCGCCGAGAGGTAGGGCCTGATATTGGCCCTCGCTATCAAGTCCGGACGCCGGGCCAGGGTGCGCTCGGCCGCCTGGCTTCTCCGCCACTTCTCGATCTCGGACGCGTTGCCAGAGACAAGCACGGCCGGAGCCTCAAGCCCCTCCCACTCCGAGGGGCGCGTGTAGTGCGGGTGGTCGAGCATGCCGCGGTAGAACGAGTCCTCCTCGACCGACGACTCCCTGCCCACGACCCCGGGGACGAGCCTGGCCATCGAGTCGATCATGGCCATAGCGGGTATTTCTCCTCCGGTCAGCACAAAATCCCCAAGCGAGATCTCCCTGTCGACATACTTCGAGACAAATCTCTCGTCCAGCCCCTCGTACCTGCCGCATACGAGCACGATATGCCTCTGCGCCGCGAGGGTCTCCACTACCTCCTGGGTGAGCAGGTCCCCCTGGGGAGACGGGCAGACCACACAGCAGCCCTCGCCGTGATCCCCCTTGGCCTCGGACAGGGCGCTCTCCAGGACCTCGGGCATGAGCACCATGCCGCCACCGCCGCCGAAGCTGTAGTCGTCTATTTGGCGATACCTGCCCAGCCCGTGTTCTCTCAAGTCGATGATGTCCACGCGGAGAAGGCCTCTGTCTACGGCCCTGCCGATCACGCCCGTGGTCAGAAACCTGTCGAAAAAATCCGGGAACGCCGTGACCAGGCTTATGCGCACGTCTACCACAGCCCCTCGACGAGAGAGATCCTTACCTGCTCCTTTTCAAGGTTCACCTCCGCGATAAACTGACTTACTGCGGGAATATAGTGATCGGCGCCCGAGGCGTCGCGGATGACGTACAGGTCGTTGTCCCCGCTCCTCACCACGTCCACAAGAGTTCCGAGAGGCTCCTCGTCCTCGTGCTTGACTGCGGTCAGCCCCTTGAGTTCGTCAATCCAGAACTCACCGTCCTCCAGCGGAACCCTCTCCTCCGGCAGGACTTCGATGTAGGTGCCCTTGAGCTGTTCCGCCTCTTCCACCCGGCCGAGCTCGCCCGTCTGGAGCAGGAGCTGGTTCTTGCCTCCGGCGTGACGGACGGAGACCACGCTCAGCCCTCGCAAGAACAGGCCGTCTCCGCTGTAGACGGAGATGTGCTTCATGCCCGCGAACCTTTCCGGGTAATCCGTCAGGGGCAGCACCTTCAGCTCCCCCTTGAGGCCGTGAGTTCCGACTATCCGTCCTATCCTGACCCTACTCATCCTCGGATATATCGACGTCCACCCTGTCGTTTACCTTGACCGCCGCGGCCTTGGCCACCAGGCGAATCGCGTTTATGGTCGCGCCCTTCTTGCCGATGACCCTGCCGATATCCTCCCGGGCGACTCGTATCGTAATAGCGGTCACCCCTCTGTCGTCGGTCCTCTCCGAGACGTCTACATGCTCTGGCTGAAGGACCAGGCGCTTGACAATAAACTCGACCAGCTCGCGATAGTCCGGCATGATCACTCGGCCTTCTTCTTGCCGGCCTCGAACTTGTCCCAGACGCCGGATTTTCTCAGGATGCTCCTTGCGGTGTCGGAAGGCGTCGCTCCGACGCTCAGCCAGTGCATCGCCCGCTCCTCGTCGACCTTTATCTCGGACTGGTCCTTCATGGGATCGTAGATCCCAAGCTGTTCGATGTAGCGACCGTCCCTTGGTGAACGCGAGTCGGCCACCACCAGCCGATAAAAGGGCGCCTTCTTCCGTCCGTGACGGGCCAGTCTAATACGTACCGCCATTATCTAAACACCTCCTGGATTTTTCCCGGGCCTGCAGGGCTTGTTGTCCGCGCCCGCCGAACCCGGGCCTTGCCTATATACGAAAACCGCCGCCCCCGAAGAGGCCCTTCGGCAGTTTGAAGCCCTTATCCTGTTTCCCGAACTGCTTCCAAAGTTTCCTCATCTGTTCGTACTGAGCCAGAAGCTGGTTGACCATCTGCACCGAAGTGCCGGAACCCGCCGCGATCCTGCGCCTTCGACTGCCCTTTATTATCGAGGGATCCCTGCGCTCGGAGGGAGTCATGGACTGAATTATCGCCTTCATTCTCCCAAGCCTACCCGAGTCGGCCTCGTCGCCAGCCGCAACCTTCATCCGGCTGAAGCCGGGTATCATCTCCAGTACCTTCTCAAGAGGACCCATCCTCTCGATCTGCTCGAACTGCACCAACAGGTCCTCCAACGTAAACTTCTTCTTGAGGGTCCCGGCCATCTTCTCCGCGCCGCCGGACTCGGCCATCTCTCGTATCTTCTCCGCCAGACCGACGACGTCGCCCATTCCCAGGATCCGCTGGGCCATCCGCCTTGCGTCGAAGACCTCGAGGGCGTCCGTCCCCTCCCCTACTCCAGCGAACTTGATCGGTACCCCGGTGGCCTTCCTGATGGCCAGCGCGGCTCCTCCCCTCGCGTCGCCGTCCAGCTTGGAGAGCAGCACCCCGGTGAGCCGCAGCCTCTCATGGAAGGCGGAGGCGACTTTAACAGCCTCCTGCCCCGTCATGGCGTCGACGACCAGCAGGACCTCCGTGGGAGGGGCGGCCCTCTTCATGGCCGCAAGCTCCTCCATCAGCTCCTCGTCGGCGTGCAGCCTCCCCGCCGTATCCAGGAGGATCACGTCGTTCAGATGTCCGCTCGCGTACTCGAGGGCCCCTTCGACCACCCTGAGGACATCCTTCTCCCCATGCTCGGGCCCGTAAAACGGCACTCTGGACTGAGCGGCGAGTATCTTGAGCTGCTCCACCGCCGCGGGTCTCCTCAGGTCACAGGCGACGACCAACGGCCTGTGGGAGCCGGCCAGCCTCCGCGCCAGCTTTACCGTGCTGGTGGTCTTGCCGCCGCCCTGGAGGCCGACCATGAGGTAGATGGAGGGAGGCTTGGGCGAGATGGCCAAAGGGGAGGGCTCCGTCCCCATGAGGTCAGCTAGCTCCTCGTAGACTATGGTGGCCACTTGCTGACCGGGCGTTATTGACTCCAGCACGTCCTTGCCGACCGCCCGCCCCCTGATCGACTCGAGCAGAGCCTTGACCACCTTGTAGTCGACGTCCGCCTCCAGCAGGCTACGGCGTACATCCCTAAGAGCGACGTCGACATCGGCCTCGGTGAGTTTTCCTCTCCCCTTCAGCCTGTCGAATATCGACTCGAAACGTTCACGAAGAGCGTCGAACATCCTGCGCGATCACCCGCCTTTTAAACAGAACCGTCCCGAACGTCGCCGGGAGCTTCCAACAGACGGCGCAGACCTGCAATCTCCGCCTCTAGCGACGCCTCCCTGGAGTGAAACCCGAGCAGCGCCTCCAGCTCCTCGAGCCGGTCGCGGCTCCTGCCGATAAGATCGGAGACGCCCTGCCTGCTGATGCCGAGCCTTTCGGCCACCTCGGCCAGGGAGAGATCCTCGAACTCGTGCAAAACCCAAGCCTCGCGCTGCTTCTCGGTCAACAGCGGCGAGTACAGATCGTACAGGTCATGGACGCGCACCTTTTTGTCCAGCTTTTCCTCCAGCACTCGGCTCATACGCACGCCCCCTTGAAAGCTCGGACATTATAGAGCCGTCGGGATGACCTGTCAAGAGCAAAACCTTTACACCATGCCAGGCTGCGCAGTACGTCAAGAAGACGAGAAACCGGGCGCGTCGCAGTCAAAATTCCTGCTCGAAGGCGCCGCGTCCGCCATCTTGACAATCCCGTACGCGTACAGGATAATGCGACTGTACGCGTACGGTATATGGGCCCCCGCTGTCCTGGAAGGTCTTTGCGCCTTCCCCGCGGCGGACTGGTACTTTTTGTCCTCTGCGAAGACTCGTTTTGCGATGCATAAGCCACGGCAAGGAGGCAGATTACCGTCATGACCGTCAATAAAAGATACCCGCATCTTTTCAGCCCGATCCGCATCGGCGCCCTCACGGCCCGAAACAGGATCGAGTCCGCGCCCATCAGCATGGGCGACCTTACGCCCGAGGGCTACCTGACGCCCGGCAACGTCGCGGCGTACGAGATCAAGGCTCGCGGCGGCGCCGCTATAGTGAACCTTGGCGAGAGCAACGTACACACGAAGACCGGGAAGGCGCACGGGCGCATGATCCCTCTCGACGACGACGAGGTACTTCCCTCCCTTATCAACACGACAGACGCCATAAGACGACACGGAGCGCTTGCGTCCGTCGAGCTGCTTCACCCGGGGAGACGCGCCAACCCGAGGTATTACGACGGGGAGACTTACGGGCCCTCCGGCGGGCCGGGCGTGTTCGGCAAGCCGGTCATCGAGCTCACCGAGGATAAGATCGAGGAGATCGTCGAGGCGTTCGGCGACGCCGCGGAGATGGCGCGCCTCGGCGGCATGGACATGTGCATGGTGCACGCCGCCCACGGATGGCTGGTCCACCAGTTCCTCTCCCCTCTCAACAACCAGAGGACGGACCGGTTCGGAGGAAGCCTGGAGAACCGAGCCCGCTTCGCCCTGATGATCGTGGACAACATACGCAGGAAGTGCGGGCACGACTTCCCGATCGAATTCAGAATAAGCGGCTCCGAGATGACCCCTGGCGGCTTCACCCTGGACGACATGGTTGAGTTCGCGAAGATGGTGGATGGCAGGATCGACCTGCTCAACGTGTCCGAGGGCACGTTCCACGTACCCTCCACGACTACCACGATGGTGCCTTCGATGTTCCTGGAGCAGGGGTGCAACGTGTACCTTGCGGAGGCGATAAAGAGGGCCGTCAAGATCACGAAGGTATCCGCCCTGGGAGGGATAGCCGACCCCGACCTGATGGAGGAGATCATCTCCTCCGGCAAGGCCGACATGGTGGCGGTGGGACGCGGACTGATAGCCGACCCTGATCTGCCGCGCAAGGCGAAGGCGGGAAGGGCGGACGACATCACCCCCTGCCAGCGCTGCATAGTCTGTATGAGCGGATCCTTCGTCCCCTACGTTAAATACGCCACCAGGGTCGGCAAGTGCACCGTCAATCCGGTCATCGGCAAGGAGCACGAGGCGTTTCTCCCGCCGGTCTCCGAGGGGAGGAAGCGCGTCATGATCGCGGGAGGTGGCCCCGGCGGCATGCAGGCTGCGATAACGGCCGCCGACCGCGGGCACGACGTGCTGCTGTGCGAGAAGAGCGGCACGCTGGGCGGGACAATCCAATTCTCGGACAAGGTCTGGTTCAAGAAGCCCCTCAAAAAGTTCATGGACGTGCTGATACGACGGGTTCAGGAGAGGGCGATCAGGGTCCTGCTGAACACCCCGGTCACCCCCGAGCTTGCCGGGGAATACGCGCCCGACACTCTGATAATTGCTGTTGGAGCGGAGCCCATAGTTCCGAATATCCCAGGGATCGACCTCCCGCACGTCCTACGTGCGCTGGACCTGTACAACGAAGGCGTGACGGTCGGCAGGCGGGTCGTGTTCATCGGAGGCGGCCTGGTGGGGTGCGAGGAGGGGTTGGAGCTGGCCGTCAAGGGTCACGACGTGACGGTGCTCGAGATGAGGGAGAATGTGGCGATCGACGCAGCCTACCTGCACAGGGAGGCCCTTCTCCTCGAGATCGCGAAGCACCCGTCGAAGATAACCCTGCTCACCGACACCCGCTGCAAGGAGATAGTCCGCGACGGGGTCGTGGCGATCGACAAGGACGGAGTGGAGCGCCTGTTCGAGGCCGACACGGTGATAGTGGCCACCGGTATGAGGTCCCGGGCTGACGTGGTGGACAGCCTGAGGGGTTGCGCCCCCGACGTCCAGATAATCGGCGATGCCAGGCGGCCATTGAGGGTCCTGGAGGCCGTGAGGGCCGGGTACGATGCGGGGATGCACCTGTAGCGTAAAAGTATTAAAAAATATTCGGAGGTGTCTTCAGTGGCCAATGTAAGATCAACCAAAGAGCTTGACAGAGTGCTCGGAAGGAAGGAGCTCATGTCCATAGCAGTAGGACAGACCATAGGCTCCGGCATCTTCGCCCTCCTGGGCATAGGAATAGCCATGACAGGGCGATCGGCCAACCTGGCGATGCTGGCGGGGGCCATGTTCGTCATCCTCATATCGATTCCCAACATCTTCGTGGGCGGCACGATCCGCATGAGGGGCGGCTTCTACACCCAACTCGGCCTGCTGGTGAACAAGACCTGCAGCGGGTTCTTCATAATCGTCCACATACTGGCCTGGACGGCCCTGGCCCTGTACGCCCTGAGCTTCGCGGACTACACCCTTGCCCTGATACCAGGGCTCAACAGGACCCTGATAGCCTTCCTGATGCTGACCTTCTTCTACATCGTCAACATGCTTGGGATACAGAGCGCGGCCAAGGTGCAGAACATCATGGCCCTGGTGATGGTCATAGCCCTCACGGTGTACATTGCCTACGGCCTGCCGCACGTTCAGCCCGGCTACTTCGGCGGAGAGGACTTCATGACCGGCGGGTTACAGGGGCTGTTCGCGGCCGGCGCGCTCTTCACCTGGGCCATAGGCGGCGCCAACGTGATCATCTACCTCGGCGCGGAGGCCAAGAACCCGACGAAGGACATCCCCGTCGTGATCATAGTCGCCACCCTGCTCATCGCGGCCTTCTACGCCCTGATGGCCACCGTGGCGGCGGGGGTCCTGCCGATCTCCGAGGTCGCAGGACAGCCCCTCTCCGTAGTGGCCGAGAAGATCCTGCCGCGTCCGATCTACATCTTCTTCATCGTTGGCGGCGCGATGTTCGCCCTGACCACAACCCTGAACGCAGCCTTCGGCTGGGTCACCAAGCCCATCCTGCAGGCCTGCGTCGACGGCTGGCTCCCCTCCTGGCTCGGCGCGATCAGCAAGAAGTACAAGACCCCGTACATTATCCTTACCCTCCTCTACCTGGAGAGCCTGGTACCCGTATTCTTCGAATTCAACATATCGACGATAGGCAACATGGCGGTGATCCTGAACAACGTGCTGTTCGCCATAATCTGCTTCTCCGCGGCCCGCATGCCGGCGCTCATACCGGACATCTGGAACAAGTCCTCGTTCCACGTCTCTCACGGGACGCTCATGTTCTGGAGCGTGCTGGGCGGGGTGGCCACCCTCGGGCAGACCATGCTTCTGTTCAGCGTGCTCAAGCCCTACGAGATGGTCGGCAACGTCGTTGTGGTCGTATTCGCTCTTGGATACTCCATCCTGCGCATGAAGAGCGGCAAGGTGGACATGGAGATCAGCTACGAGGAGATGTAGCGCCGCTTGCGACGCTCGGGGGCGGTCGGCTCGCGGCCGCCCCTTTTTCTTTTCTTTCGCCCGCTCGGGCTGTATAATCGCACCGGGTCGATAATAATGAGGGAGCTGCCGCCATGAAGGCGTACGAGAACAAGAAGCACAGGATCATGAACCGGGCCTGGCGCCTCTTCCTGCGCCGCGGTTTCTCCGCGACGAGCATGAGGTCCATCGCCGAGGCCGCGGATGTCAGCCTGGGGCTGGTAACCTACCACTTCACCAACAAGGACAACATCGCCCTGCAGCTCCTGGAGAGGGTCATAGACAACTTCAAGGGAGCGCTGGACCTGTACATAAATGTCGAGGACGAACCCGCCCTGTACCTGGCGTCGCTCGTCAGGATCAACTACCAGGTCATGTCCCGCCCGGAGTTCAACACCTTCTACATAGACGCCATGAGGAACGACCTGTACTTCAAGACCATAACCGAGAGGAGATCGCAGCCCGACCAGGGGCTGAGAAGCCTCGTGGCGATCAACGAGAAGTACTCGCTTGGGCACAGCCTCGAGTACCTTGAGCTCTTCGGAAACTACCTGTGCGTCAGCATGGAGCGCACCCTGGTGCTCTACCCCGACACGCCGAAGGCCATCGGCTCCATCCCCGACCTGGTGTTCAGGACATACATGGGGCACATTCACCCGGCGTTCACGGAGCTCGACTCCTACTGCCGGAGGAGCGAGCGCATAGTGCAGGACACCCTGTCGCGACACCCCGAACTCGCCGAAGTCCGCGATCTTTTCGACGAGAGCGTGCCGGGGTAGGTCGACCCCCGGGCAAGTGATTCGTGTCATCCCGTTATCCTGAAAAGATGCTATCATGAACCGACCATGAGGCGGGTCTGCCCGCATACGGAGGAGAGAGATATGACGAGTCTGTTCGACAATGCCAGGATCGAACACCGGGCGCGCCTGGGGAACACCCTGGTGAAGAGGCTGTCGGAGAAGGGTTTTCACGCTTCGTACGTCCCGTCCAGGGAGGAGGCGCTGGCCGAGGTACTCAAGATCATCCCCGAGGGCGCCTCCGTCGGGATCCCCGGCAGCGTCACGATCAGGGAGATTGGGGCAATGGAGAAGCTCACGGAGAGAGGGTGCAAGGTCATCCATCACTGGGACCCCTCGCTGTCGCCGGAGGAGAGGCGGGACGCCCTTCAGCAGGAGCTTCTGGCCGATTTCTTCCTGACGAGCTCGAACGCGTTGACTCTGGACGGTCTGCTCGTCAACATAGACGGCAACGGCAACAAGGTGAGCGGCATGGCCTGGGGTAAAAACACTCTAATCTTCGTCATTGGCCTCAACAAGGTCGCCAACACCCTGGACGACGCGATTGCCAGGACGCGAAACATGGCGACCCCGCCGAACTCCCTGCGACTTGGCCTGAAGACTCCCTGCACGGCCACGGGCGTCTGCGTGAACTGCAACTCACCGGACAGGGTATGCAACGCCCTGCTGGTGCTGGAGCGCGCCACGGGAGGCAGGACTTCGCACGTGATCCTTGTTGGCGAGGACCTTGGGTTCTAACCTGCCCGAAGCCTGAAGCAAAGGAGGGACATTCTCATGGCCGCCAGAGGAAAGATCGCGCTCGTCATCGTGGGCGGACAGATGGGCCTTAAGTTCAACGACCAGGCGAACTCGTGGCAGTCAGCGGTCACCCCGGAGGAGATGCTGGGATGGCTCCCGTCGGAGCTGGCCGACAGGATCTTCGTGGTCGACTGGAGCCACCAGCCGAGTAGCCACTACAGCATGAGGATGATTGCAGACCTCGTTCAAGTGCTGTCCAAGACCGTGGTCGACGGGGCCGACGGGGTTGTAGTCACCTGCGGCACCGACGCGCTCGAGGAAATATCCTACATGGTGGACCTGTACTGGGCGTACCCTCAGCCACTGGTATTCACCACGTCGATATACCCGACCGACTACCCGGGATCGGACGCGAAGCTGAACCTGCTCCAGGCGGCGCGGGCGTCTATGTCTAGGGAGTGCTGGGGGCTGGGCGTCCTGGTGTGCGTGCAGGAGCAGCTGTTTGCGGCCTCCGAGATCACCCAGGCCGCAAACCAGAGGAGAGACTCCTTCGATGCACCAGGGAAGGGGGCAATAGCCCAGTTCGTCGGCGAGAGGGTGGATGTGCTCAGGCAGCCCAGGCGGGCGAGCGTCCTCGAGGGCTCCGTGACCCCGGCGCGAGACGTCGAGCTGTTGTACGCCTCTCTTGGCGTCGGGGAAAAGCTGCTCGAGCTGCTGTCGTCCGACCAGAGAGGAGATATTGACGGGCTCGTGATAGCCGGCATGGGCGACGGCCACGTGCCCCCGTCCTGGATCCCCCGGATAAAAAAATTCCTCAGGGACGAGATCCCGGTGGTGATCACCACGAGATGCCTGGAGGGACACACTCAAAGCGCCTTCTGCTCCTTCGAGGGGAGCGTCTCGCGCCTGTTCGAGATGGGGGCGCTCGACGGAGGTCCCCTGAGGCCGACCCAGGCCAGGCTGAAGCTGGCAGTCGGGCTCGGCGCCGGGCTAAAAAAAGCCGACCTCCAGCGCTACCTCGTCGAGGAGTAGACGCGACTCTCCGGTCTTCCCCCCTTCTTCTGGCCTTTTGCGCGCACACATGATAGACTATTGATGAAACACGATGTTGGCCGCACAAATTCAGAAGGGAGGACGAACGACATGAAAATAGCCGCTACCGATGAGATCATTGCGCTGCGACTTTCGGATGGAGAAGAGGTAATGGACTCGCTCGCCTACGCCTGCAGGGAGAGCGACGTCGACTCGGCAGTCCTGGTATCAGCGGTTGGAATGGTGTCTTCCGTTACTTTTGGGTGGTACAACGGCCGGGACTACACGACCGAGGCCGTGCGCGAAACAATGGAGCTCGGTTCGCTCAGCGGGAACGTCAGCTACAGGGGGGCGAAACTTTACCCGCACCTTCACGGGGTGTTCAACAGGCCCGACCACACCACACTCGGCGGGCATCTCCTCCAGGTGGTCGTGTTCAACAACATGGAGCTCTTCCTGAAGCCTCTCACCACCGTCAGGCTGGGGCACGCATTCGACGGCTCTTTCGAGGCCCTGGCCCCGGAGAAGAGGCTCTGATCAGGCCGGTCTGACAGTGACGTCTCCCCCCGGCTCCAAGGGGGGAGACGTCTTTTTCTTCTTGATGATTTTACTTCTTGATATCGAACCTCCCGCCCTTCGTGAGCCGGGCGAGGTCCTCCGGGGCGATGGGGAAAAAGGAGTGATCCGTACCTGCGGCGGCCCACACGAGCGGATACAGGAAGAGATCCTCATCCAAAAAGGCTTGCGGAAGCTCTGGGTACCCCACCGGAGGTACCCCGCCTATGCGGAACCCCGACCATTCGAGGACAAACTCGGGATCGGCCATGCGCACTCGTTTCGCCCCGGCATGTCGCCGCACTTTCTTCACGTCCACGCGGTTGACCCCGGACATCAACGCTAGCGAGGGGACATCGTCCACCAGCAGGACCAGGCTCTTCAGTATCTCCTCCGGACGTGCGCCGACCACGCGAGACGCGTCCTCAACGGTGAAAATCGTCTCTTCGGAGCAGGTAATCGCGACCTTGAAATCTCTCTCTTCCAAGAAAGATCTAACCTTGCGGACGGCCTCTTCCTCGAAGGTCGGGCAGGAAGCCGCGCTGTCTAGGTCAGGCATCTGCTCTTCTCCTCGCCCTCGACGGGCAGTGGCCTGTTCCTGATCAGGAAATCCAGAAGGGTCCCCGCCGCCTTGGTGGTCATTACTCCGTGGGTGATATAAAAAGTTCTCATAAGGGCGGGACGGAAGGGTATCATGACGAGATCCCCGGCGTCGGCACCCGTAAGCCGGGAGGTGACGGCGCCCTCTCCCCCTCTTCTGACCGCCTCCGTGACGGCGCTCACGTGTCCGAACTTCAGGTACACGTGCTTCCCCTTGCCGGTATGGGCCTTGAAAGCGTCCTCCCAGATGCGCGACGTGGAGGAGCCGGTCACCCTTCCCACCAGGTCCATCTCCTCGAGATCCCTCAGCGACACGCTCGTGCGGGAGGCCAGCGGGTGATCCGGCGAGAGAAGGAGCACTATCTCGTCGCGGGCAAACGGGGTGGAGTTGAAACCGGAGGCGTGCTTGACCTGCCCGGTGACCGACAGGTCAGACTCCCTGGTGACCAGTTTCTCCAGCGCGTCCCTCGAATCGGCCACGCGCACCTCCACCTCGATGTTCGGGTAGGCGCTCCTAAACTTCACGAGCAGGCCGGGGAGCACGTAGCACCCCGGTATCGAGCTCGCGCTGATCCTCACTATCCCGGAGACGTCGTCAGCGATGTCAGAGAAGTCTCGCTTGATGTCCGCCAGCTGCGCCAAAGTCTTTCGCGCAAACTTGTACATCGCCTCCCCCTCGACCGTGAGGTTGGAGCACTTCTGCCCCCTGGCGAAAATCTTGACGCCCATCTCTTTTTCAAGCTTCGCGATATGCTTGCTCACGGCCGGCTGAGAAATTCCAAGCGACGCGGCCGCGGCGGATATGCTGCCTTTCTCCATAACCTCCACGAGGCTTTGAAGTTCGCGAAAATCCATAACGGACACCTCCCGAACTCGGATTGGCACTCATGTCAACAATAGATCCCGAGAGTAATATATTCTGAATGAGAGGAAAGTTCAAGGGGGGGGTTCCAGGAACCTACAAAATATATTCCATACGGTGAACGGGCTCACCGCCGGGCAAACTGAAGCCTCATGCCAAACAACGCGAAACGGGACGGAATGGGAAAAGGGTCTTGAACTTCTTGTAACCATGAGTATAATAATATATATCTTATGAATGCATGATAAGGGAGGTACAGTCATGAGCCTTGGGATGAGAATACGCACCCTGCGCAAGGCCCTCGGCCTTACCCAGCAGGGGCTCGCCGACAGGACGCAGGTCAGCAGGATATACATACAGGCGCTGGAGAGCAACCGCAGGACCCCCTCGATGAAGCTGCTCTCGCGTCTTGCGGAAGCCCTGGAGGTGGAGGTCCAGGACCTGGTTAAGAGCCTGACCGCTTCCAGCACGGGCAGGTTGCAGCTGGAGGAGGTCCTGCAGGCACCGCCCGATACCGAGGTCTGGTACAGGAGCAAGAGGCTCAAGCCCAGGGATCTCAAGTTCGTCCAGAGCCTCATCGACGCCGCGGTCTCCCGGTGGGAGGCCGAGGACGGCGCGGATGAGGGCGTCTGAGGCCCCGCGGTCCGTCATGAGCCGACGCGCACGCGACAGCGCGCAGGAGTTCGATTTTCCTAGCGCGCCCGACTTCATACCAGACTGGGCGATTCGCGAGGGCGCCGAATGGGCCGGGCTTGACGAATTTTCGATCCTGGTGAAGGCCGAGTCGCGCACCGGCAAGGTGCTTGAGTTGGACTACCAGGATCTTCCCTCCGGGACGTGGGGGGTGCACGTAGTCCGCGGCCGCAGGGGGATGATCATCGTCAACAACCGGCTACCGCTCAGCTGGAGGCGTTTCGCGCTGTTTCACGAACTCTACCACCTGCTTGAACACAACGGCGGCTCCGACCTTTGGACGCGCACCGCCACGCCTATGTCGAGCTTCGAACGCCAGGCCGACCTGTTCGCCTGGGGCGTAATCAACCAGGAGTGGAGCAGATGCTGGGCTCACGCGTCGACGTGACCGACGTGCGGCTTCCGAGATTCCCGGTTTTTTTACCAATGGCCTCCTGCCCGAGGCGATGCGTGTACTGCCACCAGGGCGAGATCACCGGCGAGGGTGGCGTCCCCCCGGCATCCGTAAAAGAGAGCCTGGCCCGCCTCGAGACCCCTCACGAGATCTGCTACTTCGGCGGTAGCTTTACCTGTCTTCCCGAGGAGCAGAGGGGAGCCTATCTGGACGCGGTGCGATCCGCCCCGGACGGAAGCGTCGTGCGGTTCTCGACGCACCCGCTATGCGTCGCCGGCCCCGTCCTGAGGGGCCTGTCGACGCACCCGGTCTCCATGATAGAGCTAGGGGTGTCCTCGCTGGACGATACGGTCCTCGCGGCCTGCAACAGGGGGTACACGGGCGAATTCGCCCTGGGCGTCATGGATTTGGTGATGAGAGAGGGTTACAGGCTTGGTGTCCAGCTTATGACCGGCCTCCCTGGGCAGAGCGAAGAGAGCTCCCTAGAGGACCTGCGGCGCATCGCGCTGCTGCGCGACCGGGCGGGCGCGCCGGCGGTATCGCTGCGCATCTACCCCTGTCTCGTGCTGGAGAAAACCGGTCTCTCCGAGATGTTCAGGCGCGGCGACTATTCGGCCCCCTCTCTGGATCACGCCGTTCTTCACGCGGGCAGGATGCTGCGCGAGGCTAAGCGACTTGGCTTTCTCGTCCAGCGCGTAGGACTACACGACACGCCCAGCCTGTCGACGAACGTCGTCGCCGGTCCCTACCACCCGGCGTTCGGAGAGCTCGCCCGCTCCGTCGAGCTCGTTGCATGCCTGCTGGAGGCCAATCCCGCCGGCCCATGGGAGATAGATGGACGACGGAGGTCCATGCTGTTCGGACATGACAGGTACGGGCTGCGCCATCTTGCCGATAGAACCGGGCTGTCGCCGTCCCGAATCGAGGAGCTGATCAGGTTCAAAGAGGTCATGACGGGCAGGCGAGGAACCAACGACGTGCCTGGCGATTGACGGGAGGGTTGTTTAAGAATAAACTTGAGTCCAATCTCATGCTGTAAGTAGCAGGCAGTTTCGGAGGTGCCTTTCGTGGACGGCTCGCAGCTTCAGGCTCTTTTGAGGAGTAAGGTGGAGACCATGCCGAACAAGGCACGGAGGGTTGTGGAGTATCTCCTTGCGAACGCTAGGGAGGCGGCCTTTCTGTCGATAGGCGAGGTCGCGGAAAAGCTCGACGTGTCCAAGGCGCAGCTTGTCCGCGTCGCGAGGCTGGTCGGATTCGATGGTTACGCGGCCCTCAAGGATGCTCTGAAGGACTTGGTGCTTGAGCAGGTGAACCCTGCGGCTCACCTCGGCCGCGCCCTCAAGGATTGGAAGCGGATGCCGGAGGAGATCCTGCGGCTCGAGCACGCGAACCTCGACGACACCTGGAACCAGCTTAGGCCCGACAAGATCGCCTCCTTCTGCGACATGGTGAGCAGTGCCCGCATGGTCTACTGCATGGGCTGGGGGATATCGTCGATAGTAGCCGAGTCGCTGTTCACCCGCCTGCTCGAGACCGGGATACGCAGCGTGCTGATGAAAAGAGGGTCCCTGGCGCTGATAGAGCAGACAAGGGCGGTGACTGCAGGCGACCTGCTCGTGGTCTGCGAACTCCCGAGCTACGTCATCGAGGTGACCAAGTCCGTCCAGAAGGCGGCATCAAGCGGTGCCTCGATAATAACAATCACCGACAGCCCCGCAGCCCCGGTATGCCAGTCGTCCACCCTCTCCTTCTACGTGAGCGACACCACCCCGACCTTCGGCAGCAGCCTGGTCGGCCCGATCTTCCTCGTGCACATCCTGACGTCCGTCCTGGCGTCCACCCTGGGGGACTCGGCCAAGGAGGCCCTGAACGACCAGAAAATGGGGCTGCACGACGAACAGATCTACCATCCGGCGTACGGCCTGCGCTATTGAAGGAAGCCCGGCGCCGGTCAACCAAGGCTGTGACGCCGGGCTCAAGTCCATCGAATTCGCCGCGGCCCTCTCAGGCCCGCAACTCCAGCTCGTCCCCCGGATTCATTATCCTCACCAGCGCCCTCTCCCCGACGGCCCTGGCGAAGTCCCCCGGGTCGGCTGAGATGACAGGGAAGGTCCCGTAGTGCATGGGCACCGCGATTTCCGGGCGAATAAACTCCACCGCCCTAGCGGCGTCGGCGACGTCCATCGTGTAGTTGCCCCCGATCGGAAGCAGCGCGGCCTTAACTCTCTCGGCGGCGAGCAGTTGCATGTCCATCGTCAGGCCCGTGTCGCCCGCGTGGTAGATCCCGACGCCTCCCATGTCGAGCAGGAACCCGCACGGATTGCCCCCGGGTATGAGCCTGCCCCCCTCCTCTATGTCCGACCCGTGAAGCGCGGGGGTCATCTTGACCCTGCCGAAGGGAAAAGCGAAGGCGCCGCCGACGTGCATCGCGTGGCAGGAGACGCCCTTGTTCCCCATGTAGTTGCACAGCTCGTGATTAGCCACCACTGTCGCTCCCGTCCTCTTCGCTATGGGGACTGCGTCCCCCAGGTGGTCGCCGTGGCCGTGGGTGACCAGGATATAGTCAACGGCGGCCAGATCCTCCAGCTTCACCGCGGCCGCGGGGTTTCCCGAGATGAATGGGTCGATCAGGAGAGTGGTGTTTTCGCTCCGGACCTCGAACGCGGCGTGACCGAGAAAACGTAGTTTGACCATTTACAGTCCTCCTTTTTCTATGTCTTCGGCCGTTCCTCCCGCCCCTTGGGCTCGCCGGCAGTCGGCAAAGGCGGGAGGACCTGGATGTGCAGCTCCTCAAGCTGCTCCGGCGACACGGCGGAGGGGGCTCCCGACATGAGGCACTGCGCTTTCTGGGTCTTGGGGAAAGCCATGACGTCGCGGATCGACGACGCGCCCGCCAGCAGCATAGCCAGCCTGTCCAATCCCAGTGCTATGCCTCCGTGGGGAGGCGTCCCCATCGAGAGGGCGTCCAGCAGGAAACCGAAGCGCCCCCTCGCCGCCTCCTTCGAGAATGCCATGCAGGAGAAGACCTTCTCCTGCATCTCCGGGTCGTGAATCCTTATGGAGCCTCCGCCGAGCTCGTTTCCGTTCAGCACGCAGTCGTAGGCCCGGGACCTGGCCTCGCCCGGGTTCGAGTCGAGAAGCGCTATGTCCTCCGTCATCGGCGAGGTGAACGGGTGGTGCACCGAGCTCCAGCGGCCTTCTTCGGCGTCCCACTCGAACAGGGGGAAGTCCGTGACCCACAGGAACTCCCAAGCCCCCTTCGCCACCAGGCCGTGCTCTCTGGCGAGCTCGAGCCTGAGCGCCCCGAGTATCTCGGAGACCTCCCGCCAATCCATCCCGGCGATCACGAATAGCGCATCCCCGTCACCTATCGCTCCGGACCTCGCTAGAAGGGAGCGGCCTTCTTCGTCTATGAACTTCGCGAGCGGCCCTTTCAGCTCGCCCCCCTTCATCTGGAGCGGCGAGAGAGCCCTGGCTCCCAGCCGTTTGGCCCTCTCCTCAACGTCGGACAGCCCCTTCCTTGACAGCGACGCTCCGCCCGGCAAGGGCAGCCCCCTTATGAAGCCCCCGCCGGCAAGCATTTCTTTGAACGGCTCGAACTCGGTGTTGACGAAGACGGGCGCTAGGTCGTGGATCTCGGTCGGGATCCGCAGGTCTGGCTTGTCGCTGCCGAATCGGTCCATCGCCTCCCTGTAGGTCATGCGTCTGAACGGTACCGGGATCTCGGTGCCGACCGTCTCCCTGAACAGGCCGTGCAGGTACCCCTCGATCAGGTCGAATATATCCTGCTCGACCAGGTAGCTCATCTCTATGTCGATCTGGGTGAACTCCGGCTGCCTGTCGGCCCTGAGGTCCTCGTCGCGGAAGCACTTCACGATCTGGAAGTACCTGTCGAACCCGCTGATCATCAGTATTTGCTTGAATATCTGCGGCGACTGGGGCAGGGCGTAGAACGCCCCCGGGTTGACGCGGCTGGGGGACAGATAGTCGCGCGCCCCCTCCGGCGTGGACAGGGTAAGCATGGGCGTCTCCACCTCGAGAAAACCTCTGTCGGAGAGGTAGTTCCTGGTGTGCATCGAGATCTTGTGCCGCAGCCGAAGGTTTCGCTGCATCCTCTCCCGTCTCAGGTCGAGATACCTGTAGTGAAGCCTGAGGTTCTCGTCCACCCTGTCGGTCGTGTCCCCCACCTCGAACGGCAGCGGGGCCGCCGGGGCCAGTCGAATGAAATCATCCGCCATTATCTCCCAGTTCCCGGTCCTCATCGAATCGTTGGAGGTGCCCTCCGGGCGAACCCGTATCCTGCCCCTGACCGCGATCACGAATTCGCTTCTCAACTCCTTGGCCCGCTCATGGACCTGTCCCGCGAGCTCCGGGTTGAACACGACCTGGACTATACCGGTATGAT
The DNA here is from genome assembly GCA_022704435.1 of Synergistota bacterium. Taxonomy (GTDB): domain Bacteria; phylum Synergistota; class Synergistia; order Synergistales; family Aminobacteriaceae; genus JAAYLU01. The sequence goes on along the minus strand of JAKJGK010000038.1, from coordinate 1,470 downwards.
CCCATAGGTCGATGAATATCAGGCCGCCAAGGTCCCTCCTGCGCCTCACCCAACCGTTTACTACGACAGGAACCTCCGTGCCGTCGCGCCCGGCGACATCGCCGCAGTAGACGGTCCTCTGCCAATCCCTGTTGAAATACCGCTGCTCGCTAGCCATAAAAAAGCTCCCTCCAGAAGTCGACGTATCTACAACCTCGCTGATCCACTGAATAACGCGGGCCCAGCGCCCCTCGTGATCAGGCCGGACCTCCTCGTTCGCCCAAGTCTATCTTTTCTCGGGATCCGCCCCGAGTATCTCCTCGACGAGCGCGTCCAGCGGGACCTTCCTCTGCTCCGCGGTCGACAGGTCCTTCAACATGACGACGCCCCCGCTTCTCTCGTCCTCGCCGATTATGCAAGCGTACCTGGCGCCTCGCGCAGAGGCCGCCTTCATCTGGGCCTTCATGCTCCGCTCCGCCAGGTCCATCTCCGCGGCCAGCCCCCCGCGCCTGAGCCTGTCCACGAGCCTCAGGACATCCATCCTCGAGGCGTCGTCCTGGGCCACGGCGAACACATCCAGGGAGGGTGCTGGTCCGAACGAGCATCCCTGCTGATCCATCACCATGACGATGCGATCCACTCCCGCTGCGAAGCCCACGGCAGGTACGTGCGGGCCTCCGATGGCCTCGGCAAGGTTGTCGTAGCGGCCGCCGCCGCAGACCGCATTCTGCGCTCCAAGCTCTCCGGACAGTATCTCGTAGGCAGTCTTGGTGTAGTAGTCAAGCCCTCGGACCAGCTTTTTATCGAGGCGGTAGGAGGCCCCTATCGCATCTAGGCCGGTCCTCACGCTGTCGAAGTGATCCCTGCACTCGTCGCAAAGGTGAGGATACACATCGGGCGCGCCATCCGAGACCTCCCTGCACGACTCGTTCTTGCAGTCGAGTATGCGCAGCGGGTTCCGCTCCAGCCGCGTCAGGCATGTCGGGCATAGCCTGTCCCTCGCGGACGAGAAGTATTCCACAAGCCTGTCCCTGTAACCAGGGCGACAGGCCGGGCATCCCACCGAGTTTATCACCACCTCGAGGCTGGCCAGCCCCAGGCGGCGAAAGAGCTCCAAGGCCAGGGCGATGGTCTCAACGTCGGCGTAAGGCGAGGCGGCGCCGATGCTCTCGAAGTCCACCTGCCAGAACTGCCTGAAGCGCCCCTTCTGCGGCCTCTCGTACCTGAACATCGGGCCGACGCACCACAACTTCACCGGCTGCGCCAGCTTGTCCATGCGATGCTCAAGGTAGGACCGAACCATCGACGCGGTGGCCTCGGGGCGGAGGGTTATACTGCGGTCTCCCTTGTCCGTGAAGGTGTACATCTCCTTCTCCACCACATCCGTGGCCTCACCTATGCCGCGCGAGAAGAGCTCGGTGTGCTCGAACAGCGGCAGGTGCACCTCGGAATATCCGAAAGTGCGGGCTACAACCCCGACTACGTCAAAAA
>JAKJGK010000151.1 GCA_022704435.1 Synergistota bacterium | reverse complement strand
ACCGCCGCCTGCCAGAAACCAAACCCCGCAGGCGCCAGAAGCGGTGCCAGCAGCCTGCCTATATGGCCCACGAAGCTCTCCGGGGAGGCGTACTCCACACCGAAGGGGAAGCTGGCGAGGAACCACACCGCCGCAACCGAGAGCAGGATGAAGGTGCCGGCCTTCTGAAGGAACATCGCGCCCCTCTCCCAGGCATGGCGAAGCACCATGGACGGCGACGGCACGTGGTAGGGGGGCAGCTCCATGACCAGCTGCGAGGACTCCCCCCTGAACAGCGTCGCGCCCAGCAGCTTGGCGGACAGCACCGCCACAGCAATGCCTATGACGTAAAGCGAGAACACCGCCGTCCCCGCATGCTCGCCGAAGAATATGCCGGAGAACAGCACGTACACCGGCAGGCGGGCCGAACAGCTCATGAACGGCAGCACCAGCAGGGTGATCATGCGGTCCCGCGGCTTCTCGAGGATGCGGGTGGCCATGATGGAGGGGACGTTGCAGCCGAAGCCCATCAGCATCGGGATGAAGCTCTTGCCGTGAAGCCCCATCAGGTGCATGATCCTGTCCATCACGAAGGCGCCCCGGGCCATGTACCCGGAGTCCTCCAGCAGCGCTATGAAGGCGAACAGCAAGAAAATGTGGGGGAAGAAGACAACGACGGACCCCACCCCCCCTATCAGGCCGTCCCTGACGAACGACGATACCATCCCGGAGAACCCCGCCCCGGCCAGCAGCTCCCCCGCCCTGTCCCCCAGGTATCCGACGGCCGCCTCGAGGATCTCCGCGAGAGGGTCGCCAAGGGCGTAGGTCAGCCTGAACACAGCCCAGGCAACCAGCAGGAAGATAGGCAGGCCGAGCGTCCGCGACGTGACCACGCGGTCGATCCGGTCCGACAGGGAGAGGCGGGCCTTGAGCGACAGGTCCCGCCTGACCGACTCGGCGGTGACGCCCGATACGAACCCCCAGCGTCTCTCTATGACCGCGGTCTGGAGGTCGTAGCCCAGCTCCGCCTCGATCCTGCCGCCCAACCTGTCCACGAGGGAGTCCAGGTCCGCCCTCAGACCCGCGGCCTCGACCGCCGCCGCGACCTGGGCGTCCCCCTCCACATACTTCACCGCCGCCGTCCGGGGCGTCATCCCCCCGTGCAGGCCGCCGGCCGATTCGATCCTGGACTCCAGCGCGTCGAACAGTGGGGAGAGGCGCTCGCCCCAGGGGAGCGAGAACCGGTCGCGAGGCCCGCTCCTGCCGAGCTCGGCCACAATCGCGCTCTTGAGCCGGTCCGTCCCCTCCCCCCTCCTCGCCACGGTGGGCACGACCGGCACGCCGAGCAGGGAGGACAGCCTGTCCACGTCTATCGTAATACCCCTGTCCGCAGCGGAGTCCATCATGTTGAGCGCCAGCACCACCGGCGTCCCCGTCTCCAGCACCTGCACCGCCAAGTACAGGCTGCGCTCTATGTTCGACGCGTCGGCGACCACCACCGCCAGGTCCGGGCGATCCCGCCGGGCGAGCAGGTAATCGGCGGCTATCTGCTCGTCCAGCGAGGCCGCGCCCAGGCTGTAGGTCCCGGGCAGGTCCACCACGGTCACATCCACGCCCGAGAGGCTGAAGCGCCCCTCCTTGCGCTCGACCGTGACCCCCGGCCAGTTCCCCACGTGCTGGCTGGACCCGGTCAGCTCGTTGAACAGGCTTGTCTTGCCGGTGTTCGGGTTCCCGGCGAGGGCTACGGTCCCCCTCATCGGGCGCACCCGGCGCACCCCGCGGGGCGCACCATCACTGCGTTGGCCTCGTCCACCCTGAGGCTGAGCTCGTACCCCCGGAACCAGACGGAGACAGGGTCGTTCAACGGGGCCTTCCTCTCCATTCGTATCCCCGTCCCGGGGACCAGCCCCATCTCCAGGATTCGGCGCTTCAGCCCCCCGTCCGCGACTATCCTGGAGACAACGCCGCCCTCGCCTATCTCGAGGGAGCTCAGCACCCTCTCCTTTCCACCCGCGCAGCCGCTGCAAGAGATCGACATGGCTCATCACCCCATTATGTTATATCTATCTAACTCACATTCTGGCCTGAAAAAAGGCCCCGTCGGGGCCGCCCGCCCTCTCAGCAGGCGCCGTCCACCATCACCTTGAGCGCCATCCCCTGGCCTATGGCGAAGCGGGACTCCCCGACCTTCAGGAGGACGGGGCCCCCTCCGTTCTGGACCACCCGCACCTTCGCGCCCGGCACGATGCCCAGCTCGGAGAGCCGCCTGGTGCACTCCCCGCCGCCCGCGATGCGCGCCACCGTCACCTCGGAACCCTCGGACATAACGTTTATCGGACACATGAGAACCCCTCCTCTCACTGATTGAGCCCGTCGGCCTCGGCCACCGGGCAGATCCACACCGATACCGCCTCGTTTCTTAGAAGGGTCGCCTCCCTGCCGTCCACCAGGACTTCAAGCACATCCCCCGACCGGGAGGCGCCGTAGCGGCAGACCTCCGCTCCCGGCGCGAATCCTGCGTCGAACAGCTTTCGACGCAGCAGCCCCCCCGCCGTCACCCGGGCGACCACCCCGCACCCGCCGTCGTCCAGCATCGACAGGGGCCTCGGGAACCTGCGCTCGTCCCCCATCGCGGAGAGGAGCTCGGCCACCCACGGCATCCCCTCTCTGCGGGCGTTCACCAGGTAGTCGACGAAGCCCAGTATTCGCCTCTCCGACTTCTCGTCAAGCTCGTGCTCCATCACGCAGGCCAGCGACATGGCCCGGTCGGGGTCGAAGCCCAGCACCTCGTGAAACAGGAAGGACAGATGTTCGTGCCTGCGGAAGATCTCCAGAGCGCGCCTTCTTCCCTCGTCGGTGAGCGACGGGACCCCGTAGCGCTCCTGCGTGGCCAGCGATGCGTCGACAAGTCTGCGGATCGCCGCGACGACGGTAGCCTTCGTCACCCCGAGGGCATTCGCCAAGTCGGTGACCGTCGCCTCCCTGCCGGAGACCTCTATTGAGAAAATCGCCTCGAGATAGTCCTCTATGCGCGACGATACCGACATGATCTCACCCCCCGAACTCCATTCAACCGTTTTGTTAGATGAATCATACATCACGAATGGACGGATGTCAAGCGGTCGTCGGATCGACAGGATGAAGACGGGCGGATCGAGAATGTCGCGTGGTCGCGATTTGTTGAGGATTTTTCGCGGTCGCCGCTTCCGCGCCGCGGGCGGACTGTCTATAGCAAGATATTCGGGTTCTCGCGCAGCAAGGACAGGCAGGCGTCGACCACGTCGTGCCCGAAGAGCGGCGCCTTCGACGTGATCTCCTCGATTGCGGCGTCCAGGCCGAGGGCCGGCCTGTACGGCCTGTGGGCGGATATCGCCTCTACCACGTCGGCCACGGCGATTATCCTCGACTCCAGCAGGATGGCGTCCCCCTTCAGCCCTCTGGGGTAGCCGGAGCCGTCGAGCCTCTCGTGATGCTGGTAGGTCACCTCCGCCACGGGCCAGGGGAAGTCGACCCCGAGCAGTATCTCGTAGCCGGAGCGGGGATGCTCCTTCACCAGCTCGAACTCTATCCTCGAGAGCTTGCCCGGCTTGTTCAGGATCTCACCCGCGACCTCTATCTTCCCCACGTCGTGCACCAGCCCCGCGACCCGCAACCCCTCGCGGCGGGCCTCGTCCAGCCCCATCCTCTCGCCCATGGCCACGGCGAGAGCGGCTACGCGCTCCTGGTGCTCGATGGTGAACGGGTCCTTCTTGCCCACGATCTTGCCCATCGTCCTCACCACGTCGAAGAAGACCTTGCGCAGATTGCGGTAGCCGGCCCTGGCCTCGCCCTCCGACTCCCAGCGGCTGGCAGACGCGGCCATCGAGTACGCCGCTCCCCGCAGCACCGCCACCTCGGAATCGGCGAGGGAGAACATCCTCTCAGGCAGGCACATGGTCATGAAGCCCCACAGCCCTCCCCTCATGCGAACCGGGAAGGCCATCACGGCGGGCGGGGCTTCGTGGCACTCCGGGCACCCGCACCCGGACAGGAGCAAGTCCAGCTCGACTGCGTCGGCGAGCTGTCCGCGGAATTCCTTCCCGCCATCGAGAGCGGACATGACGGGGCCGCGCTCCGCCAGGCGCACCGCGATCCCGCGCAGGCGCCGCTCCCCTCCTTCTGCGACGTGGCAGCCTATCACCCCGGCTTCAACGAGGCCATCCTCCCGCCTCAACACCCTGAACAGTGCCGCCCGGCATGCGCCGACGGCGGAGGCCAGCAGC
>JAKJGK010000150.1 GCA_022704435.1 Synergistota bacterium | reverse complement strand
GGAGAAGGCGCCGTGTTCGGCGCGGTGCCGCACTATTCGCTCGGCGACGGAGGCTCCCAGTCCCGACACGTGCGACAGAAGCTCCAGGCCGGCCGTGTTCAGGTCCACGCCTACCGCGTTGACGCAAGACTCCACGACAGCGGCGAGTGCGCCCTTCAGCTCCTTCTGGTCCACGTCATGCTGGTACTGCCCCACGCCGATGGACTTGGGGTCGATCTTGACAAGCTCGGACAGCGGGTCGAGCAGCCTGCGGCCAATGGATACCGCCCCTCGAACGGTTATGTCACGATCGGGAAACTCCCTGCGCGCCGCCTCGGAGGCGGAGTATACCGAGGCCCCGCTCTCGTTCACCATCGTCACGACGATGTCCCCGGGGAGATTCAGGCTTCTGATAAAGCGCTCGGTCTCGCGCCCCGCAGTGCCGTTTCCTATGGCTACCGCCTCGATACTGTAAGTTTCAATCGCCTTTAGAATCTCCCGAGCGCTTCCTTTCTCATCCTGCCTTGGAGGGTGCGGGTAGATGACGCCGTCGTGAAGGAGGTCGCCCTGCCTGTTGAGGCATACGAACTTGCATCCCGTGCGAAAGCCGGGGTCCAGGGCCAGGATGTTTCTCGGGCCCAGCGGAGGCGCCATCAGGATTTTTCTGACGTTCCGGGCGAAGACCGCGATGGCCTCCCTGTCCGCCTTCTTCTTGAGGGCGTTCCTCAGCTCGGTCTCCATGGAGGGGGCCAGCAGACGCCTGTAGCCGTCCGCGGCTGCCTCCTCGACGAGTGCGGAGTCGGGGCCTCCACCGCGAACGAACAGCTCCTTGATTATGCGCAGCGCCTCGTTCTCCGGGGGGAGCAGGGAGATCGACAGCAGCTTTTCGCGCTCTCCGCGGAACATCGCGAGCACCCTGTGCGAAGGTGCGGAGGCCGCGCGCTCCTCCCAGTCGAACCAGTCCCTGTAGTTGGAGGCCTCCTGCTCCTTGCCCCTGGCGCATCTGCAGGAAAGCCTCCCCCTGGCGGCGAACAGCACGCGCATCCGTCTTCGAGCGTTGATATCCTCGCTGACCCGCTCCGCAATTATGTCCATCGCCCCCTGGAGCGCCTCCTCGGGCGAGTCCACGCCCCGCTCGGCCGATACGAACTCCTCCGCCAGGGAGGCCGGATCCTCCCCGGCCTGCTGAAACAGCCTGTCGGCGAGCGGAGCCAGCCCTTTTTCCTCCGCGATGGAGGCCCTCGTCCTTCTCTTCGGGCGATGGGGCAGATAGATGTCCTCGAGCTCCGCAAGAGTGGTCGCGGCGCGCAGCGATCTCTCCAGGTCGGGGTTCAGGGCCCCCTTCGACGAGAGGGAGGCTATGATGCTCTCTCTCCTTGTGTCCAGCGCCTCAAGGCGCTCGGACAGAGTCTTTACAGCGAGGATCTCCTCCTCGTCAAGCGAGCCTGTAGCCTCCTTCCTGTAGCGAGCGATGAAGGGCACCGTGCAACCCTCCCCGAGAAGGGCGAGAGTCGCCTCGACGGATGCCTGAGTCAGGTTGAGATCCTTTGCTATTCGGGCGCTGTGTCCGGCGATCATAGTCGTCTCCCCCGGGCGGCTGGTGTGAGTAAATGGTCCATGTGCCTATTCTAGCACGACGAGAATTGGGTTGAAATATCATGATACAATTTGCGGAAGAAGGGAAGAATGGTCCATGGAGAGAGACGTTTGGCATTCGCTTTACCGCAGGATGGTGCTGGGGCTTTCGCTCCCGGAGCAGGCCAGGGAGCACAGAGGCCGGGTGCTGTTGCACTTTTCCGATACGCCTTCGACATTCTACAGCGCCATGAGACACCTCGTCGACTATTTCGAGCCCCTGTGCATCATTCACACCGGGGATCTTGCGGACGAGGTGAAGCTTGAGCTTCACCCGGGGGAGCTGCCGCTCTATAGAAAGAAGCTGGCGGAGCTCAGGTCTGTCCTGTCGCCCCTGAGTGGCGACAGATTGGTGATCATAACCGGCAATCACGATCACGAGTGCAGCGTGAGGGAGTTCTTCCCCGAAGGGCTGGTGATAGAGGGTGGTGCCCGGCTGAACCTTTTCGGCCTTGATCTGAACCTGAGCCATGAACCGGAGCGGCTTGGAACTCCGCCTTCGCGCTTCAACCTCTTCGGGCACTCGATGCCCCCGGAGGTCGACGCCGACGGGGACAAGATCTTCCTCAACGGGTTGAAGGCGGTCCATGTGTTGAATGTGGACTCCGGCGTCGTACTTTCGATCCCCTATCCCAAGTACGTGGACGACGCCCGATTTAACAGGAAGAAGGTAGGCCTATGATCATGCGGGAGGTGGTCTGATGCTTTCCATAGTGCGAGGGGGTCCGCGAGGCATGCTTCTCCGGGGCGACCGGGAGGGGCTGGATCGCGCCCTGGAATCGGCTTTCCAGGTAGCCAGACATACTTTTGAGAGCGCGCTCGACTCCGCTGGAGAGGGGCAGACTATAGTGGCCCTGCACGGCAGGGAGGACGACGGAAACAGGGAGTACCGAGTGGTCGCGTCCCCTTCGGACGACGTGCTCGCCGCGCTGGCGAACGACCCGGCCCGCGCCATGGAGTCGGTCCGCCTGCTCCCGAGAATCCTGTTTTTCCGGGTCTTCGGCGAGTCCGATCAGATTGTCGCCCAGATGGAGAACGACCTCTCCAACGGTGGAATCCAGGGGGCGACAGTCCGCAGGGGCAGGCTTCGCTCCCTCCTCGGGAGCCAGAGGAAGAACGATATCGCGGTCTGTTTCACCCGTTCCCCGCTCAATGGCCCGGTAACGATGGCGGACTTGCTCGACGACGTCCTTCTGGTGACGGGGGTCTTCTTTCACGACTTGTACTCATTCCTGAGGGCGCGCGCCCTCTGGTTTTTCAGCGAAGGGCTCGACAACCGTTCGTGGAACGAGATGGAGATACGCGTCTACGACTCCTGGGGAAGCTACATGGACCATGCCGAGCGCTTTCGCACGGTGCTGGACGGACTGGAGATCGGCATGATCCTGGGGGAGGGGTGGGGGAAGGACTACGCACACATACTGTTGCCGGTGAGGGTATACCGCTTCCGCCTGTTCACTTTTCTCTCAGCGGAGCAGGTCAAGGGGTTGCTGGTGGGACTCGAATACTCCGCCGACGGCGAAAGGCTCGCCGACTTCGACCTCTACAGGGGCAAGGAGAAGGTATCATGGGGCGACCTGAAGGACAGGGAGAAGGGGGGGCGAGGCGCGCTTGGCGCGGCGTCGCGCGAGAGGCTGTTTTCGCGCTTGAGAGAGAACGACCGGAAACGCCTGGTCGAGCTCGAGGAGCGGGCCCTCTCCAGGAGAGAGGGCAGGTAGCGCCTCCTTCGCCCGGCGAATAGATCCTTGCATTTTTCTTTGGTCTGAGTTTATACTTACATCATCATCGGGTAAACTTTCGGAGAACCATGGCGGCAGATTCTATTGGCATTCCGCCTCAGCGGGCCTGTACGGTCACGAGGGCGAGGGCCCGTTCGGGTGCGTTCCGATACGCGTAGATCCTCAACTACGAAGGAGGTCGCTACTCATGGAAGTGCTCAAGGTCTCTGCAAAGTCACAGCCGAAGTCGGTCGCAGGTGCCATAGCAGCGGTGCTGCGGGAAAAAGGGGCGGTTGAAGTTCAGGCGGTAGGAGCGGGCGCGGTCAAACAGTCGGTGAAGTCCATCGCGATCGCCAGGGGCTACGTCGCCCCGAACGGGATCGACCTTGTCTGCATACCCGCCTTTTCGAAGATTGCCATAGAGGACGAGGAGAGAACCGCCATCAAGTTCCAGCTTGAATCGCGTTGAAGCAAGACTCTGTTCTGTTGCCTGCGCGCCCGGCCCGAACTATGGGGCCGGGTTTTGTCGAATATTTAAACCTCGGTATGGAGGAGATTGCATGGATGTGATCACCGCGCCAAAGGGAGTCCGGGATATTCTCCCGGAGGAATCGTGGAAGTGGGCCCGTGTTTTTGAGGTAGTTGGGGATGTCGCCCGCACTTTCGGGTTTTCCGAGGTGCAACTGCCGCTGTTCGAGCACACCGAGCTCTTCTCGCGCGGCATAGGGGAGGCCACGGATGTGGTTGAGAAGGAGATGTACACCTTCACGGACAAGGGAGACCGCAGCATAACCCTCCGCCCCGAGGCCACCGCGTCGATGGTTCGGTCCTACCTTGAGAATCGCATGGACAAGCTGGCGCAGCCGGTGAAGTTGTGGTGCGTCGGCCCGATGTTCAGGTACGAGAGACCGCAGAAGGGGCGCTTCAGGCAGTTCTGGCAGGTGGACTTCGAGAGCATCGGCGCCGCCTCGCCTTACGCCGACGTTGAGACCATC
>JAKJGK010000149.1 GCA_022704435.1 Synergistota bacterium | reverse complement strand
TATGCGAGCGATCGACTTCAGGGGGCGCTTGTACCGCCCCTCGAACTCCTTCTTCACGCCGGCCGGGACCTTGCCTCCCTTTTTACCGGACAGGGGGATGACGTCGACCCCTTTCATATACGCGGCCTCCACCAGAAGGACATCCGTTCCGACGTGCAGGGAGTCGTCGAGGGGCAGGGGCTCGCCCTCGACCGAGAACACCAGCCCCCCCATCTCGTCGAACCGGTCCGGTAATTCGCGGTAGTTCCAGTCTGGACTGCGATCCCGCTTCTCCTCGAATGCCACGGGGTAAACGCGCCCAGAAAGGCATGCCGAATAACGGCGGGAGACCCTCGCCGCGAAGGAGTTGCCCTCGCCGCAGGCAAGGATCAGCCTCTCCCCGTCGGAGTCGGCCAGGGCGAACCTTGGCGGCAGGGCATCCGTAGACAGGAACTCGCCGTACACCCACCCCTGCTCCCCGCCGGCTGCCGACACGCGGTGCCAGGGGTGCGCCTCGTTCGATCCCCCCTTCGCCTGTTCGAGCACCTCAACGAGCTCTCCGCCGTCGAAGCGCATGATCACCTTCGACGACGTAGAAGGTTCCGAGCGCATGTTGACCTTTGTAGCGTTTATGAAGCCGGGGGAGGGTTCCGCGCCTGCAACCCCCGGTGCGGGGAGCGCGGCCAGGAGTAGCAGCAATGCTGTCCTCGCGACAAATTTCAGGCGGATGATCATGTCTGTTTTCTCCTTTGCTTGAGTGATTGAGCGCGAGCTCGAACCTGCGGCGGCCCGGCGATCCGGAAAGAAATGAAATGTCCCGAGCCTGAACGGCTTTTTGCGCTCAGTCTACATTATAATCAATAAGCAGTCCGATCTGGTGCAAGGCACTCGAGGAAAAAGGAGGAACGGCTATGAAGGCTCTTTTGGTGATCGACATGCTGAACGACTTTATCAGGGAGGACGGGGCTCTGTCCGTAGGGGCCGCCGGTCGGGAGATCGTGGACTTCATACGGCGCAAGACGGCGGAGTTCCGGGAGGAGGGGTGTCCGATAATCTACATCTGTGACAACCACGAGCCAGACGACGGCGAGTTCGAGATGTTCCCGGCGCACTGCGTGGCAGGCGGCGAGGGGAGCGGTATTATTCCGGAGCTGGACGTGCGTCCGGGGGACAAGATCATCAGGAAGAGGCGCTACAGCGCGTTCTTCGGCACCGACCTGGACCTGTACCTCAGGGAGAAGGGGGTCGACGAGCTGTTCCTCGCGGGGGTGTGCACGAATATCTGTGTGCTGTACACGGCCGCGGACGCGCGCAACATCAACTACAGGGTGAGCATATTCGAGCGGGGCGTGGCCTCTTTCGACGGCGAGGCGCACTCGTTCGCGCTCAGGGAGGCCAAGAACACCCTGGGGTGCGCGATCCTGTAGGTTTCAGCGATCCAGGGGGGGCGGGCGGCGCGGCTCAGTCGTCGAACCTGAAGCGCCCCTCCCTGATCTGTGAGGCGCACGCCTTGACGACGTCGGGCTCGTACTTCGTCCCCATGTTTCCCTCTATCTCCGCGAGGGCGGCCTCGACGCCCAGGGCAGGGCGGTAAGGGCGGTAGGAGGAGATGGCCTCCACTACATCGGCCACCGCTATGATCCTGGCCTCCAGCAGAATGACGTCCCCGGTCAGCCCCTCGGGGTAGCCTGTGCCGTCCAGGCGCTCGTGGTGCTGGGCTATGATCTTCGCAACCGGCCATGGGAAGGTTATCGGCGACACTATGGACTCGCCCACCATCGGGTGCTCCTTGATCAGGGAGAACTCGAGCGGGGTGATCCGGCCCGGCTTGCTCAGGATCTCGGACGGTATCTTTATCTTGCCGATGTCGTGAATCCGCGCGGCGGTGTGTATCCCTCGGAGCTGATCGGCGGGCAGACGCATCTCGTGCGCTATTGCAAGCGCGAGCGCTGCGCAGCGCACCTGGTGGCCGGCCGTGTAGGGGTCCTTCGTCTCCACGGTGTTGGCGAGGACCGAGATGGTCTGGTCGAGGGCCAGAGCCAGCTGGTCGGCGGTCTCCCGGAGCTCCTTGGTTCGCAGGGCCACAAGCTCCTCCAGCCTGTCCATCCTGTCCCTGCGCTCCGCTTCGGATGCCCTGATCCGCAGCATTGCCCTTAGCTGGGCCACCAGCTCGTCCTCCTCGATCGGCTTCGACAGGAACGCATCGGCACCGGCCTTGAGCCCAAGGGTGCGGTTCATGGCGCTGTTCTCGACGGCGGTGAGCAGTATCACAGGGATGGAGGCCGTGTCGGGGTCCGCCTTCAGCCTCCTGGCCGTCTCGAAACCGTCCATTCCCGGCATGAGAATGTCGAGCAGTATCGTGTCGGGCAGCTTCTCCTTGGCGATCCGGATCCCTTCCTCCCCTGAGAGGGCCTCCAGCATGACGCACTCGGGCATAAGCATTCTGAGCATCGCTCTGAGCACCACCAGGTTGTCGTACTTGTCGTCGATGGCCAGGACTGTATTCATGATTTAAGCCTCCCGCGAGGTCAAGGCCCGAGCCTTCGAGACCAGCTCCTCGGGCCTGACATCCCCCTTGAGGGCCAGGAACCGCACTCCGAGCTCGTTGAACACCCTGGTGTCCCGCGGCTTGAGCACCCTGGCCGTCATCAGCAGCACCGGCACGCTGCGGCCAAGGCGGCGCAACTCCTTTAAAAAGCTGAATCCGTCCAAGCCCGGCATGTCAAGGTCCAGTATCAGCCCGTCCGGCTGGTCCGACTCCATGGCGTCCAGGGATTCCTGCCCGTCCCTGAAGATGGACACCTTGAAACCGTTCTGCTCAAGGGTTCGCCTTAACTGCATCGCCTCGACCGTGTTGTCGTCGATTATATAGATCAGCGGGACCGTCGCCCTGTCTCTGTCGTCCGACAGGAGGGCCTCCGCGTCACCGGATCGGGGCTGGAGGTCGACGAGAAGCGTGAACCTGGAGCCGGCACCCGGTCTGCTCTCCACCTGGATCTCTATGCCCAGGATGTCCGCGATCTTCTTGACTATCGCAAGCCCCAGCCCGGTGCCCTCGAACCTGCGCGCCCTCGAGCCGTCGCTCTGGCGGAACTCGTCGAAGATATGGGGAAGCTCCTCCTCCTCTATGCCTATGCCAGTGTCCTCCACGTCTATCCTGACCCCGTCCTTTTCGGCAGTGGCGTGGAGGGTGACTCCGCCGGTATCGGTGAACTTCATCGCGTTGCCCACGAGGTTTATTATCACCCGACGCAACTTGTCCTCGTCGGTGATCACCGGCGGCAGGCCCTGGTCGATGTGGCACTCGATGAATATTCCCTTCTCCCGGGCCAGCGGACGGACGCCCTCGGCAGTCTCCATGAGCAGGCGTCCCACCTGGGTCTCCTTAAGATGGAGCTCCTCGCGCCCGGCCTCGATCCGCGAGAGGTCCAGAATGCCGTTTATAAGGGCAAGCAGACTCTTCCCGTTTTTCTCGATTATGCCCAGGTAGTCCAGCTCCTCCTGGGTCAGGCGCTCCGCGGTCTCGGACCGCATCACCCTGGAGAGGGCCAGGATGGAGTTGAGCGGGGTCCTGAGCTCGTGGCTCATGTTGGACAGGAACTCCGTCTTCAACTTGCTCGCCTTCTCCGACTTGCTCCTCTGGATATTGAGCTCCACGTTCTGCGCCTCCAGCTCCCTGGCCTGGAACTCGAGCTCCTCCGACTGGGCCGCAAGCTCCTGGTTCGCGCCCTGCAAGTCCTGCAGCAGGGTCCTCTCCCTCTCTCCCGCGAGCAGATTGGCCCTGGCCGCATTGAGCCCCTCCCTTACTATCGAGAAGGCGAGGGTGTACTCCTCGGGATAGTCGGTGAACGAGCTCATGGTGAACAGCGCCGCGGGCTCGCCGCGCACGGTTATGGGCATGGTCAGTATCCGGGCTGGCCGGAATCTGCCGGCAATCGTGTTCAGGGCGAAAGCGTCGCTGTCCGGCACGGCCAGGACGTGAACCTCGTTGCCCAGGATCGGCGCCCCGAACTGCCCCTCGAGGGATTCCGCGCTGAACGAGCCTATGGACTCGGGCGGCAGCCCCGCGGAGGCCACCAGGTCCATCGTGTCCGGCCTCGTCTCGTTGCGGATGTAGAAGGCGGCCATGCAGGAGCCTGTCTCCTTCATTATCAGCCTCAGGAAGTTCCACGCAAGGTCCTCCTTCGTGGCCGACACGGCGACTACGTTCAGCATGTCCGTGACCGCCTCCTGCACCCTTATTCGCGTGCGCACCAGGTCCGCCATCGTCATCAGGGCGCCGGACAGCAGGGCGAAGTCGTAATTCCCCCTCACCGGTACCTTCTGGTCCAGCTCTCCCTTGAATCTG
>JAKJGK010000148.1 GCA_022704435.1 Synergistota bacterium | reverse complement strand
TCGCTGAGCAAGGGAGAGAGACAGAGGGTGGCGGTGGCGTCCGTGCTGTCGGCGCGCCCGGGGATCATCGTGCTCGACGAGCCCACCACCGGACTCGACTACAGGGAGCAGCGGAGGATGATGGACCTGGTCAGAAAGCTGAACGAGGCGGGGCAGACCATCGTCATGATCACCCACACCATGTGGGTGGCGGCCGAGTACGCGCACAGGGTGGTCGTGATGGAGGAGGGGCGGGTGCTCATGGACGCCCCGGTTAGGGAGGCCTTCGCCAGGGAGGGGGAGCTTCGAGCCTCGCGGCTCGGCGTCCCTCACATCGTGTCGATGAGCAACATGCTGGGCCGCACCCTGCTGTCGGTGGAGGAGATGCTGCACTGCACGGGAGGTGCCGGATGATGGAGATGTTCCTGTACATCGACGGCGATTCGTTCGTCCACCGACTCGACCCGAGGACGAAGCTCGCGCTGATGCTGCTGAGCTTCGCCCTGGCGCTCTCGATAAAGAGCTTCCCCTTTCTGACGGGGCTTCTGGCGTCGGTCCTGCTGTACGGGGCGGCAGGCGGGGTGCTTGGCAACCTGAGGAGAATAAGGGTCGTGCTGCTGATGATAGCCCTGTTCTCCGTCGTCATCTGGACGCTGGCCTACCTGTCCGTGCACGGGGTCGTCTACGGGGCGATGGTGGCAGTGAAGACGGACCTTATGATCATCTCCGGCATGGTCTTCCTGAGCGCGACCAAGATAGAGGAGATTGCGGAGGGGCTGGTACGGCTGAAGGTACCCTACCGCGGCGCGTTCGCCTTCTCCACCGCGATCCGCCTGGTCCCCATGATAGTCTCCACCAGCTACACTGTGATCCAGGCCCAGAAGTCGCGCGGGCTGGACCTCGACTCGGGGTCTTTGCTGCAGCGCATCAGGAGGCACGTGCCGCTCGTGGCGCCTACCCTGGTCTCGGTCATGAGGGGCACCAACGTTTTCTCTATGGCGCTTGAATCCAAGGGCTTTGGCTACAGCGAGGAGCGGACGACTCTGCTGGAGCTGCGGATGAAGAGGGACGACTGGCTGATGCTGGCGGGGGCCGCCCTGTTGACAATCGCGGCGTACTCCCTCAGCGGGTCGGTGGCGTACGGCGCGGCGCTCCTGTCCTGACCGGCGACCGTATTCAACAATCTTAAGGAGGGATCTTTGTGAAGGAAGTATTCTCCATGTGGAAGAAGACCAAGATGGTCGTGCTCGTCGCGCTCAGCGCAGGCCTGTACGCGGCCCTGCTAATCCCGTTCAAGGGATTCGTGCTGATCCCCGGAATCACCGAGTTTCGCCCGGCCAGCGTGCTCCCGGTGGTGCTGGGGCTCCTGTTCGGGCCCGCGGGCGCCTGGGGGTCGGCCATAGGAAACCTGATCGGCGACTTCTTCGGGTCGCTCGGCATAGGGAGCTTCTTCGGGTTCATAGGCAACTTCATGTTCGCCTACGTGCCCTACAAGCTCTGGATGAACCTCGGGCTCGTGTCAAGGGACGACATGGAGCCAGACCTGAAATCCAAGCGCAAGATCGTTGCCTACGTCCTGGTCGCGGTGCTCGGCTCGCTCGCCTGCGCCCTGGTGATCGCCTGGGGGCTCGAGGTGCTCGGCCTTGTCCCGTTCGCGGCCCTGGGCAGCATAATCTCGCTAAACAACTCGATACCGGCTGTGGTGCTGGGTATTCCGGTCATGATCGTACTCTACCCCAGGGTTAAAAAGTGGGACCTGCTGTGGACGGACGTGATGGACCCGGAGGATGTGCCTGTGCCGGGCGGAATGTCAGGGATCGGCGGCTTCTTCATGACCGTCAGCATCCTGGGCGGTATGATCGGCGGCCTGGCCGCGGCCTTCAGGGCCGGACAGGGCTTCCTGTACAAGGGCTTCGAGACCGGCGGTGACGTAGGCTCGCTTGGAGTGCTGCTCGTGGCGGGAATAGGCACGGTCGGGCTGATCCTGTCCTCGTTCATCCAGACCATGCCGGAGAAAAATAAATAGGGGGACATGAGGTTATGATCAAGACCAGCAAGCTTGTGATGATACCGGGGCCGACTCCGGTGGTCCGCTCCATCCAGGAACAGATGGCAAGGGAGACCGTCGCCTTCGGGGACGCGGCGTTCGTCAAGGACTTCTCCGACGTCGTGGCGGACCTCGGGGCGATGTGGAGGTGCGGCGGGGAGACATTCGTGGTGGCGGGCTCCGGGACCATGGGGATGGAGATGGCCCTGGCCAACACGACCAGGCGCGGCGACGACATACTGGTCTGCTCCAACGGCTATTTCGGAGACCGGTTCATAGACATGTGCGAGAGGAAGGGGCTTAACGTCGAGCTGCTGTCGGCCGAGTGGGGGTCGTCGGTGACCCCGGCGATGGTCGAGCTGGCTCTGTCGTCGAAGCGCTTCAGCGCCGTCACCGTGACCCACGTGGAGACATCCACCGGAGTCGAGGCGCCTGTGGCCGCCATCGGCGAGGTCCTCAAAAAGCACCCCGGTACTATATACATAGTGGACGGGGTGGCGGCGTCGGGCGGCGCGGAGCAGTACATGGACACGATGGGCATCGACGTGCTGCTAACCTGCTCCCAGAAGGCGTTCGGAGTCGCGCCCGGCCTGACCATGGTCTGGGCCAGCGAGAAGGCCATGGATAGGCGGAAGACGCTGGGGGCCATACCGGAGTCCTACATCGACTTCGACAAGTGGCTTCCGGTGATGCATGACCCGTCCAAATACTGGGGGACCCCGGCCATCAACCTTGTATGGGCCCTCAAAGAGTCCATCAGGATAATGAAGGAGGAGGGGCTGGCCGAGCGCTACGCCCGCCACAGGCGCCAAGCGGCCGTGGTGGCCTCGGCGATGGAGGCGATAGGCTTCTCCGTGGCGGCGCAACCGCAGTACCGCGCCCCCACCCTGTCGGTCTTCTTCTACCCAGAAGGGGCCAGGATCGACGACGCGAAGTTCCGCGCCGTGCTGGCGGACGAGGGGGCCCAGACCGCCGGCTGCCTCGGGGCCTTCGCCGGCAAGGGGTTCCGCATGGGACACATGGGCAACATCGACAAGCACACCCTCGTGTCGGCTGTGGCGGCGATAGAGAGGACCTGCGTCAAGTGCGGCCACAGAGTGGAGCTCGGAAGGGCCCTGGGAGTGCTGCAGCAGGGGCTGATCGACGAGTAGCGCCCGTCCGGGGATGAAGCGCCGCCCTCCGGGATTCCAACGGGGGGCGGCTGCAACGGGCGCGCGGGAAGGAGGAACGCCGTCCTCGGGGCGAGGTTGCCGTTCTAATCGGCCTCGAGGCTCTCGGTCCAGTTCAGCCTGGTCAGCGTCAGGTGCCCGTCCATCCGGGAGATGACCTGGATCCCGCAGTAATCCAGCCGGACCGAGAACAGTTTCTGAAGGGGGATGCCCAGGATCGCGTAGATGATCGTCTTGATGACTCCCGCATGGGCCACGATCAACAGGTTGCCGGGCTCGCGCCCGAGCAGGCCGAGGAACGCGGGCCAGGCCCTCTCCCGAAGGTCCAGGAAGTTCTCCCCCCCAGGCGGTCGAAACCCGGCGAAGTCGGCGCCGCGCTCCGCGAATAGCTCCGGCTCGCTCTCCGCGAACTCGCCGATCGATCTGAGCTCCCACTCGCCGAATGATATCTCCCGGAGCCCTGCGACCTCCTCGAACGGCGCATCCGTCGAAGCGGCGATTATCTCGGCGGTCTCCCGGGCACGGCTAAGCCCACTGTGGACGACCCTGTCGAACCGTGCTCCGGACAGGGCCCGCGCCGCCGCGGCGGCCTGCCGCCTCCCCTCGTCCGACAGCGGCAGGTCCGCCCACCCTAGAAAGCGCATCTCGTCGTCGGGCAGCTCGGGCCTCCCGTGCCGCACCAGGTATATGGTCGATTGCATTGGAACACTCCCTCCGGCGGGCCTGTTTTGCCCGTTTAGGGTACAATAGCAGAGAGTCAGGTTTTCTGAAAGGAGAATTGAGGAGATGGACGAAGAGAGAAGCGCTGGAAAAGTGGTGCTGGTCACGCTGGATGCCCCGGAGAGCGTTCGCGCCGCTATTGAGGACGGCCTGGACGGAGCGGCCGAGGTCGTCTACCTGTCGGATGTCCCGGAGGAGAAGCGGGCGGCCGTGCTGTCGTCGGCCAACGTTGTAATGCCCTTCTTCTTCAACAACGAGGTGCGGGTGGAGGAGTACCCGCTGCTCGGGGGAGTAGAGCTCTTCCAGTCGGTCTCCACCGGGCTGGAGTTCCTGCCCTTCAGCCTGTTGCCGGAGAAGATGATCCTCGCGTGCAATGCGGGCGGCTGGGCGTCCCAGATAGCCGAGCACACGGTGGCGCTG
>JAKJGK010000037.1 GCA_022704435.1 Synergistota bacterium | reverse complement strand
CTACGCCGTCAACGCCTGGCTCAAGGCCAGGGCCTGGTCAATGGCAACAGGGATGGCCGCGCTGGCGGACGACAGCGGGCTGGAGGTCAGGGCGCTGGGCTGGGCGCCGGGGGTGCGCTCCGCCCGGTTCGCGGTCACCGACGCGGACAGGATTCGAGGGATACTCGAGATGATGAGCGGCGAGCCCGACAGGCACGCCCGGTTCGTAGCCGCCTTCGCCCTGTACATGCCCTCTGGCCTGTGCGTAGTCACGGAGGGGGAGTGCCGGGGCGATATCGCCATGTCTCCCTCCGGAGGGCGCGGCTTCGGCTACGACCCGGTGTTCAGGCCGTGGGGGTTCGACATGACCTTCGGGGAGCTCCCCGAAGAGGTAAAAAGACAAATTTCCCACAGAGCCGAGGCAGGTCGTCGTATGATCGATGTCCTTTTTCGGTAGTTGTGTGGTAGAATTACTCTTCGTTTGGACTCGGTTTTCAATTTTTTAGGAGGTGCGCGACTTGAAGACGTTTCTCGGTGTCGTCCACATTCTTCTCTGCCTGGCCCTTACCGGCGTGATTCTTCTGCAGCAGAGGAAAGAGGGCGGTTTCTCCGGTATATTCGGCGGGGGCACCCAGGCCGACATGGGCGCAAGCCAGTGGCAGCGCTTCACCGGGCTGACGAAGCTCACGGTGATCCTGACAGCCGTATTCATGGTGACCTCGGTCGTCCTGGTTCTGGCCTGACGACGATGAAGGGCGGCGCAGACGGGCGCGACACGTGCCCGGAGATGGACGGAATCGCCGATGTGCGCTCCTTCCGGGTCGGCGAGAGAAGGCTTCACTCGGCGACTCACGAGGAGATCCTGACGGGCTGCACGACGGACGTGTACTTCGTGAAGGCCCGCGACGTCCTAAGGGACGGCGGCAGGCTGGACACGGAGGTGACCGCCGAGATCTTCGCCAGGAAGAGCGGCGTGTTCGCCGGCCTGGAGGAGGTCCTGACCCTCCTCGACGGGCGGAAGGTGACCGTGCACTCCCTGCGCGAGGGCGACGCCTTCGCGGCCAAGGAGGTCCTGGTGCGCATCTGCGGCCCGTACGAGGCCTTCGGCGTGTTCGAGACCGTCATGCTCGGGATGCTGGCGAGCGCCTCTGCCTGGGCCACCGCCGCAAGGGAGTGCGTCGACGCGGCGGAGGGGAAGCCCGTCCTGTGCTTCGGCGCGCGGCACGTGCACCCCTCGGTGGCCCCGGTGATGGAGCGGACCGCGCTCAAGGTCGGAGGCTGTGCCGGGGCCAGCTGCATCCTCGGTGCCAAGCTGGCCGGGGTTGAGCCGTCCGGGACTGTGCCCCACGCCGCGGTCCTCATAATGGGGGACACGGTGGAGCTGGCCCTGCGGTACGACGCCGTGATGCCGGATGGCGAGCCCAGGATCGTCCTGGTGGACACGTTCAAGGACGAGGCCGAGGAGACCCTGAGGGTGGCCGCGGCCCTGGGCGACAGGCTGAACGCGGTGCGCCTGGACACCCCGGGCGAGAGGGGCGGCGTATCCCCGGAGCTAGTGGCCGAGGTCCGCTACAGGCTCGACAAGGCGGGCTTCCCGAACGTCAGGATAGTGGCCTCCGGGGGATTGTCTCCCGACAGGATACGAGAGCTGGCCCAGGCGGGCGCGGACAGCTTCGGGGTCGGGAGCTACATCTCCCACGCAGCCCCCATCGATATGACCATGGACCTCAAGGAGGTGGGCGGCGTCCCCATAGCAAAGCGCGGACGCCTGCCGGGGAGGCTGGACAACCCGAGGCTGGGGCGCGTTCTCTGACCCGGGGCAAGCAGCTGCATAGTCCGTATCGCTCATTCGCCGGATGGATGCCGCCGGGAGGGCCCCTGCCACGCCCTCCGCTGCGCGAGCGTTCCTCCGGTGAAACGAGACGGTTTTTCGATAAATGGACCGCACATGGAGCAGCAGAAGCGAAATTTAAGGAGGAAAGACCATGTTGTGCAACCGCACCTATATGGCCGCCAAGGAGAAGGTCGAGCGGAAGTGGTACGTAGTCGACGCCGCCGACAAGCCGCTCGGAAGGGTGGCGTCCCAGGTGGCCAAGGTACTGATGGGCAAGAACAAGCCCACCTACACCCCCCACGTCGACACCGGGGATTTCGTGATAATCATCAACGTGAAGAAGGCCAGGCTCACCGGCAACAAGCGCGAGACCAGCACGGTCCACTACCACACCGGATGGCCGGGCGGGTTCCGCTCGACCACCTACGGCGAGATGATGGACAAGAAGCCGGAGGAGCTCATGCACCGCATCGTCAAGGGCATGCTGCCCAAGAACAAGTTGAACTTTCAGAGGAAACTCAAGGTGTACGCGGGGAGCGAGCATCCCCATTCGGCGCAGCAGCCGGAGCCCCTTGAGGTGTAATCGTCAGGAGGAGGACGGATTTAATGCAGAGTTCAGGGTATTTCTGGGGAACAGGCAGGAGAAAGTGCGCCCTCGCCCGCGTCCGTATTCGTCCGGGCGACGGCGCTTTCAAGGTGAACGAGCGCGAAGTGGCGGAGTACTTTCCCCGCGACTGCTGGCAGATCAGCGCCATGCAGCCGCTTAAGGTCGCGGGGCTCGACGGCAAGATGGATGTATTCGTCAGGGCCTCCGGCGGCGGCCTCTCCGGCCAGGCCGGCGCGGTGCGCCTCGGGGTGGCCCGCGCTCTTTTGAAGCTCGACCCCGAGCTTCGCCCGCTGCTGAAGAAGAACGGTTTTCTCACACGGGACCCGCGCATGGTCGAGCGCAAGAAGTTCGGCCGAAAGGGAGCGAGGGGACTCCGGCAGTTCTCGAAGCGCTAGGTTTTTTTCGCGGTACGAAAAGGAGCGGGCCAGCCCCGCTCTTTTTTTATACGGTGACGCATGCGCATATTCGTGGTATAATTCTGTACAGAACAGTGTGTTCAATAAGTATCCATAATTTCAGGTTGCATATCCCGCAGGAGGTGTGTGTCGAATGAGGAGGACGGGTTGGCTGGTATTGGTAGTTCTGTTAGCGATAGTCTGCGTCGGTACACGGGCGTTCGCGGATGTCCTGCCGCGTACAACCAGCGCCACCAGGGACATAGTGCTGGTGGAGGAGGAGGACGAGGAGGAGGAACAGGCGCAGCAGTCCGACAAGGCTGTAATGGGCGGCGAGGAGAAGGCCTCGCGTCTGGCGGTGGAGGAGATGCACAGGTCCGACTTCGAGCTCGTGCTCGAGACCTCGAAGACCGCCGAGGGGGATGTCTACAACATAGGGGACAAGATCGAGTTCGCGTTCACGTCCGACAGGGACTGCTACCTGACCCTGCTGAACTTCACGCCCTCCGGGCGCATCTACGTGCTCTTCCCGAACAAGTGGGTGGAGGACAACTTCGTGAAGGCCGGCGAGACGGTGTTCGTCCCCGCTCAGGGGCAGAAGTTCTCCATGAAGCTCGGAGGCCCGGCGGGCACCGACATAGTCAAGGCCATAGCCACCAACATGCCCACCAAGATCGTGGACCCGGACAACGAGAAGCTTTTCGGCCCGTTCACCGTGCTCGAGGACCCGAAGGTCGCCACCAGGGACATAATCCTGATGGAGGAGGAGCCTGCCGTTTCCGAGGAGGCGCAGGAGGCGCCGCTCGAGTGGGCGGCCGCTTCGCTCGCGGTGTTCACGAGAGGTGATACCCCCGACAAGGGCGGGTTCGGAGTCGCCGTCGAGGACGGCTGGGTAGTCAAGGCCTGGGCCGACCGAGACGAGTTCCTCACGGGCGAGTCCATATTCGTGAAGCTTCAGAGCAGCCGCCCGGCGACCCTGGTGTCGCTCGTCAACAGGGGCGCCAGCGGCAGGGAGAACAGGCTGCTTCCGGAGGGAGTGGAGAAGAGCGTCGAGCCCGGCGGGATCACCATCCTCCCGGGCAGGCAGGACAAGTGGAAGCTCGTCGCGGCCACGGAGCCGGGGACCGACCAGGTCGTCGCGACCCTGAGGGACGAGTCCGGCGAGGAGATGATCGTCTCCTTCACCCTCACGGTCGAGGAGTAGGCAGGCTTGCAGCGCTTGGAAGCGGGATCCGTTCCCGCTTCCATTTTTTTCGTCGTAGGAGAGGAGGCCGGTGTACGTGTCGCGAAGGACATTCATAAGGGGGTTGGCGGCGCTTCTGCTGCTCGGTGCCGCGGTGGTGGCGGCCCAGATGGCGCTGGACGCGCTCGCGCTGAACGAGACGTCCGTCGCCGCCGAGAGCCAGGAGCTTCAGGGCGTGCAGGGCGCAGACGAGACCACCATGGTGGTGCAGAAGACGAAGATGCGCAAGAGCGGCACCGAGGGGAAGAAGGCGTCCGCGACGATGGACGAGATCCACAAGAACAAGCTGCCGCAGTACCGGACCATCAACGGGGCCCTGGAGATCCAGAAGAAGCTGTACAGCGCCCAGAGGGAGAACAGCCCGCAGGCCAAGAGTCTCGCCGCGTCGCTGAAGCAGGAGATACCGAAGGCCAGGGAGGCGCTCAAGACTCTCCGCTCCCTCACCGACCAGGAGGTCGCGCTGATCAACTCCACGACCAGGGACGCGAAGGCGATAAAGGTAGCCGAGTCGTCCTACGCTTCGTGGAAGAGCGCGGTGGACCACCTGAAGGAGGCGCCGCTGACGGACGGGGAGCTCAAGGCCCGCAACAGCGGAATTCGGGCCAACTCCGAGGCGGCGGTCTCGAATGCGCACGACCAGGCCCGGGAGGTCAAGCCGGACGACCTGGCTCCCGAGGACAAGGGCGTGCTCAAGACCAACGTGGTGGCCGGCGCGGCCGATATTTTTTCTAACCTTCAGAATATTATCAGCGATATGCAGACGATCATGAACGCCCTGGGGGGCGTGAAGGGCGGAGGCATCGACATCAACGCCCTCCAGGGGCTGAGCGGAGCGATGCAGGGCGTGGCGAGGAACATGCAGGGCTTCCTTGGCGTTTACGGTCCGTTCGCGCAGACTGTGGGGGGCCTCGTCGGAGAGAAGGTGTTGGTCCCGTCGCTCCCGGTTCCGGACTTCACCAACCTGCTGAAGTCCTTCGGCGTGCCGGCGCCCGGCACTATCGAGGTGCTGCCAGGGATCAAGTTCAAGCCTCCGTTTTAAAACCTGCCACCGAGAGAGGAGGAGGGCGGGATGAGCAGAGCGAGGGCCGCTTCGGCGGCGATTCTCCTGTTGATCGTGCTTTTCCTCCTCCTCCCCTGGGCGGCGGAAGCCGCCACCAAGGGCGAGGAGGAGATGCAAAAAGGGCTGAAACTCTACGCCGGGAAGGAGTACTCGGCAGCGGCCGAGCACTTCTCCAAGGCATCGGCCATGCTCGAGAAGGAGAAAAAAATCCTGCCGGCGGCTGACGCGGCCTACAACCAGGGGCTGTGCCTGAGGGGCGCGGCGGACGGCAGGGACTCCGACGCGATGAGCGCGTTCGACCGGTCCGCCGCCCTGTACGCCAAGGGCAAGGACGAGACCAAGGCCGCCAACGCGCTGCTGCAAGGGGCGCAGGCGGCATTTGCCATGTCCCGCCTGTCCGACTCGGAGAAGCGTTACGACGAGGCGCGGGGAAAGGGCGCCAGGCTGAAGTCCGACCTTCTGCACGGGCTGTCGCTCGAGGGGCTTGGCAAGGTCGCCTTCCGCAGGGGGCGCGTCTCGGACAGCAGGAGGTTCTACCTGGACTCGCTGGACGCCCTGCGCGCCGCCCCGTCCGCCAGGGCGAGGGTGGCGCTGCAGCTGGTCGCGACCCTCAGGAAGTACGGGGACATGCCGGGCGCGCTGGACCAGCTCGACAGAGTAGAGGCGGAGCTCGCCCCGCTGGAGGGGGACGAGAAGACGAGGAACCTCGCCGGGTTGCTGCGCTTCCTGGTCCTGGCCGAGAGGGGGCACACACTCCTGCAGCTCGGCTTCTTCGACAGGGCCGAGGAGCAGCTTAAGGCGGCTCTCGAACTCGAGCCGGACAACCCGCTGATAACCGAGGGGAACCGCCTGTCGGTGCAGATGAACGGCCTTGTCGCCGAGGGGGAGCTGGGGAACCCGGCGTACGCGGCCGAGGAGGTCGAGGCCCTGCGCCGGCTGTTGGAGGGCAGGGGGCTTCGCGACCAGGTGTGCGCCGCTCTCGTGACCAGGGGGAGGCTGTTGCGCGTCGACGGGAAGTACACGGAGGCGATGGCCTGCTTCGAGGAGGCGGTCGGGCTGGCGCAGGAGGCCGGCCTCGAGGGAAGGATGGTGCAGGCCGTGCTGGCGCGGGCCAACCTGCTACACTTCCAGGGCTCATGGAAGGCGTCCGAGAGCTCCTACCGACTGGCTTTCAACGGCGCGGTCGAGCAGGGCGACATGGAGTCCGCGCTGGTCTCCCTCATGGGGGTGGAGCGGATAGCCAGCGCCAACCACCTCGGCCTTTCCGGGAAGGTGGACTACCGCAGGATGCAGGGCATACCCTGGAGAGGGGCTCTCCTCCAGCCCGCAGGGCTGCCTCCCTCGCGGGGGGGCGATGCGCTCGCTATGGCCTGGAGGCGCCTCGGAGAGCTGTCGCGGGAGTGGTTCTCCGCGAGCGTGCCCGGCCTGAGGGGAACTGCCGCAGTCGAGTCGGCCGCGGCGATGCTATCGTGGCGGCGCATCGAGGGGATGGCGCGCCACCTCTCTGCCGAGGGAGTGCTCAGGCTTGCGACCGGGAGGCGGGATATCTTCCTGCAGGTCGCGGAGGCTCTGAGGTCCCTGGGATCGGAGCGGGGGAGGGCGGCCGACGAGGGCGTCTTCCGCGCGGCCTTCGAGGCCTGCTGGAGCGCGCTTAGGCTCGCGGCGGGCCGCGGTCTGCTGGGGGATGCGGGCGCCCCTGTAGAGATACAGGTGGACGGGTTCAGGCTGGTCCCCGAAGGCCCCGTCGAGAAGAGGGCGGGAGGCACCGCTGTTCCCGCGGAGACGCAGCGAATGCTGACCCTCCTCGCGGAGGGGCTGAACTCCCTGTCACTGAAGGACAAGGAGCAGCGCGAGGTGATAGGGGCGCTGCTGAGGGGGGAGCGGATGCCGCCCCTCGCTGCCTCCGGTCTGACGCGCGCGGCGGAGGCCAGGGCGGCGGAGCGTGCGCGCAGGATGGAGGGGCTTCTCCTGGCAGGGGGGGAGAAGAGAGAGGCGGCTTTGAAGGAGTACGCGGCCGACATATTCTCCCTGCTCGAGTCCCTGGGAGGATCGCCCCTGGATGAGATACGCGGCCAGGACAAGCTCGCCCGGTATGTGAAGGGGATAGAGAGCGAGTCGCGGCAGGAGAGGGAGGCCCGCGCGGCGGACCTGGCCCTGTCGACGCCGCCGTACACCGTCTACGCCCTGGACGGGGCCCTTGCCCTGTCCGAGGTCGCGGGTGCCTGGGGAGGGCTGTCCCTGAGGACTGCGCTGCTAAGGGAGCTCGGAGTCCTGGGGGAGCAGAAGGGGATGAATCTCCGCCAAGGGATCGACCTGCTGAGCAAGTCGCTCGCCAGGGGATCGGAGGCCTTCGACAAGCGCTTCTCCCTTTCAGGCGACGAGTCCCCCGCCGAGCTGGAGAAGAAGATCGAGGGGATGCTTTCGATCGCCGAGGGGCTGGTCAGAACGGAGCTCCTGGAGCGTTACGAGGCCTGCCGGGAGATGGCGGAGACGCCCGAGGGCTCCATCGGATTCGACGACAGGCAGGCGATGAGGGAGCTGATGGCAAGGTACCTTCTCGCGCTGGGAGAGCCGGAGAAGGCGCGCGAGACGGCTGAGAGCGTGAGAGGGGGCTACTCCTACGCGGCGCGCACCGCCGGGGGCATGCCGAACCCGGAGCTCATGTGGAGGACGCTCTCCACCTCGGCCAGGGCCGCGCTGGCGCTAGGGGACGACGAGGGCGCCCTGCCCTTCATCGACCAGGCTATCGAGGTCATGGAGTCGATCTCCCCGTCCGACGGCACCGGCTCGCAGGCGACCACGGACAAGCTCGAGCTCTACCGCGCCGGGATCGAGACGGCGTTCCGCCTGTACGAAGGAACGCCGTCCAGGGAGAACGCCGAGAGGCTGTGGAGGTACCTGGAGGGCATGAAGAGCCGCCAGTGGCGCGAGATGCTCGCCACCACGGGCGGGGCGTTTCTCGACCGGCTGCCCGGGAAGGAGGCCGAGGGCTACGGTGCCCTGCGCATCAAGGCCGCGCAGCTGCTGTTGAGGATCAACTTCCTGGGCTTCCGCGGGCTGGCGGGCGAGGCCGACGAGGCTGTGGCCGAGCTCCAGGAGGTGCGGCGCAAAATGGCGAAGATCGCGGCCGACCATACGGTGGACGCGGCGGACGGCGTTCCGACCCTCGACGAGACCTCCTCGGCCATTCACCCGGACTGGGTTGTCGCGGACTACTACCTGTCCCCAGCCCTGTCGTTCGCGTTCGTGCTGGAGAGGGGGGCGGAGCCGAGGATCGCGAGGCTGCCGCTGGACTACGACGGATTCTTCGCGTACAACCTGTGGATGCGCACCGCGCCCGACCTTGAGTACCAGGCGGTGCGGGCCAACGAGGCCGTGATGGTGGCGGGCATGACCTCTCCCCGCCTGGCGGAGCAGCTGTTCAGCCCCGTCGCGGAGCTGACCGGGGGCAAGAAAAGATTGTTGATCATCCCCCACGATCTGCTGTACACGTTCCCCTACGAGACCATGTCGGTGGAGAGGGACGGCAGGTTTCAGTTCCTGCTTGACGACGGGTGGACATTCGCCGAACTCCCGAGCGCGTTCCTGCTGACCGCGCGACGCGACACGGCGGCGTCCGGAGGACGGCGGCTGGTCGTGATCGCGGATCCCGAGTACTACCCGGCCGTCAAGAAGAAGCTCGGCGCCGACGAGGCCCGCAGGCGCCTGCTCGAGGGGGTGGACAACCCCTACCTTCGGAGGATCAGGGACGCGTTCTGCAAGTACATTTCGCCCCTCGGAAACGCTCGGCGGGAGGGGGAGACGGTGGCCGACATATGGAAGGGCTTCGGCGAGGCCAGGCTGCTCGCCGGCGCCGACGCGTCCGAGAGGATGCTGTACGACCCGAAGATCGCGGCCTGGGAGGCCCGCAACGTGCACGTGGTCTGCCACGGCTACGACAGGAACACCATCCCCGACCTTCAGCCGGGCCTGGCCCTGTCTCCCGTGGAGGACACGGAGAACGACTCCTTCGCGCAGATGGGCGAGCTGTCGGCCCTTCGCTGGCGCTCCGACCTGGTGGTGCTCTCGGCGTGCGACACCGGGCTGGGGGACCTCTTCATCGGGGACGGCATGGTCGGCCTGAACACCGTGTTCCTCGCAGGAGGGGCCAAGGGGATGCTGATATCGAGGTGGAGGGTGCCGGACGACAGCGCCCCCGATTTCATGGCGTTGGCCTACTCGCGGATCGCTGCGGGCGACTCCCCCGCCGACGCTCTCGCGTCGGCTAAGAAGGAGTTGAAAAGGACGTTCGAGGAGGCGTCCAACTGGGCGGTCTTCAAGTACGCAGGTATTCCATGGTGAAGTCTGAACTGTTTCCGCTGCCCATCGTCGGCGGCCATTCTCTGCAAGGAGGCGTGATATCGTGAAGAAGACCGGCATTATGTCAGCGTTGATCGCAGCGGTCATCCTCGTTTGCACCGCCGGGGCCGCCCCGGCGGACGAGTTCCTGCGCGAGAGGGCCAGGAACCTGTACGAGGTCCAGGATTACCGGGGGGCATACAACCTGTTCGAGCGCCTGCTGGAGGAAAATCCCGAGGACGGAGAGGCCCTCGACTACTCGGCCTGGTGCCTGCGCTACTTCGGCGACTGGAAGAGCGCGGAGGAGCGCTTCAGGATGGCGCTGGACGCCCCCTCCGGCGCGCTTGTAAGCTGGCTGTACGTCGGCCTCGGCGAGACCCTGCTCGGCGCGGCGGACGAGAGAGGGGCGATCAAGTCGTTCGGGCAGGCCATGGACGCGGCGCCCGACGACACGGAGCTGGTGCTGCGCTCCCTGAAGGGGATCGCATGGGCGAACGCGTTCCTTGGCGATGCGGACGGCCTCGAGGCTGCGATCTCAAGCACAAGGGAGAAGGACCGGGACTACGCGGACGATCTCGAGAAGGATGTCCGTCCGGTGCTCGAGGAGCGAACGGCGGCGGCCGCGGGCTCCGACGAGGCCGACGAGATCGGCATAGAGGTGCTCGACACCAGGGAACGACAGGCGAAGATCTACGAGGAGGAGGTACTCGGCGACGAGCTTGACGAGATAATCGCCGGCATACTCGGTGAACAGGAGAAGCCCGGGGAACCCGAGGAGATCGAGGAACCCGATGAACCCGAGGAACCGAAGGAGATCGAGGAGATAGAGGAGATCGAGGAGCCCGAGGAGCCGAAGGAGTCCGAGGAACTGGAAGAACCAGGCGAGTCCGAGGAGCTGGAAGAGCTCGACGAACCCGAGGAGCCGGAGGAGCTCGGCGAGCCCGAGGAGCCCAAAGAGCCCGAGAAGCCCGAGCCGGAGAAGAAGCCCGAGGAGACGCCTGTAAGGAAGCCGGTCAAGAAGCCGGCGACCGAGAAGCCGGCGGCCGAGAAGCCGAAGGAGGAGGTCCAAGCCCCCGTCGCCCCGCCGTCGTCGGTGTGGGGGGTCAGGGTGGGGGAGCCGATCGAGCGGGAGTTCGACCGCGCCGAGGCCGAGGTCGTCAAGCTGGACAGGGAGGGAGTCGAGGACGCTAACGGAGTGATGCGCTACTCCTTCACCCCGAAGGAGAACCCCTTCCCCTCCTACGTGCGCTCCCAGGCGGCCTCGACATACTACGCGATCGAGGCCTACAGGGGCAACATACTCAAGGTCCACGGCTCGGTCAAGACCAAAACCCTGCCCAACACCCTGGAGTGGCGGAAGAACACGTTCGATGCGATGGTCGCGGAGTTCTCGGGCGTGTACGGGAAGCCCGCCATCCTGACCGACCAGGGGATCTTCTTCGAGGCGGCCTGGCTGCTTCCGGAGAGGCGCGTGCTGTGGGTCTTCGTGGATGCCGGGCTCGACGGGGCGTGTCAGGTCCAGCTCTCCTACGTGGACAGGAGGATTCAGGCGGGGCACCTGATAGGAATACTGAAGTAGCAGGCGACAGCACGCAGGGGGCGGCTCGGGCCGCCCCCCTGCCCGATCAAGCCCGTGTCACGACAGGCTCGCCCGCGGGGAGCCGGAGCTCAGAAGCCCCGTTCGGAACGAATCCCCTCCGCAGAAGCGGGCCATCAGCTCCTCCATCTCCCGGCAGACCTCAAGCACCTCGTCAGCGCCCACCGGGGGCATTCCGTCGACGTTGAAGATGAAGTCCCTGGTCTCGGGCAGGGTTAGAGTGTGGTTGGCCTGTCGCCAACACCACCGCCTCGTGAGCACCTGGTCGCCCTCGGCGAAGATGAACTCCCCCGGCGCCGGACTCTCTGCCTCAGTCTCCCCGAAAGGGACGAACACCTCGTCCCCCCTGGCCGGGCGCAGCATGATGTCGCCCGACACGTCGTCCAGGGAGTGCCCCCCGCAGGGCAGCAGGTGTAGCAGCGACAGCGCGTTGCCCAGGTCCACCAGCGCGTTTATCGACGGCAGCTCGTGCCCCTTCGCCACGCGCCTGGCCATCGCCTCGATGGACGACCGGAACTCCGCCGGCTTCATGCCGAGCTTCCTGAACGCCTCACGCCACGACGCTATCCTCGGGTGGTCGGCGGGGTTGCCCGTCCCGAGCTCCCTCCTGAGCGACTCCTCCGCCCCGCGCAGCAGCGAGGTCAGCTCGTCCGGCGACGGGCCGTTGGTCAACCCTCTTGCGATCACGATGCCCCTGACGTAGCCCGGAAATTCGGCGAACACCTCGTCCGCTACAGTGTAGTAAAGCTCCTTCAAGATCTGAACGCCTCCGTGAGCTGGACTGGCCGGGCAGCCCGGCCGTCCCCAGCCTACTACCCTCCGGGCGCATCGTCAAGCGACGGCGCGACCGCGGTGCGTCGCTCTCCCCGACCTCCCCCCTGCGCGGGGCGAAGTGACGCGCGAGACCGCCCTGAAACGGCCTCTTTGTGACATAATACACGCCAGGATCCAACATTCTCATCCGAACCTGAAAGGATTGAGGCAGTTGCTCGAAAAGCACGGGAGCGTCAGGGGCGCCCTGCTGGTGTTGTGCGGAGCGGTCCTGTGGGGCACCACCGGGACATCGCAGGCCCTCGCGCCGGTCGGCGCGACATCGCTGGAGGTAGGCGCCCTGCGGGTCGTCATAGGAGGGGCCGCGCTGCTGGCACTGGCCCTAGCGAAGCGATCGTTCCGAGGGGTCGTAGGGTGGCCCGTCCTCCCCACCCTGATCGCGATACTGGCCACCGCCGCCTACCAGCCGCTGTTCTTCACCGGCACCGCCAGGACCGGGGTCGCGGTCGGAACACTGACCGCGCTCGCGACCGCGCCCGTCGTCTCCGGCGTCCTCGGGTACTTCGCGCTGGGAGAGCGCCCCTCCAGGGTGTGGTACCTGTCCAGCCTGCTGGCGGTAGGCGGCTGCTCCCTGCTGACCCTCGCCGGTGACGCCGGCGGCACGGTCAACCCTGTCGGCATGCTGTTCTCCACGGGGGCGGGCGCTGCCTACGCGGTGTTCGTGCTCTCCAGCAAGTTCCTGGTCAAGGGGCGCTCCCCCGACGCGGTCAACGGCGTCGTCTTCGCCGGGGCCGGGCTCGTGCTGCTGCCGGTGCTTCTGGCCAACCCTCCCGCATGGCTGGCCGACCCGCGCGGGCTCGCGGTGGCGCTCCACCTAGGCTTGTTCGCCACCGCCCTGCCCTACTTCCTGTTCCTGAAGGGGCTGAAGCTGGTCCCGGCCTCGACCAGCGTCACCCTTACGGCGGCCGAGCCGCTCACGGCCTCCCTGCTCGGGGTGTTCCTCCTGGGCGAGCGGATGAGCTGCATCGGCTGGACCGGAATCGTGATGACCTTCGTCGGCGTCTCCTTGCTGGCGCTCGGCGGCGGGGAGGAGAGGGACTGACGGGGGGGCGGAATCCGCCCCTCGGCGGCGTGACAATCCCTCCCTGTGCGGGCCGACCGCGACTTCCGGTCAGAGCCCCCCGATGGCGCTCGCTATGCGTTCCATCCCGTCTTTGAGCAGGGCGCGCGGGGTGGCTATGTTTATCCTCGCGAAGCCGTCCCCGCCGGAGCCGAACCAGTGCCCGCCGTCAAGGGCGACCTTCCCCCTCTCCACCAGCAGCCTCTCCAGCTCCGGGCCCGACAGGCCGAGCGAGCGGCAGTCCAGCAGGGGCACGTAGGTCCCCTCGGGGCGCACCAGCGCGACGGAGGGCAGGCGCTCGGCCAGGAAGGATTCGATGAAATCCAGGTTCCCCTCCAGGTACTCCAGCAGGGCGTCCAGCCACTCGTCCCCCTTCTCGTAGGCCGCGCGAAGGGCCAGCGCGCCGAACACGTTCCCGCCGTCTATATGCATGAAGTCGACCAGGGACTGGTAGTCGTCGCGCAGCCTGCGCGACGGTATGATGACGGCGGCCGTCGCCAGCCCCGCGATGTTGAAGGTCTTGCTCGGGGCCACGGTGGTCACCGTGCTCTCCCTCATCGCGTCGGACACCGACGCGAGCGGAGTGTGCCTGACGCCCCTGTACAGGATGTCGCAGTGTATCTCGTCGGAGACCACCACCACGCCCCTGGCCGCGCAGATCTCGCCGAACCTCGCCAGCTCCTCCGGGCTCCACACTCTTCCGACCGGGTTGTGCGGCGAGCAGAGGAAGACCAGTTTCACCGCCGAGTCGTCCAGCTTTCTCTCGAGATCGTCGAAGTCCATCTCGAAGCGTCCGCCCGCGAACTTGAGCGGATTCTCGACCACCGTGCGCCCGCGCCCCCTGATCGTGGAGAAGAAGGGGTAGTAGACCGGCGGCTGGACCAGCACGCCCTCCCCCGGCTGGGTGAAGGCCATTATGGAGATCGCAAGGGCGGGGACGACCCCGGGGGCGTGGCGGATCCAGGCCGTGTCGATCTGCCAGCCGTGCCTGCGCAGGAACCAGCCCGCGATGGCCTCGCGGTACGGCTCGAAGCGGCGGGTGTAGCCGAAGACCCCGTGGTCCAGGCGCTCCCGCAGGGCCTCCATGACCTCGGGCGGCGCCTTGAAGTCCATGTCGGCCACCCACATCGGGAGAAGGTCGTCCGCGCCGAACAGCGGGGCCATTCCGTCCCACTTCGCGCAGTCGGTGTTCCTCCTGTCGATCACCGTGTCGAAATCGTATCGCATGATCAGTGAAACCTCCTGTGGTCTAAAGGATGGCGGGGCTCGCGCCGCCGTCCGGCGGGCGACCCCCGGCCTCCGGGCCGCGCCCGATCCGGACGGGACAATGATAGCACCTCCGGGGGAGGAGAGTAATGGTGCCGGCGCCGATAACGGATCTCCCGAGCTGTCGAGGGATGAGGTATACTAAAGCGGGAAACGACGGGGGCAAGTATTTGTAAATCATTGCGATAATAATCATGCACACATTGAAGCAATGTCGATGTCAGCTGTCTCCGCAGACGCAAGGGGCTTGATCGGAGGTTCCTGAAGCATGAACTGCCGATTTGCGGGAGGGAGGGCAAAACATGGAATTCAGGGTTTCCAACGTCGGCCAGTTAGAGGATGTCTGCGTAGAGTTCGGAGATCTGACGCTTCTGGTCGGCGCGCAGGGTACCGGGAAGAGCATTTTCCTGCAACTTTTCAAACTCCATCTGGACCAGGACCACGTAAAAAACACGATGAATCAGTTCGGGCAGGACTGGGATAAAAACAGCAGGCCTGGGTTGATGGAGGCCTATTTTGGCGAGGGAATGGGGCAGATATGGAGGCCTGAGAGCCGGGTTTTATTCGACGGCGGGGATGCGACCCCGTCCCCTGAACTGCCCGTGGAAGAAGGACATGCGGAGACAGTATATTATATTCCGGCGCAGAGGGTGTTGACGATGCTCACCGGCTGGCCTCAACCCTACAGAAGCTATTCGCCGAGAGACCCCTTCGTGGTCAAGAATTTCAGCGAGCGCATTCGCATCTACCTGGAGGGTCTGAAAGAAAGGGAGCAACTTTTTCCCGTCCCTCGGAAGGTAATGGCACCGATTCGAGACATCCTTGACGCGAAGATTTTTCACGGGGCGACCCTCTCGCGCAGCTCCAAGTCCGGACAGAAGGCGGTTCGGCTGAATGTGGACGGGGATGCCGGCCGGGCGATCTCGTACATGGCGTGGTCCACCGGACAGAGGGAGTTCCTCCCGCTGTTGCTGGGCTGCTACGAACTGCTCCCGGGCGAAGGAATCGCAAAACCCGGGGCTATTGATTTGGTGATCATAGAGGAGCCCGAGACGGGCCTTCACCCGATGGGGACATTCGCGGCAATGGCCGTGATCCTGGACCTTCTGGGCCACGGTTACAAAGTAGCGATCACCACCCACTCTTCGAATGTGCTGGATATTGTTTGGGCCATAGAAGCGATAAAGCGTCGCCGCATCGAGGTAGACCGAAAGATAGAGCTTGTCTCTGGACTGCTCGATCTTCCATGCGATAATCCTGAAGTGTCGAGTATGATCGGCCAGGCGTTGGGCCTCGAGATAAGGACTCATAGTTTCCACTACGAGGAAGGGCGGGTTCGGTCAAAGGATATTTCCTCCCTCGACCCCGGCGACGAGGACGAGATCGTAGCGGGTTGGGGCGGGTTGGCAGCCTTCAGCGCACGGGTCTCCGACACGGTGGCCGAGGCAGTGAGGTCCTCCTGTGAGTGAGCCGTATTCACGCTTTCAGAGGGCTGTCGCGGCCTGTCCCGATCTGACCCTTCGGAATGGCTTGCAAGCCGTTTCAACCGCTGACAAAAGGAAAATTCGTCCGAAAGACACCCGATCGGTGACAGGCAGCGTCAATATCGACGAGGACCTGGAGGGTCTGCTGCCGACGGACAACCGTTGGGACTACGCTGTTGGTTACCGGGCGAGCGATGCCTGTGAAAAGACGTTTTTCGTCGAGGTTCACCCCGCGGAGACCAGCGAGGTCGCCTGTGTCGTCAGGAAGGCGCGAAGCCTTAAGGAGTGGGCGGAGCGCAGCGCGCCGGATCTGTGGAACATGACTATTCCGCGAGAGATTCATTGGGTCGCCTCCGGAAGGTGCGACCTTCGTTTGAATGATTCTTACAGACGTCAGCTGGCATTGGCGGGAGTGGGCTCCCCAAAGCGGTTTTTAGAGCTGGCGTAGCGCTACGCCAGCAACACTGGAGAACTGCTGCCGGTCTCACATTGCCCCGGCGCGAGCATCGCCCTTAATTGGGGCCTTTGGGACCATGTCTTCCAATTCTGAAGTACCGCCTTCCCCCTTGTCCTTCGGCCGAAGAAGTGTTAGTCTGATACCCGCAAAAGCCTTTTTACACAACATATTGAGTGTGAAAAGCATATCATAGTGTATGTAGTGTGTTTAGGAGGGGTTTCAAGTGTCGGCTTCCTACAAGGAACGGTTCCGTTCTTCCTTCTCTCCCGTTGAGGACGGTGGCTCGAGGCGTCTTTCCGAGAACGCCTTGTGGCTTCTTGAGCAGCGCTATTTCGCCCGCAGGTACGACCCGGCTGTGGACGGCACGAGGAAGGAGCGGACCTTCGCGGAGTTCGCCCGCCGCGTGGCGCGGACAGTAGCGTGCGCGGAGACGCGCTGCCTGGACGGCGGGGACGACGCCCTGCAGTGGCTCCGCAGGCTCGAGGGCAACATATTCGACGACATGCTCAACAGGCGCTTCCTGTTCAACTCGCCGTGCCTGTTCGCAGCCGGTGCCGGCCAGACGGTCGACCCCGAGGCGTCGGAGAAGCTCTACGGCGAGCCGGAGGAGCTGTCGTTCGAGGACTACTCGACCCTGCACGCCACGCGCACCAGGGGGCAGCAACTTTTCGCCTGCTTCGTCGTCGAGGTGCCGGACAGTATAGACGGGATCTTCGACTCCGTCAAGGACGCGGCGGTGATCAGCAAGTTCGGGGGCGGTGTGGGGGCGAACTTCGGCCACCTGCGCGAGCGCGGATCCATCATCAACGGGGGCATAGGCGGCCAGGCGAGCGGCCCGGTGTCGTTCATGGAGACGTGGAACACCATGGGTGCGGTGGTCGTCCAGGGGGGGCGCAGGAGGGCGGCCCTGATGGGCATGCTGTTCGACGACCACCCCGACATACTCGACTTCATCGACGCCAAGGTGGACGACGGCAGGCTGCCCTACTTCAACATCTCCGTGTGCGTGTCGGACCGACTGATGCGGTCGTCCGCGACCGGCGAGGACTTCGTGCTCTTCTCGCGCAAGGACGGCGGACCGGTTCGCTCCCTGAACGGCGCGGAGCTGTGGAACAAGCTGTGCGAGAGCGCCTGGAGGCGCGGAGACCCCGGCATCTTCTTCATCGACCGCGCCAACGCGGACAACATCCTGAAGCTGGACGACACCTGGAGGATAGAGTCCACCAACCCGTGCGTCACCGGCGACACGTGGATTCTAACGGACGAGGGCCCGAGGCAGGCAAGGGAGTTGTCCGAAAGGCCCTGTCGACTGATGGTTGACGGGCAAGGGCATGATTCCGCAGGCTTCTTCAGCACCGGAGTAAAACCTGTCTTCGAGCTAAGAACATACGAGGGGTACTCTCTCAAGCTGACCGCCGACCACAAGGTGCGCCGTGTTTCTCGCATGACGCGTTATTCCATGGAGTACGAGTGGGTGGAGGCTCGCCTCCTAAGCCCCGGGGATCGACTTGCACTTCATGATCATGGCAGTTTTATCGGTTGGAAGGGCTCCTACTCTGAATCTGAAGGGTATCTCATGGGACTTCTGGTCGGAGACGGAGTACTGAAGCACGACAAAGCGGTGTTGTCCGTGTGGACGGGTGCGGAAGCCGCCTGCGGGGACTTTGTCGGCCAGGAGTCGGTCATGTCGAGAGCCCTGGAGTACGCATCCTCACTGCCTCACAGAAGCGACTTCGCCGGCTGGTCGAAAGTGGGCGACAGAGGAGAGTTTCGCCTGGCTCTCTCGGCCGTGAGAGATATTGCCCTTTCCCTGGGTATGGCGCCTGGGTGCAAAAGAGTTACTCCAATCCTTGAGTCTACTACATCCAGTGCTTTTTACCGTGGATTTATCCGGGGACTCTTCGACTCGGACGGATCGGTGCAAGGGTCGACCGCAAAAGGTGTAAGTGTCCGTCTCGCGCAAAGCGATCTGGAAACCCTGAAAGCCGTCCAGAGAATGCTGAGCAGGCTGGGCATTCAGAGCATCCTTTACGAGAACCGAAGAGATGCCTCGGAGCGCCTTTTGCCCGATGGCAGAGGCAGTATGGCACCCTATAGATGCCGGGAGCAGCATGAGCTTGTGATCAGCAAGGAGAATTTGGCCAGATTCGCGGCTCTGATCGGTTTTGAGAATGTGATTAAGAAAAACGCACTGAGAGACGCTCTTGCCAGTTATAAAAGAGCTTTCGACAGGGAGCGTTTCACCGCCCGTTTCAAATCTCTTACTCCCCTTGGCCAGGAGGAGGTTTTCGATGCCTCGGTCCCCGGCGTCAACGCATTCGACGCCAACGGCCTCTACGTTCACAACTGCGGCGAGCAGCCC
Organism: Synergistota bacterium; assembly: GCA_022704435.1. GTDB lineage: Bacteria > Synergistota > Synergistia > Synergistales > Aminobacteriaceae > JAAYLU01. Next base: position 834 of record JAKJGK010000037.1, on the reverse strand, counting down.
CTGCCCAACTACACCAGCTGCAACCTCGGCTCGATCAACGTGGAGGCGTTCGTCAAGACCGGGGAGGACGGCCGGACGAGCTTCGACTTCGCCGCCTTCGCCGACCAGGTCTTCCGCTCGATGTACTACCTGGACCTGGTGATCGACGCCTGTTCCTACCCTCTGGACAGGATAGGGGAGCGCACAAGGCGCATCAGGCCGGTGGGACTGGGCCTCATGGGGCTGGCCGACACGGCCATCATGCTCGGCATGAAGTACGGCTCCGAGAGGTTCAAGGTCTTCTGCCGCGCCCTCGCCGACACGATGGGGGCCGCCGCCCTGTGCGCCTCCGTCGGAATGGTGGAGGAGATGGGCAAGGAGCCCTTCCCCGAGGCCGGCCTGGTCGAGGAGCTGTTCATCAGGTTCGCGCGCGAGCAGGGGGAACGCCTGTTCCCGGAGTCCTGGTTCGCCTCCCTGGATCGGGATACCATGGGCGCCCTGATGACGAAGATGCGATCCTCGTCGACCATGCCCTACACCCTGGTCAACGCCTTCGAGTCCTTCGTGGACGCGGTCGGACTGGGCGACGAGCGAGAGCGCCTGTCGCTCGCCGCGAAGGTCATGCAGTCCTTCGCTCAAGGCAGGCTGCGCACCAGCAGAAGGCTGTCCATAGCTCCGACCGGCTCCATATCGATGCTCATAGACGCCAGCGCCGGGATAGAGCCCAACTTCGCCTGGAGCTGGACCCGCCGCATAGCCAGGGCGGACGGCGACGGCCAGGAGACCAGGGAGTTCCACCACAAGCTGCTGTCGCCGCTGCAGGTGGCCGAGCTGCACGATACAGGGGCTCTCTCC
>JAKJGK010000147.1 GCA_022704435.1 Synergistota bacterium | reverse complement strand
GCGAGTCAAGTCGATCGCTTATCCTGAGGAGCGTAGCGACGAAGGATGCAGGCGACCGGCGAAGCGCAGCGAGTCAAGTCGATCGCTTATCCTGAGGAGCGTAGCGACGAAGGATGCAGGCGACCGGCGAAGCGCAGCGAGTCAAGTCGATCGCTTATCCTGAGGAGCGTAGCGACGAAGGATGCAGGCGACCGGCGAAGCGCAGCGAGTCAAGTCGATCGCTTATCCTGAGGAGCGTAGCGACGAAGGATGCAGGCGACCGGTGAAGAGCAGCAAGCCGGGTCGATCGCTTATCTTGAGGAGCGAAGCGACGAAGGAAGCAGGCGGAGCGAAGGGATGAACGGCAGGGGTCTTATTGTGTGCAGTGGACGCAAACGCATGGAACGGAGGATGAGGTCAATGAAGAACGAGCTGAAAAGAACCCTCGCGGAGGGCGGGACCGCCCTCGGTCTGTTCATCAACACCGACAGCCCGGACCTGGTGGAGATAGCGGCCCTCGCCGGGTTCGAGTTCTGCATAATCGACACCGAGCATGGACCGGGGGATGCGGGCTCCATCCAGCACATGATCAGGGCGGCGGAGCTGCGCGGTATGACCCCGATAGTGAGGGTGACCAACCCCGAGGCCACGACGGTTCTGCGCATACTGGACGTCGGCGCGGCGGGGATACAGGCCCCGCAGGTCAACTCGCGCCGGACGGCCGAGGATATTGTCCGCTTCGCGAAGTATCACCCGGTCGGGGAGAGGGGGGCGGCGTTCACCAGATCGTCGCGCTACGGCTTCGCAGGCAGCGTGGCCGACTACTTCAGGGAGGCCAACCGCGAGACGATGGTAATACTGCACTGCGAGAACCGCCTCGGCCTGGACTGCCTGGACGAGATAGCCGCAGTCGAGGGGGCGGACGTCATCTTCGTCGGCCCCTACGACCTGTCTCAATCGCTCGGCGTGCCGGGAGAGATCTACCACCCGACGATGGTGGAGGCGGTGGCAAGGGCGCTGGCGTCGGCCAAAAAGGCCGGCAAGCCCGCCGGCATCTTCGTCTCCACGGTGGAGGAGGCCCGCGCGCGCATAGAGCAGGGCTTCACCTACATAGCCTACAGCACCGACACCCTGATCTTCGCCGCCGCCTGCAGAAGCATCGTGGCGGGGGTGAGGGGGTAGGTTCATGAGCTTCGACGAGCAGGTTGTCCCCGGCACTTCTATGGACGTCCTGAACCCCTCCCTGTGGGGCAGGTTCAGGACCGTCATCTCGCCTCGGGACGACCGGGAGTTTTTGAGCAAGCTGAAGCTGATCGCAGTCGACGACGAGGGTGCGGTGCGGGCCACGGTGGGAGGCGTCCTGATGGCGTCGGACGACCCGCGCGCCTTCCTTTCGAGCGCGTTCATACAGGCCGTCCGCTACCGATGGAAGGATCGGAGCGCGGCGCACCAGATCGACGCGCTCGACATCGCGGGCCCGCTGGACATCCAGATAAGGGAGGCGTGCAAGTTCGTCGAGAGGAACATGCGCGTCTACGCCGTCAAGGCCCCGAACCGGATAGAGACGCCGCAGTACTCCATGAACGCCGTCTTCGAGGCCGTGACCAACGCTGTCGCCCACCGAGACTACTCGATATTCGGCGCGAAGATCCGCCTGCACGTATTCTCCGACCGGCTGGAGCTCTACTCCCCCGGCACGATACCGAACACCATGACGGTCGACAGCCTCTCCGAGCGCCAGTCGTCGCGAAACGAGCTGACCAGCTCTCTGCTGGCGCGCTGCCCGATGAACTACAACGCGGTCGGCAGCAGGAGGGAGTTCATCATGGACAGGCGCGGGGAGGGAGTTCCCATAATAATCACGGAGAGCGAGGAGCTGTCCGGCAGACGCCCGGAGTACAGGCTTCTGGACGACGCCGAGCTGAAGCTCACCATCTTCGCCGCCCCCTCCCCTCACCCGGAGGAGGACGGCTGAGACAGTCGCAATCCCATCGACGAAGGTGAACCGTAATTGTTAACGGTTCTAGGAGAGGGTCGGCTTAATCCCGCGAACTTGCCGCAAGCCTGTCGAACTCCTCTTGGGTGATGCCGGTGTAGTCCAGTATCTTCTCGCGAGGCTCGCCGGCGTCGAGCATCCGGGAGGCGACAAAGAGAGACTGCTCGTTCTTGCCTCTTTTCTCGCCTATCTTCTCGCCAATCTCCTTGCCAATCTCCTTGCCAATCTCCTTGCCAATCTCCTTGCCCCTCTCGATGGCCCTCTCCTCGACCACGCTTATCAGCATCGTCTTTCCCTCCTTGCTCATCTGTTCCCTGAATGCGTCGTACTCCATCCGCAGCTGCGGGTCCTTCGGATGAAGAAGAGCGTCCGTGAAGCGCAGCAGCGTCAGCTTCTCGTCGTGTTTCCATCCCCTGGAGTCAAGCTTCTCTATAACGGACTTCAGGTACTCCAGCTTGACCCTCTCGTCCCGGCCGCCTTCAAGAGCGCACTTGCCTGCCTGCAACGCCCAGTCGAAGGGGTTGTCGCTCTCGTCCAGTTCGCTCGAATCGAGCTCCCAAAGCTTCAAGGACGGGTACTCGTACACCATTCTGTTGCGGTAGCTCTCCCGGCGATAGTGTTCCGCCTCGCCCGCAGGGCGTTTGGCCGTGATAAGCGCGAAGGAGACGACGTCCGCGACGTCCGTCCGCTTCTTGAGGTGGAGCGTCCGCAGGGAGGAGTTGTAATGGAACATCCTCTCGGGGAGGTCTCCGCCGCCGGGGCCCTGTATCTCGACGTGCAGGATCAGCCATACGTCGCGCCCCGTCCTCGTGGGGACTCTGGCCAGGATGTCCGGCGTCTGCGCCGGTCCATCCATGTACACGACCAGCTCCTGAAGCTCCTTGTCGAGGAAGGTCACCTCCCTGGACTCGTCGAGGTCGTCGGCGAGTTCTGGTATGAACTTTTCAAGGGCGCGGTGGAAGAGCTGCTTTATGATCTCCTTCCAGTTTTCGTCGTTCTTTCTCTGTTCAGAGATGGTGTTCGGCCTCCTTTATGTTTCGACTGGTCGTCACGAACGAACGTTGGAAGGCGGCCAGGTAAATGCCGCCAAAGAATAGACATCGCTGTCGTCTGCATCTCTCGCGGGCGAGGTTGCACTACGCAGGATCCCTCGCTGCGCTCGGGATGACAGTGAAAGTCGTCCCGAGCGAGCGCAGCGACGAAGGGATCCTGCACCGGGGTGGCTCCTTGGCGGGGAGCCGCGGGTTCGAGGCGGCACTGCGCAGGATCCCTCGGCGATAAACCTGCCTCGGGATGACATAGTCCGAAAAGAGCAGCTTGTGCATCCATATTCGTCCCGCTACTGCATTATAGGCTCGGGGCTTGGGTTTTGCAAGGCGCGGCGAGCCGAAAGAGGAATCTTGTCGAGAGGGGAATACGGGCGATACTTTCGGAAGTTCTGATCAAGTGTGTTTTGCTCGTCACGAAGCCCGTTGATATCGGCTGTCTCCACAGACGACAGCGACTTGATCAGAGTTTTCTTTCGACTCACACCCCCTCCGCTATCAGGTCGCCGACTGTTGCCGTCCTGGCCTCGCCGCCGAACTCGAAGGGGAGCTCCTTCGGGGCGGACTGCGACAGGTAGGTCGTCAGCGCCTCGTCCACCCGCCTGGCGGCCTCCCGCTCGCCCAGGTGGTCGAGCATCATCGCGGCGGTCAGGATGGCGGCTATAGGGTTGGCGCGACCCGTGCCGGCTATGTCCGGGGCGGAGCCGTGGACTGGCTCGAACATCGACAGCCCGTCGCCTATGTCGGCCCCTGCGGCGGTGCCGAGGCCCCCGGCCAGCCCGGCGAGGAGGTCGCTCACTATGTCGCCGAACAGGTTCGGCGCGAGTATCACCCCGTACAGGTCGGGCGTGCGGGCCAGGTGGTAGCACATGGCGTCCGCGTTGACCGCTGTCACGGAGACGCCGTGGCGCTCCGCCTCGTCCGTCGCGACCTCCTCCCAGAAGCCGTATATCTGCGGCATGACGTTCGACTTGGTCGCGAGGGCGATCCTGTCCTCTCTTCGCTCCTTCGCGGCGCGGGCGGCACGCGCCGTCACGCGGCGGATCCCCGGCTCGGTGGCAACGCCCAGCTGAAACACCCCCTCCACGCCGCCTGTAAAGCCTCCTTCGAGCCTTCCTTCGACCGAGTACAGGCCACGCCGAGCGGCGAGGTCGAGCGACAGGCTGCCGCCCTGAGTCGCGCCACCTATCCCGATGTAGAAGTCCTCGGTGTTCTCGCGCACCACGAGAGTGTCCAGCCTGCCGCCGGAGGGAAGCCGCACCGGGAGGGGCACGTTCGGGTAGCTGCGCGCGGGGCGCAGGTTGGCGTACTGGTCGAAGTGAAACCGCACCCTCAGCAGTATGCCGCGCTCCAGCACTCCCGGCTTGACTCGCGGGT